>JBNMGQ010000013.1:0-34184 GCA_050872345.1 Eubacterium sp. | reverse complement strand
GCAGATGCTTCAAAATCTACCGATGAAAATACCCAAAATTCAAATACAAGTTCAAAAATATTAGTCGTTTATTTTTCAGCAACAGGTAGCACAAAAGCTGTTGCAGAAACTATAGCCGATACTGCCGGAGCAGATTTGTTTGAGATTACACCTGTTGACCCTTACACAAGTGATGACCTTGACTGGACTGATGACAACAGCCGTGTAAATGTTGAGCACAACGACGAAAGCAAGCGTGATGTACCTCTTACAAAGACAACACCTGATAATTGGTCTGATTATGATACTGTATTTGTCGGTTATCCGATTTGGTGGGGTATTGCTGCTTGGCCTGTAAACAATTTTGTTAAGGGTAATGATTTCACCGGCAAAACCGTTATTCCGTTTTGCACTTCATCTTCTTCTAGTTTAGGTCAGAGTGGCGACCTTTTAGCTGAAATGGCAGGAACAGGTAATTGGCAGGACGGCGAAAGATTTTCTTCAAACACTTCCTCAAGTGATGTTGAATCTTGGGTAAACGGTCTTGACCTTAAATAAAGAAGTCGAATACAAAAATCAGGTCTTAGGGTGTCCATAACGAGAAAATTATCGTTTGGATAACTAACCGGTCTTTAAACATTTTAATTAAATAAACTAAATTAAGGCACAGCCTACGGAATTTTTCTGCGTAAGCTGTGCCTTATTGTTGCGTGTAATCACCGTTGTTATTTTCAAAAAGTTTTCATATCGAAAGTTCCTTGTATTTGGTAACTTCATTATACAGAATAAAAAATGAAAAGACCAATGTACGGATTGCAGATACAGAAAAAGGCTCTGACCTTTTACAGTCAAAGCCTCATTCTACCATTGCAATACCTAAGTATTAATGCAAGGTGTTAATTTTATGTAATTAGTTTTTACACAAAGCTTAGTGCTTGATGTCATCCCACTTAACGCCGTCAATGTGGAAGAGGTCGTCAAACTTGTAAACATTGTGTTCTTCCTTAGTGTGGTTAGGATACCAAACCTGTGCAAAGAATGGGTTAGTCTTAGCGATTTCATCGTAGTTCCATTCCTTCTGAGGAATGTAGCATTCAGGGCACCAGTGACCACCGAGAAGGATAAGAGCAGGTGAAGCTTCAAATTCAGCGCCACAAGTACCACATTTCCACTTAAGCTTAGTAGCCATATCACCTTTAACCATTGTTTCGCTGAGGCATTCACCACCACGGAACTTAGCAGCTTGCTTCATATCTTCAATGTCAAGCTCTGATTCAGGCTTGCTTTCATCATAACCATGGTCAAGTTTGAACTGTTCAGCAGCGCTGTTGTCCTTATCAAACTTGATGATTTCAAAGTCTTCCCACTTTGAAGGAATCTTCTTGTAATCTTCCATAGTGCCATAGTAAGCTGACATACGAACAGGGTCATTAGTCTTAACCCAGTCAAGAGTACCGAACTTAGGAGTTTCAGCAATTTTCTTCATAAATGGCTTAGCACAAGCAGCTACGAGATTCTTTGGAAGGTATCTTGGTATTTTGAAGTAAAATTCAACCTGGTCAGCAAGTCTGTTGAAGTAATCCTTAACAGGAAGGTTTTCTCTGAAGTGGAGATAGTTTTCAAGTTTGTCACCGTCTGCATAGAACTGACCGTGGAAGTTCTTTGTGATGAACCAGTTTGGCTCGAAGAGCTTTTCAGGACCTGCAAGTCCGAGAGTACCGAGAAGGAGAAACTCAAATTCATAGTTAGAAATTCTGTATTCCTTACCTGAACCGATGTTATAGAAGTGATTCCAGAAGTCAGAACCGAGGTTACCTGCCTTATCTTCAAGAACAAGGTTACACATAAGTCTGCCTGAGTCTTCAACTGTACACCATTCAAGTACACCGTTGATAGGAACATGGAACATAATAGGGTCCATATTCTTAAGAATGTTAGGATAAAGGATACCTGACTGACGCATTACAACCCAGTTCTTAATGCCGCTTTCAACGAATGTACGCTCAGCAACAGTCTTGGAAATTGCATAGTGGTCATAGATAGAAATTTTAATAGGGTCACCACATCTGCCCCAATGGATAGGGTAGTTACGGTCACCTGTTTCAGCAACAGTACCAATGTAGCAAACCTTGATAGCATCAGGATCCGGCTGAGCAAGTACAGCCTTGCAAATGCTCTGTGCAGCACCGATATTTGTTTTCTGTGTTCTGTAAGGCTTCCAGTCAGCTGTAGGTGAAACCATACCGCCAACATGAAGAACATAGTCAGCACCTGTTACACCTTCAAGAATTGAATCGTAATCGTTAAGGTCGCCCCAAACAATCTTGACATTTGGCTTAGCCATTAAATCTTTAAGTTTTTCTTCATTCTTTGGGCTCTTTCTTGCGAGCATCTTAATATTGATGTCGCTTGGATGCTTAAGCATTTCCTGAACGGCAGCCCAACCCATATTACCTGTACCACCGGTAATAAATACGGTTTTCTTTGCCATAATTTTCCTCCTTATAAGGCTATATGCCTTTAATTGCTATATAATTATAAACTATTTATTAAGAAATTACAATAGTAAATATAAAATAACCTTTATAATTTATAAATATTTGTTGACTTTATCAAAACTATGATGTATTATATGTGTGATGTTAATATGCTTTATCAAGAGTGGTTGAGGGACAGGCCCTGTGAAACCACAGCAACCTGCTGTTTAGTAAGGTGCTAATACCTGCGGCTTACCGAGTGATGATAGCTTAGTGCACACGCTCGTTTCGTGTGCTTTTTTCTTTTTTAAAGCAATTAACAAATATTTTTGATGAGAGGAAATTCATTATGTCAAAACATTTGTTTACCAGTGAATCTGTAACAAAAGGTCATCCTGACAAAATCTGTGACCAAATTTCAGATGCTATTCTTGACGCTATGATTGAACAGGACCCACAAAGCCGTGTTGCTTGCGAAACTACTTGTACAACCGGTCAGGTTCTTGTTATGGGCGAAATTACTACTAAGGCTAAGGTTGACATTCCGTCAATCGTTAGAAAAACTGTTTGCGACATCGGTTATGATGATGACAAGAAAGGTTTTAACGGCAATACTTGCGCTGTTTTGCTTGCTCTTGACCACCAGTCACCTGATATTGCTATGGGCGTTGATAAGTCACTTGAACTTAAGAACGACGAAGAGGACGAATATAACCTCAACGGTGCAGGGGACCAGGGTATGATGTTCGGTTACGCTTGTAATGAAACAGAAGAGCTTATGCCTCTTCCAATCAGCCTTGCTCATAAGCTTGCTGTTAAGCTTACAGAGGTTAGGGAAGACGGTACTCTTCCTTATCTTTATGCCGACGGTAAAACTCAGGTAACTGTTGAATATGACGACGATAAGCCGGTTAAGGTTACTGCTGTTGTTGTATCAAGCCAGCACAGTGCTGATGTTGAACTTTCGCAGCTTAGAAATGATATTATCGAAAAGGTAATCAAGACTACTATTCCTGCTGAGTTTATTGACGAAGATACTAAGTATTTTGTTAACCCTACAGGCAGATTTGTAATCGGTGGTCCTCACGGTGACTCAGGTCTTACAGGCCGTAAGATTATCGTTGATACATACGGTGGCTATGCTCGTCACGGTGGTGGCGCTTTCAGTGGTAAGGACCCTACAAAGGTTGACAGAAGTGCTGCTTATGCATCTCGTTGGGTAGCTAAGAATATCGTAGCTTCAGGTCTTGCCGATAAGTGTGAAGTTGAACTTGCTTATGCTATCGGTGTTGCTAAGCCTGTTTCTGTTATGGTTGATACTTTCGGTACAGGCAAGATGGACGACGAAAAAATTGCTGATATTGTTAATAAGGTATTTGACCTTCGTCCTTCTGCTATTATCGACAGACTCGACCTTAGAAAGCCTATTTATGAAAAGCTTGCTGCCTATGGTCATATGGGCAGGGAAGACCTCGGTGTTTCTTGGGAAAAGACCGATATGGTTGACGAAATTAAAAAGAATATGTAATCATATAATACAAAAAGCTCGGTTAATCCGAGCTTTTTCTTTTGGAGTAATAAATTATAGTTTAGTGTAGTAAGTTAAGGCTCCCTTGCAAAGGGAGCTGTCGGTTTACCGACTGAAGGATTGGCATGCGACCACAGGTCGCCCCTACGAAAGTCTTGTCATTTTAGACTATCTATATTAAAAAAATTACCGTAGGGGCGAACTGCGTTCGCCTATCTCTCCTATCGTCAGCATAGCTGACACTTCCCTCGTCAGAGGGAAGCAAGAACTTGGCTCCCTCTGATGAGGGAGCTGTCACGACAGTGACTGAGGGACAGTGACTGAGGGAGAGAAAAATATAATGTGGCGTCAGCCGTCAACCTTTTATAAACTATAATTTATCTTCTAATTTTTAAAATAATTAATAAGGTAAAACGGATATGATTGAAACAGATAAACCAAGCATTAAAGTGTCTGTAGCATAAGATTTTAATGTATATTTCATATAACCACCTCTAATCTTTATATAACATAGAAAAGTGGAGATTGTCAATAAATTACCAAAGTATTAATATTTAGTTTAGATATAAAAACGGGCGAATGATAATTGCCCCTACAAAAGTTTGAATTTTAAGACTACCGTAGGGGCAGACATCATCTGCCCGTTAATTAATATTATAACTTTTTATCCTTATCCAATGCTTTATCTACAGCGTTATGAACAGCAGATTCAAAGCCGTCAGCTTGAAGCGAAGTTACGCCCTCAATTGTTGTACCACCCGGTGAGCATACATTATCTATAAGTTGCCACGGATGTTCGCCACTTTCCAAAATCATCTTGGCGCTACCCAAAACGGTTTGCGCCGAAATCATAAGAGCGTCACTTTTCTTCATTCCATTTTTAACTCCGGCACGAGCCATTGCGTCGATAAACATATAAGCAAAAGCAGGACCACAGCCACCGATAACACCGAAAAGAGGGAAAAAGCTTTCGTCTAGGCAAAGTACCTTTCCGATACCTTTTGAAGGCTTTTCAACATTATTTTTATCTTCGTCACTTACAAGCTCGTTAAAGCAGTAGGCAGAAATTGCTTCACCGACTTTTGCATTAATGTTAGGCATTACTCTGACGATTTTAGCTTTGCATTTAAGATTACTTTCAATAAACTCAATAGTTTTACCTGCTGCAATTGAAATTAAAAGTTTGTTGCCGATTTCACCGTCAATGGTTTTTAAAACACTTGCTTGAACATTCGGCTTAACGGCAAGAAAAATTATATCACTTGATTTAACTACATCGATTTCACTGCCACAAGCATTTATATTTCTGCTCTCAACGGCTTTTTTTACAGCCGGCTCGTAAATGTCATAAGCATAAACATTTGAAGCCTCAACAGCTTTGCTTTCAATAATTCCGTTGATAATAGCCGATGCCATATTGCCACAGCCGATAAATCCAATTTTCATATTTACACATCCTTTTATTTGCTTCTTTTATAATATCACTAATCTATTTATTATTCAATGCTTTATTGTCTTTTAATTTTCTGTATTTTTCTTTAGTTGCAAGGCCACCACGAATATGCCTTTCTGCTTTGTTTTGCTCAAGAACTTGTTTGACTTCACTGCATAAAAGTGGATTAATCATAGCAAGACGCTTTGTTACATCGTTGTGTACTGTCGATTTGCTTATACCAAATACAACAGCAGCCTGCCTTACCGTAGCGCCTGTTGCAATTATGTAGTGACCTAAGTCAATGCATCTTTTTTCTACATTACCAATCAAAGATTTCACCTTCCTTGGTAATGTATATGAATAGCCTGTATAAAAAAGAACAACCCTACATCTGATGATGTAGGGCTTTGTTTATCAGTTTGCTTTTTCAGTTGTTGAGTCAGTGTTGGTAGCAGCTTCGCCGATAAGGTCAGCGAGTGTTTTTTGCTTGAGTTCGTCAACTGAATCGTATTTATTAACTTCTGTTTCTTTGCCGTCCTCAATAAGAGTTAAAGTAAGAGTTTTACCTTTAACTTTAAACTTGTAAGTAACGGTAGCCTTTGTAGTTGGGTTAACAAGAGTCAACTTGTTGCCTTTAACGGTAAAATTACCTGAGAAGTTAACAGTTGAAAGGTATGAGTCATATGTACCGTCGTCATAAAATACATAAGCAGAAAGACCCGGTGATGATTGACTCTGCCATTTGCCGATAAGCTTATCTTCTTTAGAAAAAGCACTGCTTACAGCAGTTGCAGGGGACTGGTCTGTTGCAACACAGTAGATACCACCGGCAGCTACAAGCGCAACAATAACTGCTACAACGACGATTATAGCAATTTTAGCTTTTGACAATTTTTGCTTTGCCATAAATTTTACTCCTTTAAGCCTTTTTTCTTTAATAAAGTATCAATCTTTTCTGAAGAATCAAGGAGATTTGA
Source organism: Eubacterium sp. (assembly GCA_050872345.1). Classification (GTDB taxonomy): domain Bacteria; phylum Bacillota; class Clostridia; order Oscillospirales; family Acutalibacteraceae; genus Eubacterium_R. The sequence continues at coordinate 27,788 of JBNMGQ010000013.1, read as the reverse complement.
AACTGACATATCGTGATTGAGTGTGTCAATGAAGTAAGCTGCATATTTAGAAAGTTCAACGCTTACATACCATTCTCTGCTCAAAAGTTCAGGAGATTGATATACACCGTTAGTAGTGAACACTCTATAGAATACACCATCTGCATATGCTTTGTCAAATACATCAAGACCGTTGCAGAAAAGACCGAAGGTTGTGCATACGAAAATTCTGTTACATCCTAAATTCTTAAGCTTCATTGCTACTTCAAGCATTGATTCGCCTGAAGAAATCATATCGTCAACAATAATAATGTCTTTACCCTTAACAGAATCGCCGAGGTATTGATGCTCAACAATAGGGTTTCTGCCGTTAACTACTCTTGTATAATCTCTTCTCTTGTAGAACATACCGAGGTTAACGCCAAGCTGAGTAGCAAAGTAAATACATCTGTGAAGAGCACCTTCATCAGGTGAGATAATCATTAAATGGTCCTTATCAACCTTTAAATCGTCAACATTGTTTACAAGCGCTTTAATCATCTGGTATGTAGGCATAACATTTTCAAATGATTTGTCAGGAATAGCATTTTGTACTCTTTGGTCGTGTGCGTCAAAAGTAATGATATTTTCAACGCCGAGATGAACAAGCTCCTTAAGTGCCATAGCACAGTCAAGTGATTCTCTTGAGCTTCTCTTGTGCTGTCTGCCTTCATAAAGCATAGGCATAATAACGGAAACTCTTTTAGCCTTAGAACAAAGAGCTGAAATAACTCTCTTTAAATCTGCGAAATGGTCGTCCGGTGACATAGGAACTTCCATTCCGTACATATTGTATGTGCAGCTGTAGTTGAATACATCGCATACAATATAAATATCGTAACCTCTTACGCTTTCGTTTATAACACCTTTACCTTCACCACTGCCGAAACGAGGAATAGAGATGTCAATTTTATAAGTATCTCTTTGATAACCGAAAAATGCGATTGACTCTGCGTGTTCAATAGCTTGTGTTTTACGCCATTTAACAAGGTACTTGTCAATTTTGTCGGTTAATTCTTCACAACCCGGCATACCGATTATACCAAGTGGTCCGATAGGAATTGTGTTAATACTGATTGCTGTTTGTCTTGCCATTTTAATAAGACGCTCCTCTCAAAAGTTCACGATTATTCTACAATAAAAGCCTAATATTGTAAATATGTTTTTTTGAAATATGCTCTTTTTTAACTATTCTACAATTTTTTCTTTTTTTCTTCTTTTTGTTTTGTTTAATTTTAAAGATGAATTGTTATATATTAAATAACTGCATATTCCAACTGCAGTGACTGCCGTGATAATAATGCCGTAGCTAAAGCCTGATGGGAAATATTTGTACTCGATTTTATGATTTCCTGCTTTTAACTCAACGGCAAGAAGTGTTCCGCCGATTTCAAATGTTTCAGCCTTTTGACCGTCAATATAAACGCTCCAACCGTCATCGTACGGAATTGATGAATATAAATAGCAATCCTCTTTGGCATTAATTGTGCCTTTTATTGAGGTGTCGTTATATGATTCAACTGTCATAGCGCCCGATTTGAGCGAGTTGTAAGCATTTTTAAGAACAGTATCATCACAACTGTAAGAGTAAAAATCAAACGAAGTGCTTTCACTTTCCATAGTGCCTGCATCGAGTGAAACCTTAACTTCGTCACCCTTATTGTGGAAGCCTAAATCAAATATATATTCTTCGTCAATGTTTTGAGTCATATCGGAAACTTTTTCCGAGTTAACGGTTAAACTTTTAAGGTCGCTTGACTTAACATAAAGATAAAGATTTCCGTCAATGGTAGGTGAAAGAGTGACTGTTTCGGTACCGTATGTTGAATCGGCAGTGCTCTTATTGAGCCAGAATGTTCCGTTTTGAGTAACTTCGTCGCCTGTAACTCCGTCAAAATCGGTGCTTATATAATCAACATTTTTAAATATGTTTTTATATCCGGTGCTAAGCTCAATAAAATCGCTTTGAATTTCAAACGGGTCACCTTCATCTGTTGCCCAGTCCTCAATATTTGAATTTACGCAATAAGCGATAGGAAGATTATATTTGTTTTTATAAACGGTACTGCCTTCGTCATATGCAGTATATTCCTTAGTATAAAGATTAGCAGACGGTTTAAGACTTACATCTGTATGAATTAAATATTTAATATTAAACATCATATTGTATACAGGTGTTTGCGTGTTATAAGTGTAACTGTTGATTCTGTTGCCGAACATACCGAGGTTATGCTGAAGCTCGGAATAAGACTCATAAGCCATAGATGAGAATACAGATACACCGTTGTAATTGTAATACGCAGGGTCCATTCGAGTATTCAAATAGCAAAGCTCACTTCTGTAAAAGTCTTTGTCATTGTTTTTGATATAGTTTATTGAATCTGTATATGTGTCAAAATTCTCTTTGTATGCACCGTTAGTTTGTGAAATTTCAATACCGGTAATTGAACTGATGACTGTTTCGCCGATAATAAACACAACGAGAGTTGCACTTAAAAGCCTTTTTGGTACGCTCTTGTTTTTGCAAATAATAAGATAACCACACCATAATGCAATAAAGATAATTGTTGCATAAATAGTAGCATTTGTCATTTTGTTTGTAAGGAATTTTTGACAAACGATAACAATTGCAATTAAAGCAAGACCGACATATGTTATATCTTTAAGCTTTAAGCCTTTGAGATTAGTTACTGTTTTGTATCCCATAACGGCAATTATGAATGAATACATATAAGAAAATCTGTAAGGTAAGTCGTTAGGGAAGTGGAAGGCGTGCCAAATATAGTTTGCACAGTTGTTGTTAAAACAGAAAACAAAGAAAACTATGAGTAAAACATATGTGACTTTTTCTCTGATTTTGATTTTGTCATTAATAAGGAATAACGGCAAAAGAATAAGGGTAAGAATACCTGTGTAAATGTTCGGAAGTACATTATCGCCACTGCTTCTTATTGTAGTTTCAAGCACTGCAAAGTGAGAAGTAATTAAATCAAGCAAGTCAAAATAGCTTGTAAATGTATCAGGAAATGTACCAGATGTAGCCGAACTGTTTTTTAGAATCATAAATACAGGTACAAGCGTAATTGCACAAATCATTGCAGAAAGAATACTTGCAACTGCAAACTTTATACCTCTGTTGATAAAGGTGATATTCATTAATGCTTTTGTTGAAAATTTCTTTTCAAAATGAGCATTAGGGTTAAGCTTGCCGTCGTTATTAAATGAAATAATGAAGTAAGCAAGAAAATAAAGAACGGCAAAAATACAACTCATATAGCCCATATAGTAATTTGCAAAGAATAAAATTACCATAGAAGCCGTGTAAAGCTTAATGTCACCCTTTTTAAATATCTCTTCAATACCTAAAACAATAAGAGGCAACATAATCATTCCGTCAAGCCACATTACATTCCAGTAATAAGCAAGGAAGTAGGCACTGAAAGCGTAAAGAACACCGAATGCAGTTACATACATATTGTCCTTACCGTAGGCTTTTTTGAGATAAAAGCTGAAAGTACCTGCCGATAAAATGCATTTTACGGCAACAAGAAATGTGATTGCAAAGGAAATATCTTCTTTGTCAAAAAGAAAAATTAATACCGTTAACGGACTTGAAAGATAATTGAGATAATTACCCAAAAAACTTGAACCACCACCGGTTGTCCAAGAATAAAGCAAGCTTTTATGCTCAACTATTCTGTCGTAAAGCTCGGCAAATAAAGGACCGTATTGGTGATAAAGGTCCATTCTCATAACCGTATAGTCGCCAAAAGGAAACGCAGAATTGAAAATGTAAAGTACAGCCATACATACCGTTGCTATGCCGGCTGATAAAACGATATATCTGTTGTCGTAGAAAAGTTTATATATTTTTGAATACTTAACGCTTGACGCTTCATAAGCACAGTCAAATACAAGCGTTCTGTCATAAACATAATTAAATAGAAACGCAGTGAGCAATGCGATAAACCAAGCGAAAGAAATCGGCATATCAAGAAGATTATAAAATGCAAAATCGGCAAGCTTGTAAAAGCCGAAATTAACGGCAAATCTTAATAGGACAAATATAATTTGCTTTGTATTTGATGCATTGACTTTTTTTGCAAATACAAATTTTCTCTCAAGTATATAAGAAACGATACTTGCAACAATAAAAGCGACTATACAGCTCACAGTTGCAGAAACGCCTAAAAATGTTTTAAAAAATTGCTTTAGTGCGAATAAAACGAAAATAGAAATAATACTCATTAATGAGTAGCTTACGCTTTCGCCGTTAATGATTTTATTTGTTTTTGGCTTTAATGTTGATATTTGATTCATTTATATATAACTCCGACAATTAAATTATTATTAGTATACATATATTATCACATTTAATATTACAGTTCAACCGAAATTTTGTTATATATTTTTAAATTTGAGCATATTATTAATCAAGGTGATTTTATGGACAATATATTCAGTGCTGTTGACAAACTGTCGCCAAAGTTAAAAAGCGTATTTTTGTCATTTGATTCTGTTACTCTTGCAAATATAACAGAAATAAGACTCAGGGTTAATAAACCTATTGTTGTTTATGTTCTTAACAGCCCTTATTTTATCAGCAAATATGACAAGCTTATCAATCATTACACAGCCGATTGCAAAACTATCGGTGCAGATGACTTTATTTTGATACTTAATAATTACTGCAATAATTCTTATCACACAAATATGAATACAATGATTAAAGGCTATGTTACCGACGAAACAGGCTCAAGAATCGGAATAGCAGGTCAGGCAGTGTATAAAAATAATGAGCTTACAAGTATTCGCAATATTTCTTCATTGAATATACGAATATCACATAATATATGTGACTGTTCAAGAAAAATACTTAATTTGATTTATAAAAATGAAAACACAAGCTTTATTGTAGCAGGACCACCGTCGAGTGGCAAAACGACTATGCTTCGTGATATTGCAAGGCTTCTTTCAAGTGGTTATCTCGGAAAGTACAGAAAAGTCAGCGTAATTGATGAAAGATGTGAGCTTGCAGCAGGATTCGACATAGGTCTTAACAGTGATGTTATATGCTCATATCCGAAAGCATTAGGTATTGAAATGGCAGTACGAACTTTGTCACCACAAGTTATAGTTTGTGATGAAATAGGAAATCTCAATGAGGTGGAAGCTATAAAATTCGGCTTTTCCTGCGGTGCTTCTTTTGTATTGTCGGTTCATTTAAAATCTCTTTCGGATTTGGCTAAGAATCAAATTTTAAATTCGCTTATTTGTACGGGTGAATTTAGCTACATAATCTGTTTGAATGAGAATCTTAATGATTTTGACATTATTAAAATAACGGAGGACGACTTTGAAAATAGCAGGAATAATAATGATAATGGCTTTTTTTATATTTCTGGCAATACTGATTGCCGACTATGAGAAAAGTAAAATAGAATTTTGCGACAAAATGATTTATGTCGGTGATGAAATATTACTTTTAATGCATTCAACCATACCTGACACTAACGGAATTTTTGCAATTTTAAAAAACAGCGAAAAACTAAAAGATATTGATATTTTCAATATTGACGCATCTTCGCCGTTAAAGTCAAAGGAAACCGATAAAATTAAAGATTACATAAATTCGGTAGGAAAATGCGATGTTGACTCACTTATAAAAAAGTCGAAGCAGTTTAGCGACGATTTCAGATTGATAAAAAACGACTATCAGCAGTATTACAAATCACATTACAAGCTTATTTATGCGTTTTGCATATCACTCGGTTTGGTTATATCGATATTGCTGGTTTAGGAGGATAAATGGATATTAATTTTATCTTTAAAATAGCTGCAATAGGTATAATTGTGGCAGTGCTTAATATGGTGCTTATAAGAAGTGGCAGAGAAGAACAGGCAATGCTTACAACGCTTGCAGGTGTTATTGTTGTTTTGATGATGATTATACCTCAAATCAGCAATCTGTTTTCAAGTGTGAAATCACTTTTTGATTTATGATTAAGATTATAGCTATAGTTTTTACGGCACTGCTTGTTAATATTATTTTAAAAGACTACGCAAGAGAGTTTTCGCTTTTTGTCAATATAGTCTGTGCAGTAATAATATTTTTACTTATATCTTCGGATTTAAAAAGCATAGTTGATAAAATATCCGAGTTTACATCATCAATGCCTGTTTTAACCGTGTATATAAAAATTATGCTTAAAATTTTAGGCGTGTCTATGCTCGCTTCTCTTCTCTCCGATTTGTGCCGTGACAGTGGCGAAAATACACTTGCAAATCAAACGGAACTGTCGGCAAAGGTGATTATTCTTGTGACTGCTATGCCACTATTCGGCGCAATAATAAATATTATGACAGGAATGCTTAAATGAAAAGAAATGTTAAATACATACTGACAGTAGTGCTGTTTATTTTTGTGATTTTTTGTCCGTTTATCTCAATGGCAGATGAAAATACAGATTACCGAAATCAAATTGAAAATTTTGATTTGTCATCATTTGAACTGCTTGACAATGATACAAAGCAACTTTTGGAAGACCTTGGAATCGACGATTTCAATTATGAAAATTTGAGCAGTATCTCATTTAATGACATAGTGAATTATATATCGTCGCTTTTTTTGAAAAATTCAAGTGGACCGATTAAAAACTGTATTGTAATTATATGCTTTATAATTCTTTCATCAGTTGTTAAATCGTTTGATTTTCGCTTGTCAAACGATTGCGTATCTGATATGTATTCTACCGTTACAAATTTGGTTATTGCAGTGTTTTTAACCAATCAACTGTATTCGTCTTTAAAACTTGCCTGCTCAACAATTAAACTGTGTGCCGATTTTACATATGCATTTTTTCCTGCATTTTGCATAATATGTGCTTCAAGTGGTGGCGCAATAACTTCTTTTTCTGTAAATGCAAGTTTGCTTGTATTATCACAAGCACTTAACTTTATTTCGGCAAATGTATTTTTACCCGTAGTTAATTGCTTTATGGGTATAGGCATATGCTCGTCAATCAGAAAAGATTTGAATTTATCAAGCGTTGTGTCTGCTTTTAAAAGTTTGATTACCAAAGCAATTTCAACATTGTCGGCTCTTTTTGTATCTTTCCTGTCGCTGAAAACAGCAGTTGCATCAAGAGCAGATGCTATTGGCTTAAGGTCGGTTAGATTTGCGATTAATTCAGTCGTTCCGATTATAGGAAGCTCAATCAGTGAGGGCTTATTGTCTATACAAAGCTATTCAAGTTTAGTTAAAACAGGTGTCGGTATTGTCGGAATAATAACTGTTTGCGCTATATTTTTACCGGCTATAGTAACTATGACCGTATGGAGAATATCTATTGCAGTATCAAATATATTTTCAAGAGTGTTTTTTAATAATGAATCCGGATGTGTGCTTGATGCTTTCGGCAATGTACTGCTTATAGTGAATGTGCTTTTGATTCTTTCAATGGTCACTACTATTATTTCGCTTGGAATTTTAGTTGCATCAAAAACGGTGAGTGTATGAGATTTTTAAATGAATGGACATATACAATTTGCATAACATTGATTATATCTGTAATTTTTTCGCTTCTTTTGCCAAAGGGCAGTACGGGTAAAATCGGCAAAATAGTTATTACGGTATTTATTATGGTTTCTTTTATTATTCCGTTTAAAGCAAATGATTTTAAGCTTAATTTTGAAGATTATTCTGTTGAATATGAGGATGAAAATACAGTTAAGGAAAATTCGTATGAAAATATAATCAAAACAAATATTGAAGATACTTTGACAAAAGGGAATTATAAAAATTCAAAAGCCGAGGTGAAAGTTGACATTAAGGATGAAGAGGTTTACATAAAGTCGGCTGATGTATATATACTCAATGATTTCAACAAAGATGAAGTGAAAAATTATATATTCGATAAACTCGGAATAAATGCGAAGGTGTACTATATTGGTGAATAAAATTCAGGAAACATTGTCAAAAATATTAAAAAATGACAGTAAAAAAGTAAAGGTAATTGTTGCAGTTGGATTAGTGGGAATTGTACTTATTGCTATGTCGTCTTTATTCACACCGAGTAATAAGGAAAAAGATGTAAGCAGTGAATCGTCAATTGATTATTCAAGCTATTCAAAGGAAACCGAGCAAAAGCTGACTGATATAATTTCTTCAATATCCGGAGTGGGTGAGTGCAAAGTTATGATTACCTTTGAAACCGGTAGTGAGAATGTTTACGCAACCGACAGCGAACTGAAAAATGATGAAAATTCAAGTGACAGCAAGGACGAATATGTACTTTACAATTCATCAAACGGTGAAAAAGCACTGCTTATTAAAGAAAAATATCCTACAGTTCAAGGCGTAAGCGTCGTATGTGACGGTGGTGATGATGTAGAAGTTCGAGAAAAGGTGATAAATACCGTTACTTCTCTTTTTAATATTTCAACAAACAGAGTATCTGTTTCAAAAATAAAATCTAAGGGTGATTAATTTGAAAAAAGAAAATAAAAAGAATGAAAATGCCAAGAAACCTAAAAAGGAAAAGCCTGTTTTAACCGAAGAACAAATCAAAAAAAGAAGAACAAGAAATACAAGAATAGCTGCTTGTTGCTTTTTACTTTTGCTCGGTGTAGGAGTTGCAGGCAATTGGTACTGGGAAAACAGTGACCTTCCTGCCAAAATAAGTGCTGTGTCAAGTGAAAAGGATAAGGTCTTGGGTGAAGCTACATATGTTGACGCAACGACTCAGGCTCCAAAGGAAAACGCCTATTTTTCTTCTGCAAGAGTTGAAAGGCAAACCTCCCGTGACGAAAGTCTTGAAAAGCTTCAAAAAATAGTTGACTCGACAAAAGAGTCGGACAAAGCGCATATAACGGCAGCAGAAAAAATTGCGTCAATTTCCGATATGATTTCAATTGAAAATAAAATTGAAACACTTGTAAAAGCCAAAGGAGTGAATAACTGCCTTGCAATAATTAATGAAGACGGAACTAAGGTAAATGTTATTGTTGATGTTAAAGATTTAACAGATAAAATTATTTTGCAGATTAAAGATATTGCAGTAGCTCAGCTTGGATGCAGCTGGGAGGATGTTACTATTATTCAGTCAAACTAAATTAACAATTTATTTTTATTAATATCTTGTATATTTATTCAGTTTGTGATATAATGGTTCAAAATCAAGGAGGCTTAATTATGGAAATAATATCAAAAAGCTCAATGGGTGAGCTTATTATATCCGATGAGGTTCTTTCATCAATAGCAGTTAATGCAGCTAAGGATGTTGACGGTGTTTCTTCATTTTGTAACAAACCCGTTGATGTTGTTAATACAATTAAGCAGGGCAGTCTTAAGGTTATGAGCCCTGTCAGAATTAAACAGGAAAATGATAGCTTTTCTATCAGCATTTATATCAATATTGCGCCGGGTAAAAAATTTCAAACGGTTGCAACAGGAGTTCAAACTTCTGTTAAAGAGTCAGTGCAGAATATGACCGGTAAGTTGGTTACAAAGGTTAATGTTATTGTAGCCGGTATTGATTTTGAGGAGCCTGTAAGCTCTGCTGAACCTTGTGAAACTGAAGAGTAACAAAATCTGCCGACAATTTCATTTTTGTCGGCAATTTTTATTTATGTAAAATAGGAGAATATTCAATGAAAAGAAGTGAAATGAGAGAGCAGGCTTTTCTTCTTACTTTTGAAGGCTTGTTTTCAAGTGGCGAAGATATTGACGAGGTTATAGAGCTTTACAGCGAGAATGTTGAAGCTGTAAGCAAATATGCCAAGGATGTTTTTACCGGCGTTAAATCATCGATTGACGATTTTAATGAAGTGATTAATAAATATTCCAAATCTTGGAAGGTTAACAGACTTCCTAAGGTAACGCTTGCTATTTTGTATGTAGCACTTTATGAGATGAAAAATGTTGAAGATGTTGCCGACAGTATCGCAATAAACGAAGCTGTTGAGCTTGCAAAGAAATATGCAAGTGAAAATGATGCGTCATACATTAACGGTATTCTCGGTGCCGTGGCAAGAGGCTGATTATGTATCTCGGTTTTGACACAAGTAACTACACTACATCTGTTTCACTTTTCGACGGCGAAAATGTTTATCAGCAAAAGAAATTGTTAACTGTTAAACAGGGTGAAAGAGGACTTAGGCAAAGTGATGCCGTATTTCAGCATACGGTTAATATGCCGAGTCTTGTTAATGCACTTGAATTTAATAATCAAAGTATTGCTGCAATAGGTGTCAGTGCACGACCACGAAATATTGAAGGAAGTTATATGCCTTGCTTTACTGTTGGGGTGAATGTTGCTACTGCCGTATCAAAGTTTACCACCTCAAAGCTATATGAAACTTCGCATCAGGTCGGTCATATTTTGGCTGCGCTTTATTCTGCCGATAAGCTTGAACTTATTAATAATGAATTTATCGCTTTTCACCTTAGTGGTGGTACAACCGAAGCACTTTTGGTTAAACCCGATAAGGATGAAATTATTAAAGCTGAAATTATTGCACAAAGTACCGATTTAAAAGCAGGACAGGCTGTTGACAGAGCAGGTGTGCTTCTCGGTCTTACTTTTCCTTGTGGTAAAGAAATTGATGCTCTTTCCCAAAAGTCGGAAAAAACTTATAAAATTAAACCTTCTATGAAAGGTCTTGACTGTTCGCTTTCAGGCGTTGAAAATAAAACAAAAGCTATGATTGAAAACGGTGAAAAGGACGAAGATATAGCCAAATTTGTTTTGACATATATATATTCGACTCTTGAAAAAATGACTGATTTGATTATTCAAAAATACGGCAAATTACCACTGATTTATGCCGGTGGAGTTATGTCAAACACTTTTATTAAATCAAATATTTTAAACAAGTTTGATAATGCATATTTTGCAAAGCCTGAATTTAGCTGTGACAATGCAACAGGTACTGCAATTTATGCCTATTTGAAAGATAAACAAAATGAACATTAATGCATTAACAGTAACACAAGTTAATACCTATATTAAAGCTATACTTGATGAAAATGTTAATTTGAAAAACATATACATTGTCGGTGAAATCAGTAATTTCCTTCACTATTTCAGAAGTGGACATATGTATTTCACTATTAAGGATGAAAATTCACAGCTTAAGGCTGTTATGTTTTCTTCTTATGCGTCAAGGCTCAGGTTTAAACCGGAGGACGGTATGCGTGTTTTGTGCCGTGGCAGAATTTCCGTATATGATAAGGACGGCGCCTATCAGCTTTATGTTGAGGATATGCAACCGGACGGTATCGGCGCACTTTCAATAGCTTATGAACAGCTTAAGGAAAAGCTTGAAAAAGAAGGACTTTTTGACGAAATTTATAAAAAGCCTATTCCTAAATATCCGAAAAGAATCGGTGTCGTAACCTCTGATATAGGCGCAGCCGTTGAAGATATTAAAAACATTACAAAAAGAAGGTATCCGATTGCCGAACTTGTTATTGCATCTACTTTGGTTCAAGGTGAGCAGGCTTCGCCGGATATAGTAAGGTCGATTAAAAAACTTGATTCAATCGGTAATATCGATGTGATTATAGTTGGCCGTGGTGGTGGCAGTCTTGAGGATTTGTGGGCTTTTAACACCGAACAGGTTGCAAGGGCTGTTTTTGAATGTAACACGCCTATTATATCGGCAGTGGGCCACGAAACCGATTTTACAATATGCGATTTTGTGTCGGATTTAAGAGCACCTACTCCGAGTGCTGCTGCCGAGCTTGCAGTACCCGATATTAACAGTCTTTTAGACTTTCTTGACAATGCGAAATCACAGCTTTTGTCGCTTTTAACTTATAGACTTGAGCGTGAATATCAAAGGCTTGATGATTTAACTTCAAGCACTATTCTTGCAACACCTCAGGAAATTGTCAACCTAAAATATGACGATTTTGATGTGCTTAAAACAAGGCTTGTTGACGCATATACATATACTGTTCAAAAAAATGACAACAGTTTTAATACTCTTGTATCAAAGCTTGATGCGCTCAGCCCGTTAAAAGTGCTAAGTCGTGGTTATTCAATTGTTAATAAAAATAATGAAAATATAACAAGTGTTGATAATTTAAAAGCAAATGATAAAATTAATATAACTTTTTCAAATGGCAGTGCCAATTGTTTGGTTGAAGAGGTAATAAAAAATGGATGAAGAAATTAAGTACGAAGATGCGATAAAGCGTCTTGAAGATATAGTTAATAAACTTGAAAATTCAACAGCTTCACTCGATGAAAGTATTAAGCTTTTTGAAGAGGGTGTAAAGCTTTCAAAAATTTGCTCGGATAAGCTTAAATCAGCCGAGCAAAAGATAACTTTGCTTACTAAGGAAAATGAGGGAGAATAATAATGACAGATATTGAATTTCACAACATATTAAGCAATGACATCAGAAAGGTTGAACATTCGCTTTTGTCCTTCCTTCCTGATTCACATGACGGACAGGACTCTGTTGTCGAAGCTATGGAATACAGTTTGGTAAATGGTGGCAAAAGGCTTCGCCCTGTATTTGCACTTGAATTTGCAGTTGCTTGTGGTGGCTCAAGGGATGACGCATTGCCACTTGCCTGCGCTATGGAGTTTGTTCATACATACAGCCTTATTCACGATGATTTGCCTTGTATGGATAACGATGATTTAAGAAGAGGTAAACCAAGCTGTCATAAAGCGTTTGGCGAAGATACTGCGCTTCTTGCTGGTGATGCTCTTCTTACTCACGCTTTTGAAATTATCGCTTCCTGCGACCTTTCAGACGATAAAAAAGTTTCTGCATCACTTCTTTTGGCTCAAAATGCCGGTGTAGGTGGAATGATCGGTGGTCAGGTAATTGACCTTATTTATGAAAAGGAAGACCCTACAGTTAAGCAACTTCTCAATGTTTACAGACTTAAAACAGGAGCACTTATATCTGCTGCCTGCCTTATGGGTTGTATAAGTGCAGGTGCTGACGAGGAAAAGCTTTTGGCAGCTTCAAAATTTGCATATTCACTTGGAATTGCATTCCAAATTCAAGACGATATTCTCGACATAGTCGGTGATGAAAAGGAACTCGGCAAGCCTGTCGGTTCCGATGCTGAAAATAATAAAACTACTTATGCAACTTTAGTCGGTATTGAAAAAGCTAAAAACGATGTTAAAAGACTTACCGATTCTGCTATTGAACAGCTTAATGCTTTTGAATCAACAGATTTCTTAAAGGAACTTGCAAATTCTCTTGTGAGCAGAAAAAAATAATTCGTTTTAGTTACATTGAAAAGAGAGATATATTATGTCAATTCTTGATAGAGTTAATTCTCCTAAAGATTTGAAAAAATTGAATGAAAATGAGCTTGAAGAGCTTTGCAGCGATATTAGAAGTATGCTTATTGAAACCGTGTCAAAAACAGGTGGTCACTTGGCATCAAATTTAGGCGTTGTTGAACTTACTGTTGCAATGCACAAAGTTTTTAACAGTCCTCAAGACCAAATTGTTTTTGATGTAGGTCATCAGTGCTATACTCATAAAATTTTGACCGGCAGAAAGGACAAGTTCGATACACTCAGAACTGAAGGTGGTATCAGTGGCTTTACCCGTCCGGTTGAAAGTGAACATGACATTTTCTCATCAGGTCACAGTTCTACCTCAATTTCTGCTGCAGTCGGTCTTGCACGGGCAAAGCAGATTAAAGGCGAAAAGGGTAAAGTAATTGCTGTTATCGGTGACGGTGCTTTAACGGGTGGACTTGCTTATGAAGCGCTTAATAACTCAGGCAATGATAACAGTAATCTCATTGTTGTGCTTAATGATAATAATATGTCAATAAGTAAAAATGTCGGCTCAATGGCAAAGAATTTGACTACTATTCGTACTTCTAAAAAGTATGTGACTTTTAAGTCTAAATTCCAGCACCAACTTGCCCGTATACCTAAAGTAGGTACCGAGATTAATAGGTTCTTTACTTATATCAATACAAAAATCAGAAAGATGATTTATAAATCTACATTTTTTGAAGATTTAGGGTTTAGGTATTACGGTCCTATTGACGGTCACGACATTAATGCTCTTGTTGATGTGTTTAATGCTGCCAAGGCTCATAACCATTCTGTGCTTATTCATGTTAATACCGTTAAGGGTAAAGGGTATTATCCTGCCGAAAAAAATCCTACTCAGTTCCACGGTATAGGTAAATTTGACATTAATACAGGTGAACCTAAAACGAGTGGTAAAAACTTCTCTGCATGCTTCGGCGAAACTATGTGTAACTTCGCAAGAAATGATGCAAGAATCTGTTGTGTCACTGCTGCAATGGCAGAAGGTACAGGACTTTGCAAATTTGCCGAAGAATTTCCTAAGAGATTTTTTGATGTAGGTATTGCCGAGCAACACGCAGTAACCTTTTCTTCAGGTCTTGCTAAAAACGGTCTTGTTCCTGTTTTTGCAGTTTATTCTACATTTCTTCAGCGTTCTTACGACCAACTCATTCATGATGTTGCAATGCAAAATTTAAAAGTTATTTTTGCAATTGACCGTGCAGGATTTGTAGGTGAGGACGGCGAAAGCCACCAAGGTGTTTTTGATACTTCATTTTTAAATTCGGTAGTAGGACTTACTGTTTTTGCTCCGTCAAATTTTAATGAACTTGAAGCTATGCTCTATCAAAGTATTTACAGAACCGACGGCGCCGTTGCCATTAGGTATCCTCGTGGCTGTGAGGAGCAAGTGTCTGTAAAATTTGAATATAATCATGAAAATTATACCGTCATAGGTGATACTTCAAAGCCAAAATGTATTGTTTCATACGGCAGAGAGTTTACGCAGTGTGCAAACGCTTATGAAAAACTTGAAGATACATTTTTGATCAAGCTTAATCGTATTAAACCTATTGATGAATCGGTATGTGAATATTTGAAAAATTGTAATACTGTTTATTTCTTTGAAGAAAGCGTTAAAAGTGGCTCGGTAGGTGAAATATTCGCTTCAATGCTTATTGAAAACGATATTAATGTACATTTTAAACATATTGCAATTGACGATGAATTTGTTAAACAGGCAAGCGTAGCACGCCAACTTGAGCATTATGCTCTTGATACAAATTCTGTAATTAACGAGGTAAGTAATGGCTAAGAATAAAATTAGACTTGATGTTGCTCTTGTTGAAAAAGGCTTTGCCGAAAGCAGAGAAAAAGCAAAAGCAATAATTATGTCAGGTATTGTATATGTTAATAATCAAAAGTCGGACAAAGCTGGTAAGGAAGTTAAAGAGGACGACCTTATCGAAGTCAGAGGTAAAACATTAAAGTATGTAAGCCGTGGTGGACTTAAGCTTGAAAAGGCAATGGAATGTTTTCCTATTTCACTTGACGGCAAAATTTGTATGGATGTCGGTGCCTCAACCGGTGGTTTTACCGATTGTATGCTTATGAACGGTGCTGTTAAGGTTTATTCTGTTGATGTCGGCTACGGTCAGCTTGCTTGGAAGCTTAGGACTGATGAAAGAGTAGTTAATTTAGAGCGAACTAATTTCAGATATGTAACAGATGAGCAGATAAAGGATAAAATTGATTTTTCGTCTGTTGATGTATCCTTTATTTCACTTAAGCACATTTTGCCGAATCTTAATAAATTCTTAAAAGAGGACGGCAGTGCTGTATGCCTTATTAAGCCACAGTTTGAAGCAGGCAGAGAAAAGGTAGGTAAAAAGGGCGTTGTAAGTGACCCTGCAACTCACCTTGAAGTTGTTGAAAAGGTAATAGGCTTGGCAATAGATAACGGCTTTTCCGTTGCAGGTCTTGATTTTTCACCTATTAAAGGCCCTGAGGGTAACATTGAATATTTGATTTATTTGCTTAAATCAAATGAACCTGAGGTTTATCCTGAGGTCAATGCTAAAGAATTAGTATATAAATCACACGAGGAATTGTAATGATTGTTTCAGTTTTCCCAAATCTTAATAATAACGGTGTAAGTGACCTTGCAAAAAATGTAATAAATGCGCTTGTATCATTTGGTGCTGAGGTTTATATACCGGATAAATACGAAGATATATTCAGCGATACTTCTGCAAAATTTGAAGAAAGTGAAAAAGCAATGGCAAAATGCGATTGTGCAATAGCTATCGGTGGTGACGGTACAACGCTCAATGTTGCTAAAAAAGCTGCTTTTTTAGGTAAATGCGTGCTTGGTATAAATGCCGGCAGGCTTGGTTTTATGAGTGGTTTGGAGCGTGACGAACTTTCACTTTTGTCAAAACTTATAAGTGGTGATTATATCGTTGATGAAAGATTAATGCTCAAAGCTACGATTGAAAAGGATAATAAGGTTGTTTCATCTCATCACTGCTTAAATGATATTGTCGTCTCCCGTGGTGACTTTGCAAGGCTTATCGATGTAACTATTACCTGTGACGGAAGAAGTGTTTCATCAATGCGTGCCGACGGTGTCATTATTTCTACACCGACCGGTTCAACTGCTTATTCAATGGCTGCCGGTGGTCCTGTTGTCAGTCCACAAGCCGATTGCATTATTGAAACACCTATTTGCCCACATTCTTTGATGAACAGAAGTATAATTTTCTCATCAGATAAAGAACTTATTATCAACGCTAATAACGACCAAAACAATTCGCCGATTATGACGGTTGACGGTCAGGAAGCCGTTGAACTTTCACCTGACTGTGAAATACATATTAAAGCATCGGAAATTAAAACTAAGCTCATAAAGATTAAACCTGAAAATTTTTATGAAATACTTAATAAAAAAATCATTGAGAGGAGAGTTTAAATGAAAAAGAGAAGACATGCTAAAATATTGGAAATAATCAATACACATGATATTGAAACTCAAGAGGAGCTTCAATCTCTCCTTGAAAAAAACGGCTATGAAGTTACTCAGGCTACAATATCCCGTGATATAAAAGAGTTAAGACTCGTTAAAGATTTGTCTGAAAAAGGCAGATATATTTACTCAACCGGCAAAAAGAACAGCAGTGAATCAGTAAGAAGAACCGGTGGTATTTTCAGCGAATCAATCATCAATGTTGAATATGCTCAAAACATTGTTTGTATCAAGTGCTTTTCAGGTATGGCAGTTGCTGTTTGTACTGCAATAGATTCTATGGAATGGACAGGCGTTGTCGGTACAATTTCAGGTGATGATACAATATTTGTCCTTTGCAAGACTGAAGATTTTGCAAAAATATTTACAATGAATATGGAGAAGATTTTAAATGCTAAGAACTCTTGACATTGAAAATATTGCCGTAATAGAAAAAGCAAGTGTTGATTTCAGCTCAGGTCTTAATGTTTTGACCGGTGAAACGGGTGCAGGTAAGTCAATAGTTGTTGATTCTATTAATGCCATTTTAGGTGAACGAACTTCTCGTGAACTTGTAAGGCACGGCGCCGATAATGCATTTGTGAGTGCTTATTTTGATGACATTTGCGCAGATACCTGCAATAAGCTAAAGGAACTTGATATTGAACTTGATGAAGGTAATTCACTTCTTATCAGTCGTAAAATTTCATCAAACGGTAAATCTCTTTGTAAGGTTAACGGTAAAACCGTAACCGTTACAATGCTTAAGGAAATTACTTCTCACCTTATTAATGTTCACGGTCAGCATGACAGTCAGGCTCTGCTTAATCCTGATTTGCAGTATACATATATCGATATGCTTTTGAAAAATCAAGAGGTTATCAATGAATACAAGACTTCATTTAAAAAGCTTATTTCGGTTCGTCGCAAACTTAAATCACTTACCAGTGACGAAAGCGATAAGGAAAAACAACTTGAACTTTTAAATTATCAAATTGATGAACTTGAAAAGGCTGACATTAAAATCGGTGAAAGGGAAGAACTTACAAAAAAGCGTGCACTTATTCAAAAAAGTGAAGATATAATTAAAGCACTCAACTTTGCTTTAATCACTCTTAACGGTGATGATGAAAACGCAGGTGTTGAACAAGCGCTCGGTGATGTCAACCGTGAACTTTCAAAATTTGACGAAGCGTCGGATGTTTCAAATATCTTTAACGATATTACCGATAAACTTGAACTTGCTAAAGATAAGGTTGACATGCTTCTTTCTTCAATCGATTTTTCACCGGAAGAGATTGAAATGATTGACGAAAGACTTGACCTTTTGTATGAATTTTCAAACAAATACGGCAACAGCGAAGAGGAAATGCTTGCTTTTCTTGAAGATGCTAAGCAAAAGAAAAACTCTATTTTATTTGCCGATGAAGAACTTGACAGGCTCACCAAGGAATATGACGATCTGCTTGAAAAGACAGTTGAACTTGCCACAAAGCTTTCAAACGAAAGAAAGGCTACGGCAAAGCTTTTTGAGAAACAGGTTAAAGATGAATTGTCATTTCTTGATATGCCGAAAATGCAGTTTTTTGTTAATTTTGATAAAGGTAATTTGTCGTCAAACGGCTTTGATAAAATCGAATTTATGATTTCTGCCAACCCGGGTGAACCTGCAAAATCTTTGTCAAAGGTTGCATCCGGTGGCGAACTTTCAAGAATAATGCTTGCAATTAAAAACATAATATCGTACAATGATACAATCGGTACATTGATTTTTGATGAAATTGATACCGGCGTCAGTGGCAGAGCAAGTCAAAAAATCGGCTTAAAGCTTAAATCCGTTTCAAAAAATACACAGGTTATCTGTGTTACTCACTCTGCGCAGATTGCATCTAATGCCGATGAACATTTCTTGATTGAAAAGAAATTTGATGAAAATAATACTTTCACTTCGGTAACACCACTTGATTTTGACGGCAGGAAAAGAGAACTTGCCCGTATTATGGGTGGCTTGGAGATAACAGATTCACTTCTTCAAAGTGCCGAAGAATTATTAATTCAAAACCAAAATTAAAAGGTTGATATTATTATGGGTGTCAATATAGAACAAAAAGTTAAAAACGGAACTTGTAAATAAATTTTGTTTTCGGTTTTTAATTATTAGGAGGATATATAAATGGGAGTTTATGAAGAATTAAGAGAAAGAGGACTTATAGCTCAAATTACTAATGAGGATGAAGTAAGAGAGCTTATCAATAACGGTAAGGCAGTATTTTATATCGGCTTTGACCCGACTGCTGACAGCCTTCATGTAGGTCACTTTATGGCACTTTGCCTTATGAAACGACTTCAAATGGCAGGCAATAAGCCTATTGCACTTATCGGTGGTGGTACAGGTATGATCGGTGACCCAAGTGGTAAAACCGATATGCGTAAAATGCTTACACCTGAAATTATTCAGCATAACTGCGATTGCTTTAAAAAGCAAATGTCTAAGTTTATCGACTTTTCGGACGGTAAGGCTATGATGGTTAATAATGCCGATTGGCTTCTTGACCTTAACTATGTTGATGTACTTCGTGAAGTTGGCGCTTGCCTCAGCGTAAACAGAATGCTTACTTTTGAATGCTATAAGCAAAGAATGGAAAGAGGTCTTTCATTCCTTGAATTTAACTATATGATTATGCAAAGCTATGACTTCTACACTCTTTATAAGAAGCATGGCTGTAACCTTCAGTTCGGTGGCGACGACCAGTGGTCAAATATGATTGGTGGTATGGAGCTTATCAGAAAGAAACTTCAGGGCAATGCTAACGCTATGACAATTACTCTTCTTACTAACTCTGAAGGTAAGAAAATGGGCAAGACTGAAAAAGGTGCTGTTTGGCTTGACGCTGAAAAGACTTCTCCTTATGAGTTTTATCAGTATTGGAGAAATGTCGGCGACGATGATGTTATCAAGTGTATGAAGCTTCTTACATTTGTTCCTATGGAGCAGATTAACGAGTATGCAAAACTTGAGGGTGCCGAACTTAATAAGGTTAAAGAAGTTCTTGCCTTTGAACTTACCAAGATGATTCACGGCGAAGAAGAGGCAGTCAAGGCTCAAAACGCTGCAAAGGCTCTTTTTGCAGGTGGCTCGGATAATTCACATATGCCTGAAACCGTACTCACTGATGATGATTTCACAGACGGCTCAATAATGCTTCTTGATATGATGCTTAAAGCAGGTATTATTAAGTCAAAGGGTGAGGGCAGAAGACTTATCACTCAGGGTGGCGTAAGCGTTAACGACGAAAAAGCTACCGACCCTAATATGTCATTTACAACCGATGATTTTTCAAACGAAATTATCGTTAAAAAGGGTAAAAAGGTATTTCATAAGTTCACTAAATAATCTTTCTTAAAGCAGGAGTTGAAATATACTTCTGCTTTTTCTTTTGGTTTTATTTGTTAGGCTTCCCCTTGAGGGGAAGTGGTCAGCTTCATTGACTGATGAGGTGTAGGATATTTATTTTCTTAATTATTCTGTTCATTAAGTTATATTGACATTAGAACAAACTTTTGATATTATATAATTGATTTTAAATGACTATTTGAGGGGATATTTATGGTTAATACAAAATCTAAGAAAACAACAAAAATAATTATTTCAATTTTGCTTGTTCTTGCGCTTCTTATTGCAAGCGTTCCTACAGCAATATTCTTTATTAGGGGCAGTGAAAACGGCGTTGAGTTGCCAAATGGTTTTGAAGATGAAATTAATTCAAATGTGTTTGACAACAATGCCGATATTCGTGTTATGTCGTCAAATCTGCTTGTGCACTATAAAAGCTGGGGTGGTACGCCTGCAAAGCCGAGAGCTAAGCAATATACAACCTTGCTTGAATCGTATAAACCTGATGTTGTCGGCATTCAGGAAATGAGCGACGAATGGTATTGCCTTTTAAGAAATAATTTACCTGACGGTTATAAAATGCTTTTTCCGTTTTCTTCCGGTGTTTTTGTCAGAATGACTGCGATGATTTATAACAGCAATACCCTTGATTTGATTGACAGTGGTAATTTCAAATATTCTCAAGGTGATAATCCTCGACTCAGACGAGTTGTTTGGGGCGTGTTTGAAGTAAAGAAAACGGGTAAACGATTTGCAGTTACAAGCACTCATTTTGACCTTTTGCGTGACGGCAGGGAAGAAGAACTTACTAAGGTTATGAGGTCTCAAACAAATCAGCTTTTAGATTTTGATAATGATACATATAAAAAGTATAATTGCCCTGTAATTTCAGTCGGTGATTTCAATACAATGGAGGATACGCCAGAAACTAAACCGATTGATATTCCTGCTATATATAATACTCTTGCCAAAAATTTGACAGACAGTAAATTTAATTGTAAAAATCAAGTATGTGGAAGTGAGCAGATATGGGAATATCCGTCTTACGACCATATTTTTATTAAAGGAGACGCAACAACAGATACCTTTGCACTTCTTTCTTATAAATCGCTTTCCGATATGTCAGACCATTATCCGATTTTTGCCGATATAAAATTATGAAACTGATTGATATTACTTTTGAAAATATTGCCGATTACAGTAAATTTGAACATTTGTATAACAACAATTTGTCAATGTATTTGTCACGCATCTATCCTGATAAAAATTACGTTTTCAAATGGTGCTATATTAATGTTGATAATGAAAATATCGGCAGTATATGGCTTGAAAAAGTTAATGAAAACACTTTGAAATTAGGTGTGTTTATTGCCGAGGAAAAGTATAGAAATAAGGAATTTGGAACTTTAGCAATTAAAGAAATGCTTGATATTGCAAAGCTTAACAACTATAAATTCGTTACACTTAATGTCAGAGTTGAAAATCATAGAGCATTTAATACTTATCAAAACCTCGGTTTTAAAAAAGCAAAGCAGTATGTTAAAAATAATGGTGTTGAAGTGATTTCGATGGTATACAAATTATAATTTGAGGAGAATTATATTGAATAAAACTGAAATGATGAAAAAAGTATATAATCAACTTGCTATTGACTATAATTGTAAGCCCGATGATTTTAAATGTGACGGCATTATATTTACGAATGCCGAGAAACAAGACGGCAGACGAGAAATGCCTTTTGTTGAACCGAGACTTGAAATTATAACTATGGGACAAAGTATGATTATTAATGCCTCAGCAAAAATTATACCTTATGTAAAAAGAAAATTTAAAAATAAATCTAAATACGAGATTATGACAAGTAAGATTGTTTACGGTGTTAATCAGTATTATTTGCCTGATGTCGAAAATATCAAGTCGTTTCAAAATGATAAATTCGATTTTAAAATTATAGATAAAAATATCCAATCATTGTATAAATATAAAGGTTTTAATAATGCCTTACAATATGATGAAACCAGCAAAAGACCTGAAGTGTTAGCTGCACTTTGCCACAAAAATGATGAGTTAGTCGGAATCGCTTGCGCAAGTGCCGACAGTAAAACTATGTATCAAATAGGCGTCGATGTTTTACCAAAATACCGAGGAAATGAAATTGCTGTTAAACTCGTTAATATGTTGACGATAGAAATAATGAATCGTGGCATTGTACCATATTATACAACAGATTGTACTAATATTAATTCACAAAAGGTAGCAGTTAAAAGTGGATATATTCCGGCTTGGTCGCATTGTTTTAGAAACAGATTACCTAAAGTGATTCTGTGAATGTTCTAAGATTATATTAACAATCCAGATATAAATTATAGGTGAATTTGAACTTTATGCTGAATTTTGTCATATTAAAAATAATAAAGAACGCAATAATCAAATATATTATTTGTTTTGAATTTGAAAATAGAAATATTATAAAGCCTAATATCAAAATATTATAATGAAAATAATCAATGACAACAAAAAACTATTAGAGGTAAATATGTCTAAAGTGTACGCAATTTGTGGTAAAATTTGCAGTGGTAAATCTCATTATGCTGATGAGTTAAAAGAGCAACATAATGCAGTTATTCTTTCGGTTGATGAACTGACATTATATTTGATTGATAACGAGCAAGGCGAGTCTTATGATTTTCTTGTAAATAAAGCAAAGAGTTATTTGCTGAAAAAAGCAGTTGATATAATAAAAACAAATTCGAATGTTATTCTTGATTGGGGATTTTGGACGAGTAAAGAAAGAGAAAAAGTCAACCAATATTTTAATCAATATAATATTACAGTTGAATGGCATTTTATTGACATTACTGATGAAAAACATCAAGAATTAATCAAAATAAGAAATAATGAGATTGAAAAGCAAAATAATTTAACTGATTTTTATATTGATGGCGAATTATTGAAAAAGTCACTGCTACAGTTTGAACAACCGAGTAAAAATGATGTTGATGTTTGGATTGATTATAAATAATTGTTTCGAGGAGAAGGTATGTTTAAGAAAAACAGAAAATACGAAGAAATTGAGCTTACGAATATGTGTATGATATATGACAACGACGGAAATGTTGTTGTGCAGGACAAGCGTTGCAAGTCATGGGGTGGCATCACTTTTCCGGGTGGTCATATTGAAAAATGTGAGTCGTTTGTTGACTCAGTAATTCGAGAAGTTAAGGAAGAAACAGGACTTGACATTGAGCACCCAAAGCTTTGTGGTATTAAATGGTGGCAGGTTGATAAAAACAGAAGATACATAGTTATTTTATTTAAAACTAATGAATATTCAGGCAAACTTAAAAGTTCAATTGAGGGTAAATGCTATTGGGCAAAGCTTGACGAACTGCCTAAAATGGATAACTTAGCACCGGATTTTGATAAAATACTTGAAGTATTTATAAATGATGATATTCAGGAAAATATGCAATTAAAAGATAATGATAAATGGGTGAGTTTTCTTAAGTAATGAGGTAAAATTATGTCAGTTAAATTTTATGACAGCGTTGATGACGCACTTTTAAAATTTGCAGTAATTGTTACAAAATCAAACGGTAAATGGGTGTTTTGTAAACACAAAGAGCGTGAAACATTTGAAGTACCCGGTGGCCACAGAGAAAAGGGCGAAAATATTGTCGATACAGCTAAGCGTGAGCTTGTTGAGGAAACAGGTGCAATTGATTTTGAATTAAAAACTGTTTGTGTTTATTCCGTTACAGATGAAAATGATTTTGATGGTGAAGAAACTTTCGGACTTCTTTGCTATGCCGATGTGTCATCATTTGGTGAAATTCACAGCGAAATGGAAAAAATTATTATAACCGACAGTTTTCCTGATTCTTGGACATATCCGTCAATTCAGCCATACCTAATTGAAGAAATAGAAAAAAGAAATGTTATTTAGTTTTAATAGTAGAGGTCGGCGTCCTCGACGACCCGTTCCTTTCTTGATTCTATTAAAAATTGCTTGTATATTGAAAAAGTCGCATCAAACGATGCGACTAATTTTTTTGTTTTATTTCCTTTTTGATTTCTCTAAAGCTTTTGTTATAATATTTTCTCAAAAGTCTTTGCGTTTGCCTGTCGCACAAGCCAATCATTTGCGAAAGTTTTGAAAGTGTTAAATCCTTTTCATACAAAAATGCCTGCTCAATTATTGCAAATCTTTTGTCGTTTAAATTGTCATTGATATTCAAATCTGCAAAATCATTCGGTAAAAACAGTCTTACCGTATCGGTCAGCACCTGCATCATCATCCCTGCAATTGCGCTTTGGTAATCGGGCGCTTTTTCTTTATATTCTTTTAAAATATTTTTAGCAGTGCTGTTATCGATATTTTCCAAAAAGTAAAAATGATTTTCTAAAAATACTTTTCCTATTGTATTTGCTTTTGCTGTGTTTTGCGCCTGAATAAGAATGAAAACATCTTCAACAGGGTTGTTTTTATTAAAATCCTGCGAGTGGTAAACATTGGGTCATGTGATGAAAAAATCATTTGCTTTTAAATTAAATGCTTTTTCATCCGTTTTAAGTGTACCTTTTCCACCGATTATAAAATGGAACTCATAGCAGTTTTTGGCGTGAGCGTGCCTCGGTATAGCTTCACCGAGCTTGCCTCCACCTAAATCAGTAATATTAAATTCAACATTGTTCCAAGTAAATTTAATCATATTATCACCGATTTAATTTTACCACAATGCGACATTGAAGTAAAGTAAATGTCGTGTTTGCGTTATTTTAATATGATATAATTTAGTTGAGGTGAGTTTATGAATAAATATGTTAAAAAGGTGATAAGCGTTGCACTTGCAGGTATGTTTGCATTTTCTCTTGCATCTTGCAGTAACAATGCTTCATCAAATGACAGTGATATTAAATCACTTTTTAGCGATACTTCAAAAATTTCTTTCAGCAATGACTATACGCAACTTAAAACAAATAAAAGAAACAAGACGAAAAGTTGGCGTCAGGGTATGGTGTCGGGTAACGGACTTCAGGGATTTATAACAAGCGGAAGTCCTTACAGTGATACTTTCATTTTTCAAAATATGCATTTTATTATGCCTAATGAAAATCAGCGTACCTGCCCTGAAACTTTTGACGAGCTTGAAACCGTCAAGCAAAATATAGTTAAGGGTGAGGATATTACAGACAACGCAAGCTATGACGATGTCTACCGTTACCATCCGGGTGGTCAACTTCGCTTAAGTCTTGATAAGAAAAATGCAAAAAACTATGTTCGTTACACAGATTATGAAACTTCGCAGGTTGGAGTCAAATTTACCGATAAAAACGGCACATGGACAAGAACTTCGTTTACATCTATGGCTGACGGTGTAGTTGTAACTAAACTTGATAAATCTTCATCCGATTCTAAACTTAATTTAACACTTTCCTTTGACGACCTTTCATCAATGGCTAATTTCGGCGACAGTGACGAAAATAATATGAAGTATACAAAAGTGACAGACGATAATGCAGATTATCTTGCGCTTGTTGCTCACTATCCTAATTATGAAAAAAGTGAACTTAAAAACGGTGGTTATGCAACGGTTACTTATGTTATAACAAACGGTGGTACTAAGGAAAAAGTTTCGCTTGATAAAAATATTGATGAAAGTCAATTTTGTGGTGAAAATACAGGTGTTAAAATCACCGACGCCGAAAGCGTTTATCTTTTGACTGTCAGTGAACGCACATATGATATGGGCGATATTAACGATTTTGAAAGTCAAAAGGAATTTGCACTTGTTAATGATTGTGTGACGAAGTTAAAGAATGTTGCCGATAAATATAAAAATGAAAATGGCTTTAATTATGATTTAGCACTTAAAAATCATCTTGCAATTTATCAGCCTCAATTTGATAATGTTACCTTGACATTGGGCGAAGACAACTTTGATTCTAACGAAAAACTACTTAAAAAACAAAAAGGTAAAAAAGAAATAAATTCGGCTTTGGCTCAGCGTACATATTACGCAGGCAGGTATGCTTATCTTTGCTGTGCAGGTTATTCAACAAGCCGTCTTTACGGAATGTGGACAGGTGAGTTTAACACCGGTTGGGGCAGTAAGTATACAATGGACGCAAATGTTAACTTGCAAACTTCTTCAATGAACACAAGTAACATTCAGAGTGCTCCTATCGGTTACGCTTATTTCATTTTGCGTCAGCTTCCTGATTGGGAAGAAAATGCTTATGCAACACACGGCTTTAAAAATGCCATTCAAGCACCTGTTAATACCGACGGCGACAAGGCAGTAATTACCGAAACTTGTTATCCGTATCCGTTTAGATATTGGAACGCCGGTACTTCTTGGATGATTAATCCTCTTTATGAAACACTTCTTTCATACGGTAATATCAATATTCCGTTAAGTGATGAATTTAATCTTGATAATCTTAAATCTGTTTTATCTACTACAGATAAAGAACTTACAGATTCTCAAATTAAAGAGATTAAAGACAGGGGATATTTAAGACTTGAAGAGGATATACTTTATCCTTTGCTTGTTAAAAGTGCTAATTATTGGTCACAGCTTATGACGCCTGAATATTACACTTCTAAAGACGGCTCTATCCATTATGAAAAGGGCAAAACTCAGCTTAATGACGGCGAAACATATTGCAT
Source organism: Eubacterium sp. (assembly GCA_050872345.1). Classification (GTDB taxonomy): domain Bacteria; phylum Bacillota; class Clostridia; order Oscillospirales; family Acutalibacteraceae; genus Eubacterium_R. The sequence continues at coordinate 890 of JBNMGQ010000013.1, read as the reverse complement.
TTTACCAAGCTATTCCCCTGAAAATAATCCGTCAAATTATCCGAGTCCGTCCGACGCTAACTGTGCTATTGATATTTCTGCTTGCCGTGATAATTTGGAAATGCTCATAAATGTTATGGGCGATGTCGACCCAAGTGCCGATACAACAAAATGGACGGAGCTTGAAAATAATTTACCACCGTATCTTTATGACGATACGGGTGCACTTAAAGAATGGGCAACTACTTCGTTTGAAGAAAATAATGAGCACCGTCATTTGAGCCATTTATACGGCGTATGGCCACTCTTTGAAACTCAAGGTAATGAAAAACTTACAAAGGCTTGCGAACAGGCTATTGCTAACAGACAAAGCGAAAATGAGGCGTCACATGCACTTGTTCACCGTAGCCTTATTGCTGCAAGGCTTAAAGACTCCGACAGCCTTACGGATGCGCTTGTTAATCTTATGAATCATAAAATCAGATATGACTCATTAATGACAAATCACGACTACGACCAAGGCAGTTGCTATTGTACCGACTTTGCAATCGGTTATCTCGGCATAATTAATGAAGCACTCGTTTATTCACATAACAATGATATTGGACTTCTTCCTGCTCTTCCAAATTCAGGTTTTGAATCAGGCACATTGACAGGCGTAAAAACACGCAACCGTGCGACAATTGATAAGCTTGAATGGAGTGATAACGGCAAATCGGTATCTGTTGTAATAACTTCCGATATTGACCAAACTCTTAATATTTCATCAAACGGTACTTCTCAAACTGTTGAATTTAAAGCAGGCGAGAGTAAATCAATTACATTTTAATATATAACTATTTCTATACGCTTGAGAATGTTGAGAAAGTGAGATAAATTTTGTATTTTGCGAATGGGTGCTGTACGATGGT
>JBNMGQ010000012.1:0-34891 GCA_050872345.1 Eubacterium sp. | reverse complement strand
TATGGAGCTGCTGTGTTTTCATCGAAAGCACCAACATAACCAAATGCAAATTCACCGATTTCGTTAACTGATGCAGGGATAACAGCACTCTTAAGAGCTGTTTCGTAGAATGCATAGTCACCGATAGACTTAACGCCGTTGTTGATTGTTACATTAGCAAGAGCTGTACAACCACTGAATGCGCTGTTGCCGATTGTCTTAACTGTTGCAGGAATAACAACTGAAGTAAGAGCTGTGTCGCCTGCAAATGCAGCAGGGTAGATTGTTTCAACATTAGCAAGGTTAACAGCAGCAAGCTTCTTTAAGTTGCTCATACCGTCTACTTTCTTAACATTAGCTGAGAGAGTAAGAGATGTGATAGCTTCGTTGTTTGTACCTACAAATGAGTTTACTGTTGCACCGTTGATAGCGTCAGGAACTACTGCATCCTTAGCAGTACCTACATATCCGGTAGAAGCTGTTCTTGAAGTTTTAACTCTTCTTTCAGATTCCTGGCCGTTAACAGTGTACTTCTTAGTTGTGTACTTAACTGTTTCGTTATATGTCCAGTCTGTAGGAGCTACAGTAAGAGTAGCACCTGAGAAATATGTGCGTTCGTCTGTTGTTGAGTTTTCAACATCGTTTGAAACACATGTTGTATTAACATCAAAGTAATAAGTCTTACCTGCTGTAAACTTAACTACTTCATAACCGTTAACATGTTCTTCAACTTCTTTAAGTGATTCGTAGTTACCGTTCTTAACAACAGTGTAGTCAACTGTGTAATCGTCAGTATCTACATATTTTGTTGATGAATTAGAAACAAGGTCAGCGTTGTCATATAATGAAAGGGATGCCCAGTCAATTCTTTCACTCTTATCATTTACAGGAGCATAAGAATATACATCCTTTGTGTAAGAATAGTCTTCTGTCTTAACCTCTGTCTCTGTTTCGTAAATTGGTGTTGCAGCCAAAGATATTGCATAGTAACCTGATGTGGCAGGTGTGTATGAATATACCGGGCTTTCGACTTCATATCTATGATAGCCGTCTTTGAGTGTGTCTTTAACAACTGCTGTAACAGCTTGAGTGTTACCGGTCATCGGGGTGATAACTTTATCAGTAGCAGCGAATGCTGTTGTACCCACGAACAAACTAGATGCAGCCATTACTGAAGCCAATGCTAAAGACATTGTCTTTTTTGCAAAATTCATTGCAATTCCTCCTTCAATTTTTTGCCTTTGAGGCATTTTATTTGCGATGAATAAAGTAATACAGAAGCAGCATAGAATCACTTTTTCATACACTATATATGTAGCACAATTTAATAGATTTGTCAATCGTTATGACAAATAATTATGCATTGTAAACAAATTGATACATATTTTTACACTCTACGGGCGCAATATGACGAAATGTCATAATTTTGTAATAAATAGTTAAATCACCGAACAATAGGGGGCTTTTGACGAAAAAAAAAAGACTTTAGAGTCGAAACTCTAAAGCCTCTTGAAATTTGTGAATAATTGTGCATATTCACCTAATCAGCAACCACAGCCACAGTCGTTGTTGCCGCATCCACATCCGCCGCAACCGCCGCAGAGGAGTAAGATGATGATGAGAATGATAATCCAAGATGAACCACAACCGAAGTTATTGCATCCACAACCCATATGGAAACCTCCCTTCACATTTTCTAAACTATCCTATGAAGAAAATGCAAAAGTGTTCCAAAAGCTTAAAAAATATTTCCGAGCGTTATTGACTGATTTTCTTTTATTATTTCAATTTCGCTTTTTGCTTCAATCAGCTTCTCATTCAGTGAGCCAAAATCGTCCTTTTCAATTTCTTTTGTCGATATGATTGAAGCGTTGGCACTGTCAAGCTGAGCGTGGTCAATCATAGCAGAAAGGCAGGTGTATTTTTTGCTCCAATAGGTGTTCAGCTTTTCACATTCCTTTTTCGATTTTTCAAAATCTTTGTGCTCGCTGTAGGAAAGGGCAGTATCTATAATTGTATTAGTATTATTATATACATTATTAATGGTAGTTTGCTCAAAGATACATACACCTGCGCATATGCTCAAAAGGAGAAATGCAATGTAAACCTTTTTCATTTTGTGCTCTCCTTTCTGATTGTATACACTTCGCCGTTGTCGTCAACCGTCATTAAAAGGAGCTTTTCGGCGTCCTTTGAATTTATGTTGAGCAGTAACTCGATTTCACTCAACTTTATCTTTTTGTCCTTAAAATATTCCTCCACAGGCTTGCCGTCAATCACTATTGCCGTGTGAAGTCCTTTGTCGTTTACGCTGATTTTTACGCTGTCGGCAGTCAGTGGCTTGTACTTTTCCCAGTTTTCTGCGCTGATACTTCCGTTCGTTTCAATCACTGCGTTTTGTACCTCGGCAATGTCCCAAAATCCCTGTTGCCTTAAAGCGTCGCAAAGGTCATCAACGGTAAATCGAAGTTGCCTCAGCTTCTTTTCGTCAATCTTGCCCTTGTCGATAATCACAATCGGTCTGCCCTGAATAAGATTTCGAAACTTGATACTTTTTACGCTGAGCACTGCCACGATAATTTCAAGGCTTACAAAAAGAAGCACCGGCACAATGCAGTTTAAAAGGGGCATATTGTTGTCCTGAAGCGGAATGGTAGCCGTTGAACTTATCAAAAATGTGATTACAAGCTCGTGTGGTTTAAGTTCGCCGACCTGCCTTTTGCCCATAATTCTTACGGCAACAATGACAAATACATAAATGATAAATGCTCGTATAATTACTAAACTCATTTTTTTCACCCATAATATTTTGTGCCCTTTCTGCCATAATAATACAGATGATATTTAAGGGATGTTTTAAATGAAGCTGAGTAAAAGCATTGACGAAAATTTTAATAAGTTTAAAACGGATTTTTGCGACTGCTCCGACTTTTTGATACGAAAGGCAGAAAGCAGTGGCAAGTCGTTTTTTATCTGCGCCTGCGATGGACTTATCGACTCACTTCAGCTTTCGCAAATGGTTGTATCACCAATTTTAAGAAGTGACAAAATCGATATTGAAACTATAAAAAAATCGATTACAAATTCGGTGGAGCTTAACGAAGCCGAAACTTATGCCGACTGCTATTATTATGTTATGTCCGGCTTTGCAGTCGTTGTTGTTGACGGTGAAGATAAGGCGCTTGCGTTCGGTATTCAGTCACTTCCGTCAAGGAGCGTTGACGAACCGTCAAACGAACAGTCAACCAAAGCACCTAAGGAAGCGTTTGTTGAGGTGCTCAATACCAATAAGGCGCTGCTCAGAAAAAGGCTTAAAACTCCACACTTAAAGCTAAAACAAATTAAGCTTGCCACAAGTGCGCCGCTTCCTTGCGTGGTGGCATATATCGACGATAGGGCAGACAAAGAACTTGTGTCAGCCGTAACGGATAAGCTTCAATCGTCAAATCTTAACACCTTAACCGATTTCGGCACGCTCATACCTTTTGTCGATACAAATATAAATTCAATGTTTTCCGATGTTTCGTCAACGGAACGACCCGATATAATCATTTCAAAACTTCTTGAGGGCAGGGTGGCAATACTTGTTGAAGGGTCGTCGCAGGCGATGTATCTGCCGTCACTTTTCAGCGATAATTTTCAGGCACCCGACGATTACGACACGCCACCGTTTTATTCTCTTTTTATCAGGCTTTTGCGTTATTTTTCGTTCGTTTTGTCAATATTTTTACCGGGCGCATATGTTGCAATCGGTACTTTTCATCAGGAACTTATACCTACCTCAATGCTTTTTACGATAGCGAAGGAAGAAATAACAACGCCGTACTCACTTATGACCGAGGCACTTATGCTCCTTGTACTTTATGAAATTATGCGAGAAGCAGGCTTACGGCTTCCGAAAGCAGTCGGTCACGCAGTGTCGATAATCGGTGGTATCGTAATCGGCGAAACGACGGTGTCGGCAGGACTTATCGGCGCACCTATGCTTGTTGTTATAGCACTTACGGCAATATCATCTTATGTCGTGTCCTCGCTTTACGAAGGTGTTTCCGTTTTGCGCTTCATATTTATTTTGGTCGGTGGGCTTACCGGTATGTACGGTATAATTCTCGGTGGCGCAGTCCTTTGCGTAAATATCTGCGCAATCAATCCTTACGGCGTGCCGTATTCTGCGCCGATTTCACCGTTTGACAAGGGCGCAAATGCCGACCTTTTCTACCGTCAGTCCTGGCTTAAACTTTCAAAAAGAAAAGTGAGAATTAATAATTTGAGAGGTGCTTTTATAAATGTTAAAATCGGCAAAGAGAAATAAAATATCGCCACTCTCTCTTTTCTATATTCTTTTCATTTGCAGAGTTTCCGTAAGCCTTGCAAGTATTCATTCTGTCAGTAAAAGCGAAATCACTTCGTCAACCGTTGTGGCATATCTTTTGGCAGTTTTGCTGACTGTTTTGCTGTCGTATCCGGCAGTGCTTTGCGCAAGGTTTGACAAAAATCCGATTGAAACAAAGACACTCGGTAAATTTTACTGCGCTTATTTTATCTTCATAAATGCTTTGAGCGTAAGCCGTTTTTCGCATTTTGCGTCAACCACTCTGAACCCTGAAACACAAGGTTGGCTTTTTGTTTTGATAATCTGCCTTTGCGCCTTTTATTCTGCTACGCTCGGTATTGAAGCAATTTCACGCTTTTCTGCCTTTTGCTTTGTGCTCCTCTTTTTGGGTATACTTTCGGTGCTTTTTTGCAATTTCAACACCTTTGACGAAATTAATTTTTACCCTTTGGAGATGACGACAAAATCGAACCTTTTTGAAAATGCGTTTACCTTTGCTTCAAACACAAGCGAAATTGCGATATTTTTATCGATTTATCAAAGAGTCAACGGCAGGGTGGAGCGAAGCTTTGTAAGGTCGGTATGCCTGTCCTTTTTTGCAGTGCTTATGCTTTTGTATGTTGCACTCGGAGTTATGGGCGACAGTATGAGCGTTCGCTCGTTTCCGTTTTATTCTTTCTTCCAAATTTCAAAGTTCGGCACTTTTGAAAGACTCGATGTGCTTCATATGTCGTTTTGGATAATGAGTGTGTTCGTCAAATCAAGCATATGCGTGTATTCGGCTTGTACTTCTTTTTCAAAAAATGTGAGTGGGAAAAACAGCCTTGTCGTATCGATTTTAACATTTACTTTGAGCCTTGTACTTCTTAAATTTAACAGTTTTGAGAGTGTAATTATGAACGCTTCTATGCTCACTTTTGTACTGTTTTGCGTGCTTTTGCCTGTTTTAACATTGATTTTTAAAAGGAAAAATTACGGTGATGAACTTGTCAAAATGTATTAAAATTATTGTGTCAATTTTGCTTTGTGTTGCGCTTTTTGCAGGGTGCTCGTCAAACCGTCATCTTAAGGATTTGCTTATCGTCGAAGGCTTTGCAATCGACCTTAATCAAGATGAAAATATCAGCGTTACCCTTCAAACTCTCAATGTCGGTATGAGTAACGCAAGCGAAACGCCACAGGGTAATATGACCGTCAATACTTCCTCAATCGGCAAAACGGTTTCGTCTGCGACGGACAACATTTCAAAGTCGGTGTCAAAGCGAATTTTCTTCGGTCACAATAAGCTGACAATACTCGGTAAAGACTTGATTTTAAACGATATAAATAACTATATTGACTTCTTTTTACGAAGTGAAAACGCAAGGGCAGATGTGTGTATCTGCGCTTCAAAAAGCAGTGCAAAATCCATACTCGAAAGCAAAGAAAACGACGCATCCGTTCCGAGTGAAAATATCCTTTATCTTATCAACAATAACCAAAAAACAGGGCAGTCGATTATCGTTTACGAGAACGATTTGATTAATCTTTATAACGATAAAACCTCGGATATTTACCTGCCCGTGCTTGAGCGAAAGGACGAAAAATCAAGCGTAAAGACAGCAGGTATTGCGCTTTTTTCAAACGGTAAACTTTCGTATATCACAAACGAAAACGAAACAAAAGGCTTCGTTATGCTCAAAAATAAAGCCGATGATATTTTAGTGCAAATCGATGACGAAAAGCTTGGAAAAATAGATGTCAAACTTTCAAATATCAGGTGTAAAAACAGTGTGAAATATGTAGATTCAAAGCCGACTTTTTGCACCGATATAAGTGCCGATTTAATCCTTGACGAAATCGAAAACGGCGCAGATATTAAGCTTTCGCAAGACGATTATTTGAGGATAAATAACCTTGCTTCAAAGCAGTGTGAAAAGCTTTTATTTGATGCTTTTTCAGCGTGCCAAAATGCAGGAAGTGACGCACTCAGGGTAGGTAAGTATCTTGCAAAGGATTTGCCAAATCTTTACGAAAATTTAAAGGATGATTGGAAGAAAAATTTTAAAAATATCGCCTTTTATTCATCTTCAAATATCACCCTTTCAAAACTCAGCGACAACAGCCAAATTGAGTGATGCGTTAATAAAACTGTCGTAGGGCAGGGAAAATGCATAAAATCTTGTCGTAGGGCAGGGGCTTGCTCCTGCCACTGCTCTTTAATAACATTCATTTTTGTAACAATGTCAAATATGTATTAAAAATATTTACAAGCTCCTTTGACGAACTTGTGTCCTTTTGGCTAAAGCAGATTATTGCCGGTATAACAACGCTCAAAACAAGAATACAAATGTAAATTATTATTGCCCTTTTCACTTTCTCATCTCCTTGACTTTATATTTTAAAAATAGTATAATAGACAAATAATTGACTTGTAATTTGTACAAGCTATACAAAATGTTATTGACGGCATATTTGTCGGTTTAATACATCACTAAAGAAAAGGAGATAGATTATGCCAAAGAATTATATTTCACCTATTTCTATGGATGCTCTTTCTAATTTATGCTCTGAGCTTGATAAAAATAACTGGATTAAACCTAACGATTATCAAAAATATCATGTTAAGCGTGGACTCAGGAATGAGGACGGCACCGGCGTTATGGCAGGTCTTACCCGTATATGCTCTGTTGAGGGTTATTATATTCTCGATGGTGAGCGTGTGCCTAAGGACGGTAAGCTTTCATACCGTGGCTATGATATTAACGATATAGTCAACGGCTGTATTAAAGAGGGTAGGTTCGGCTTTGAAGAGGTTGTTTGGCTTCTTCTTTTCGGCGATTTGCCGACAGAAAGTCAGCTTGCAGGTCTTAGGGAAGTTTTGGGCGAGTGCCGTGAGCTTCCTGACGAGTTTGTTGAAGATATGATTATGAAGCACGCTTCTAAGGATATTATGAACAAAATGGCAAGGTGCATTATCGTGCTTTACTCTTTTGATGAAAATCCTGACGACATTTCTGTTGCAAATGTGCTTCGCCAGTCGCTTCAGCTTATTGCTCAAATGCCTACTATTATGAACGGCGCTTACCAAATCAAGCGCAGAACTTTCTATAACAAAACTATGTTCCTTCACCCAATCAGCAAGGAGCAGTCAACTGCCGAGTATATTCTTAACCAAATTCGTGCAGATAAAAAGTTTACCGAGGAAGAGGCAAGGCTTCTTGATATTTGCCTTATGCTTCACGCTGACCACGGTGGCGGTAATAACTCTACTTTCTCAACAAGAGTTCTTACTTCAAGCGGTACAGACACTTATTCTGCAATCACAGCCGGCTTCGGCTCACTTAAGGGTCCCCGTCACGGTGGCGCTAATCTTCGTGTTGCTCAGCAAATGCGTGAGATTATGGAAAATGTATCTGACCCTACCGACCCTTCTCAGGTAAAGGATTACCTTGTTAAAATTATTAATAAGGAAGCAGGCGACGGCTCAGGTCTTATTTACGGTATGGGTCACGCTGTTTATACCAAGAGCGACCCGAGAGCCGTTATCCTTAAGGCTAACGCTAAGAAGCTTGCATATGAAAAGGGCTTTGAAAAGGAATTTAAAACTCTTGAAAATATTGAGCTTCTCACTCCGGAAGTTTTTGCAGAGGTTAAGGGCGTTGACAAAACTATGTGCGCCAATGTTGACCTTTACTCAGGTCTTGTATATAAAGTTCTCGGTATTCCGGAGGATTTGTATACTCCTATTTTTGCCGTTGCAAGAACAGCAGGCTGGTGCGCTCACAGGCTTGAGGAGCTTACCTCCGGTGGTAAGATTATCCGTCCTGCATACAAGAGCGTAAGCAAGCCTCGTACATTTAAGCCTATTTTGGAAAGATAATCCGATAAATTATTTATTCGTAGGGCAGGTGGAGATTCCCCTACTAGGGGAAATGTCACGCAGTGACAAAAGGGTCTGCCGAATCGCAGATTTGCTCCTGCCGAATCTTTAAATATTATTTGATTAAAGAGGAAATAATAAATTGAAAAATAAAGTAATGTATTTTTCATTCCTGTCTGTAATATTAACTTCAATTGCAGCTTGCTTTATTCGCTTTGGTCAATTAATCAAATATACCGATATTAAAACAGGCTTGGTTACTCAAAACAGAAGGCTTACATATGCGCTTTACCTTCTTGTTTTGCTTGGCGTAATCATTTCTGCCTTGTATTCGTTTAAAGCTAAAAAACTGAATCGGCAAATTAATTTTATAGGCAACAAAAGTATTTATGTGTCGTTACTCCTTTTGTGCGGCACATACTTTTTTGATTTTGTTCATCAGGGCTATAATTGCTATTTGTATCTGCTTGAGGCAAAGGAGCAAAATTATACGGAATTTAACTATTTGATTCCACTGGCGCTTGTTTGCCTTTTTGCAATTTTGTCGTGCTACTATTTTGCCGTTTGCGCCAAAAGCGTAAAGGGTACATTTACCGATTTTAGGAAATTCAGATTTTTTCATTTAGCGCCTCTTTTATGGGGATTTTTCAGAATGCTTGCAATTATGACCGATGTATTTGACATTGAAAGCGTTGAAAGCTTTATGGAATTTTTGTTTATTATGTTTTACTGTGGCTTTGCCCTTTGTTGCGCTTCGATTGTTGAGGACAAAAAGCATAGGATAAAACCAATCCACAGTTTTTTTGCACTTTCGCTTTTTGCAATAAGTATCTCGCTTTCTTTGCCGAGGTTACTTATGCTTTTTGCAGGTAAATATGAAATGCTCAGCAGTGTTTCGTTTTCTGCAATCACATATCTTGCAGTCGGCATCTTTGCCGTTTTGTTTGAACTTGCAGTTTATATAAAAAGCAGTGATTGTGACAAAAGTGTTAATTTTGTTTAAAAAAATGTTAGCCTGAGTTGAAAAACGACTAATACTATTATATAATGTAATACAGTTAGGAAAACACAATATTACAGTTTGGAATATTTCAACTCATTCCTGTCATATATTAATAGTATTAAATTAAAGAAAGGTGATTAATATGAAACTTGTAATAGTAATTGTATCTAATAAAGACTTGACAAAGGTGCTATCATCTACTGTGGAAGAAGGATATTTTTCAACTAAAATCTCAACTCAGGGTATGTTCCTTGAAAACGGACAGACTACCGTTTTGTTCGGCGTAAAGGACGAAGAAGTAGAAAAATTATTTTCAATCATTGAGAAAAATGTAACTAAGCGTGTAGTTCGCCATGTCGGTGTTGACAGCACTCTTGAAGGTTCACTTCTTAAAAAGCCTGTTGATGTTGAGGAGTACGGCGCAGTTGCTTTTGTTCTTGATGTTGACCAGTTCAGAAAGCTGTAATTATATGGAATTAAACAATTTTATCGGCAACGAAAGGGTTGTTGACTCATTGTCGTCACTTCTTGAAAGTGGCAGGTTTCCGCATGCACTTATTATTGAGGGTGAACACGGCTTGGGTAAAAAGACTCTTGCCCGTGACCTTGCGTGCGCACTCGTTTGCAGGGGTGACGATAAACCTTGCAGGCAGTGTACCCAGTGCAAAAAGGCTATAGCAGGTATTCATCCGGACATTAGCGAGTATATTCCGTCGGGCACTGCCAACTCTTTTCATGTTGACACCGTAAGAAATATTATAAGCGACGCTTACATTCAGCCTAACGAAGCCGAATATAAGGTCTATATTCTTGCAAATGCTCAGTGTATGAACCAAAATGCGCAAAATGCTCTTCTTAAAATTCTTGAAGAGCCACCTAAATATGTCGTTTTCATTTTGACCGTTAACTCTAAAAGTGCGCTTCTTTCAACCGTACTTTCAAGGAGTGTTTGCGTAACTCTTGAGGGTGTCGACACCGAGCGTGCAAGCGAATTTATTTCGTCAAAAGCCGAGGTCGATATTGCCACTGCCAAAAAAACGGTGGAAACTTTTAACGGTAATATAGGCAAAGCGCTTTCAAGTATCGGCGATGAAAAAACAGTTGAGCTTGTCAGAGTCTGTAATGAACTTTGCAAGGCGTTGGCGTCGGGCGACGAATATAAAATGATGACTGTTTTGTCTGCTTTTCAAAGGGATAGGCAGGGCATAGTGTTTGCGTGTGATTTGCTTAAAAATATATTTCGTGACGCCCTTTTTGCTTGGGTTGACAACGAATATATTTCCGGTCAGGTCGACAGCGCAGATTTGATTAAGAACAATATTCCAAGGCAAAATATTGTTAAACTTATGGAATGTTGCGACAGGATTAAAGCCATGACACTTTTCAATGCCAATAATGCGCTTCTAATTACAAAATTCTGCTATTCACTTTCTCGTGCTCTTGGCAGATAACGGAGGATATATATGACTAAAGTTGTTGGTGTTCGCTTCAGCGACACAGGCAAAACTTACTACTTTGACCCGAAGGAATTTGATATTAAAAACGGTCAGGAAGTTATAGTTGAAACTGCCAACGGTCTTGAATTTGGTAAGGCTTGCGGCAATAATAAAGAGGTAGAGGACGACGAGGTTGTAAGTCCGCTTAAGCCGGTTGTTCGTATCGCTACCGATGATGACCGTAAAAAGGTCGAGGAAAATAAAATCAAGGAAAAGGAAGCTTTTGACATTTGCAATGAAAAAATTGCCAAGCATAAGCTTGAAATGAACCTTACAAACGCCGAATATTCCTTTGACTGCTCTAAGGTAATATTTTACTTTACTGCCGACGGCAGAGTCGACTTCAGGGAGCTTGTAAAGGACTTGGCTTCAACTCTTCACACAAGGATTGAACTTCGCCAAATCGGTGTAAGGGATGAGAGCAAAATGCTCGGTGGCTTAGGTATCTGTGGCAGACCGTTTTGCTGTTCAACTTTCCTTGACGGCTTCCATTCCGTTACTATTAAAATGGCTAAGGACCAGGGTCTTTCACTTGCTCCGGGTAAAATCAGCGGTACTTGTGGCAGGCTTATGTGTTGCTTGAAGTATGAGCAAAACTCGTATGAGTATTTACATAAGATTACTCCGAGTATCGGCACTGTAGTCGATTGCAGGCACGGTAGGGGAACTGTCGTTGACGCTGCTCTTTTAACCGGTGAGTTAAAGGTAAGGCTCGACGATAATCCGGACGGTTTGCCTGTAAGCGTTAACCGTGGCGAAGTACGCATAGTTAGTCAAAACAAACCAAAAATGAACAAAAATTAATATATTAATTGTACAATTTTACTTGATTTTTAATGTAATAGCTGTTATATTATCATTAAAGTATGGTGTAGGAGGTGTTTTGTAATGGCATACGCTATTTCAGACGATTGTATTTCATGTGGCGCTTGCGCTGCTGAATGTCCTGTAGGTGCTATTTCAGAGGGTGACGGCAAGTTCGAGATTGATGCAGATGTTTGCATCGAATGTGGTGCTTGCGAAGCTACCTGTCCTGTAGGTGCTCCTGCTCAGGCATAATTTAATACATACTTAAATTAAAACACGGTGTTTAGAATCGCTCTAAACACCGTGTTTTGTTGTATGCTGAAAAGATTACCGTAGGGGCGAACATTGTTCGCCCGAAATTATTTAATCTCAACTTCTCTTATACTTCCGACACCGTTCTTATCAAATTCAATATTAAATCCACGCTTGATAACCGAGCCGTCTTTGTATTCAACGGTAGCAGTAACCGTGTCGTTCAAATCGCTGAAATTAAACTCATTTGTTTCGCTGATATAAGAAGACAAATATGTCAAATTCCAAGTGAAGCTGTTGCCGAAATTAATCTCTTTTTTGAACTTACCGTTTGAGAATGAGCATACGCCACTGTCATATGATTTTTGAAGCTTATCTCCGGTTATTTCAACCTTTTTTGCGTCCGTATACCAATTTCCCATATCGTCGTCAAATACGGCTACTAAAAGCTCTGCGTACTTGTTCTCATTTTCAACAGTTAATTTTTTCACATCTTCAATATCGCCGACATTAACAGTAAAGTTACCACTTGATAAAGTGTAAAAATCATATTCTTTGCCTGATTTTTCATTTGTCGCCGAACTTGAACCGGAGTTTACCGACGCAGTGTAGTCATCTTTTCCTAATTTTTCGGCATCATCCAAAAGCTTTTGCTTGTCTTTTTGCCACTTACTCATAGTATCTTTGCTGTCGTCGTCAATATAAACCTGATAGGTAAAATCTTGTGGCGCAGCTTTTTTTATGCTTGCAACCTCGTTTGCATTTGCCACATAAATTCCGACACTTGTTTTGTCACTTAGCGAATAGCTTATGCCGAATCCACCACCGAAAACCAAAACAAACGCCATTGCCGTTGCAATTATCTTTTTTGGAAGTGCAATTGTTTTGTGCTGATTTTTTGTTGTAATATCGTATAAATTATCTATTGCTTTGTCAGAAACTTCAAGCTGATTAAAAGCGTTTTTATATTCATTATTCCTCATAATCGTCATCTCCTAATTTAGCTTTGAGCTTTTGCCTTGCCCGTGAAAGTCTTGTTTTTACAGCCGATTCCTTAATGTTTAAAAGCTTTGCTATTTCGTTAATTTGCAAATCTTCAAAATAAAACAAATGAATAACGGTTCTTTGATTTTTCGGCAATGACATAACGGCTTTAATCAAATCTATGTCCTGCGTGCTGTCAATGTTTGAGAGGTTAATTGCTTCTTCAAGTGGCACATTTCTTTTTCTGAAATGAAGCCTTAATAAATCTTTACTCTCGTTTACACATACCTTTGTAAGCCATTTTGCCATATGCTCGTCGGAGTTAAATTCTTTTTTGCAGTTCCAAAGCTTTAAATATACATTTTGAAGTATATCCTCTGCGTCTGCCTGATTTTTTGTAAACGACAATGCAATCAAATACAATCGCTTACTTTGTGTTCTTACACATTCGTTAAATTTTGATTCAGTCATTATGTCACCTCACATCTTTTTTGAAAGGTCCTTTCACTTTAGTAACGGCTGAGATAGGGGAAAGGTTACACATTTTGATAAATTATTTTAAAATCAGAGAATATTCTTAACTATAAAAAGGCATAAAAAAAGAACCACACTGTTAAGTGTAGTTCTCTTGGCGCAGAGGGTGGGATTCGAACCCACGCGCCCTTTCGGACAAACGGTTTTCAAGACCGCCTCGTTATGACCACTTCGATACCTCTGCGTTTGGTGCTTGTATATAATACTATAGCCGGACTTAAAAGTCAAGCCTTTTTTTAAAACTTTTTGATATTTTTTCAAAATAAAAAAAGGGTCAACAAAAGTCAACCCTTTTCCTATGTAAAACAAAATTAATTATGCGTTTTCTTCCTGCATTTTTGCAAAGCATTCGCTGCAATAAACAGGACGGTCGCCTGTCGGCTGGAACGGAACCTTACATTCCTTACCGCAAGATGCGCAAACAGCGTCGTGATATTCACGAACGGCGTGCTTTCTCTTGTCACGGCATTCCTTGCATCTCTGAGGTTCGTTGGTGAAACCTTTCTCTGCATAAAATTCTTGTTCGCCTGCTGTGAAAACAAATTCGTTACCACAATCCTTGCAGACTAATGTTTTGTCCTCGTACATTTTTTACACCTCTTAGTTATATTTGTCGGTTTTAAAATTTACGGCAGCCAACTTCTTCTTAATTCGTTGAAGGGCATTGTCAACCGATTTAGGTGTTTTGCTTAATCTATTGGCTATTTCATTGTAGTTGCAACCGACAATGTGTAACCTTAAAACTTCGTTTTCATATTCAGAAAGGTTCTCTTTTAAGATTTTAGCTAACATTGAAACACTTTCACCGGCGATATAATAATCCTCTGCACTGATACTTCCGTTTGCTTCGGGTATCTCCTCTTCGGCATATTCAACCACAGCAGACTGTGGAATATCCTTTTGCCTTTTAAATTTCCTCAAAGCAGTTTGAATGGAATTGTTAATGCAGGTGGCGGCATAAGTTTTAAACGAAGCACCCTTTTTTTCGTCAAAGCTTTTTATCGCTGCAAGTAAACCTATCATACCCTCCTGAATAATATCGTCATACTCAAGGGGAGATGAAGTATATTTGCCTGCAATAGCTTCCACGGTTGAACGGTATTGATTGATTAAAGCTTCTGCCTGCTTGTTATCGCCCGATTTTGCATTTGAAAGAATCGTGTCATTAGTGTTTTTGCCGGAATGTGACATAGCTCTTTCCCACCTTAGATAAAATAATAACAAATTAATTGCAAATAGTCAACAAAAATTATAAATAAATATCGAAAACTTTTTGACAAAACTACTAAATACTACAAAATATGCCCGAATTTTGCAAATTCTGACAAAATCCGAGCATCCTAAAAGTCAGACATTGAATCTAAAAAGAACAATATCTCCGTCTTTCATTACATATTCTTTACCTTCCGAACGGACAAGACCTTTTTCCTTTGCAACGGTCATACTGCCGCATTCCATTAAATCGTCAAACGAAACAACTTCGGCTCTGATAAATCCTCTTTCAAAGTCCGTGTGGATTTTGCCTGCAGCCTGTGGAGCCTTTGTGCCTTTCTTAATTGTCCACGCTCTTACTTCAGGCTTGCCTGCAGTAAGGTAAGAAATTAAGCCTAAAAGTGAGTAACTCTTTTTGATAAGTCTGTCAAGACCACTCTTCTCAAGACCCATATCTGCAAGGAAAAGTGCCTTTTCTTCGTCGTCAAGCTGAGCAATTTCTGCTTCCATTTCTGCGCAGATAGGAAGTGTTTCGGCGCCCTCTTCTTTGGCAATTTCTTCAACAGCCTTGTAATACTTGTTGTTGTCGATTCCGTCGATAAAATCGTTTTCACCCATATTGCAAGCGTAAATAACCGGCTTGAT
This sequence comes from Eubacterium sp., assembly GCA_050872345.1. Lineage (GTDB taxonomy): Bacteria > Bacillota > Clostridia > Oscillospirales > Acutalibacteraceae > Eubacterium_R. The sequence continues at coordinate 19,784 of JBNMGQ010000012.1, read as the reverse complement.
TGTAAGAAGTGAAACATCCTTTAAGTATTCCTGCTCTTCTTCGCTTATCTCAACGCTTCTTGCAGTCTTGCCTTGCTCCATTTCACCTGCAAGCCTTTCAAGAAATTCAACTTCGCTTGCAAGCTTCTTGTCGCCTTTCATAGCTTTCTTCCTTGAGTCGATTCTTCTTGTAAGAATGTCAAGGTCGGAAAGGACAAGCTCAAGGTTGATTGTTTCAATATCCCTTGCCGGGTCAACACTGCCGTCAACATGAGTAATGTCGTCGTTTTCAAAGCAACGAACAACATGGATGATTGCGTCAACTTCTCTTATGTGTGAAAGGAACTTGTTGCCCAAGCCTTCACCCTGCGATGCACCTTTAACAAGACCAGCAATGTCAACAAATTCAATTGTTGCCGGAGTGAACTTGTCAGGGTGGTACATTTCTGCCAATTTGTCAAGCCTTTCGTCAGGTACGCTTACCATACCTACATTCGGTTCAATAGTACAAAACGGATAGTTGGCACTTTGTGCACCGGCGTTTGTAATGGCGTTAAATAATGTGCTTTTGCCTACATTCGGCAAACCTACAATACCGAGCTTCATATGTATTCTCCTTTGGTCGTTTAATTTAATTCTTATCAAGTATATAACATAAATATTCTTTTTACAAGTGTAATTTATCTTATTTTATTTCTTGACATTGAGTGGCAAATAATATATTATATCTTTAATATTTTAAAAGATACTAAAATTTGATTAAAAGGAGAGAGGGAATATGAAGCTTAACGGCTCCCAAATCGTTCTTGAAGTTTTGAAAGAACAGGGTGTAGATACTATTTTCGGTTACCCGGGTGGAACGATTCTCAACATTTTCGATGAGTTATATAAATACGGCGATACTTTCAAGCATATCCTAACAGCTCACGAGCAAGGTGCTTCTCACGCTGCCGACGGTTATGCAAGAGCTACCGGCAAGGTCGGTGTTTGCTTTGCAACATCGGGTCCGGGTGCTACAAACCTTGTAACAGGTATTGCCACTGCATATATGGATTCTGTCCCTGTTGTTGCTATCACTTGTAACTATGCTACTTCAGGACTTGGCAGGGATTCATTCCAAGAAGTTGACATTTGCGGCATTACAATGCCGATTACAAAGCATAACTTCCAGGTTAAGGATGTAAACGACCTTGCAGACACTATCCGTCGTGCATTTTCAATTGCGCAAAGTGGAAGAAAGGGTCCTGTTCTTATCGATATTCCTAAGGATATTACTTCTGACGAGTGTGAATACACACCTATGCCTAAGGTTGAGCCTGAAAAGACTAAGCTTCCTAAGGACAGCTGTGTTAAGCGTGCTGTTGAACTTATCAGAAGCGCAAAGAAGCCACTCATTTATGTAGGTGGTGGTGCTGTTCTTTCTAACTGTGGCGAAGATTTAATCACTTTCGCAGAAAAGATTGACGCTCCTGTTGCTTCAAGCCTTATGGGTCTCGGCGCTTTCCCTTATGATAATCCACTTCATCTCGGCCTTATCGGTATGCACGGCCATTTTGAATGTAACAAGGCTGCTCACGACTGTGATGTACTTATCACCTGTGGTGCTCGTTTTTCTGACCGTGTTGCAGGTAACAGAAAGAAGTTTGCGCCTAACGCAGAGATTTTACATATCGATATTGACTCTGCCGAAATGGATAAGAATATCGTATCTAACTACCATCTTCGTGGCGACCTTGCCGATGTTCTTCCTATCCTTACAAGGGAAATTGAACAGCTTGACCACAGCGAGTGGAAGGCTGAGATTGAAGGATTCCGTCGTCCGTTTGAACAGCTTCAAATCGGCGACTATGTAAATCCGCAAACTCTTATTGAAAAGATTGACGCTGCTACACCTGACGATACTATCGTTGTAACGGATGTAGGTCAGCACCAGCTTTGGGCTGCTCAGTTTTATAAGTTCAAGTATCCGAGGACTCTCCTTTCTTCAGGTGGTCTCGGAACTATGGGTTATTCAATGGGCGCTGCTATCGGCGGACAGTTCGGTCAGCCTGATAAGACTGTTGTTATGTTTGCAGGTGACGGTGGTTTCCATATGAACCTTTCCGAGCTTGCTACAATGCGCTCATATGATGTTCCTGTTAAAATGTTTATTATGAACAATACTGTTTTGGGTATGGTTCGCCAGTGGCAGAAGCTTTTCTACGACAGCCGTTTTGCCGATACCGACCCACACAGAGCTACCGATTTTGTTAAGGTCGCAGAGGGCTTTGGTATTAAAGCACTTCGTATAAGCACTAATGACGATATTGACGCTGTTCTTAAAGAAACATTTGAATATAACGGTCCTGTTCTCGTTGATTGCAGAATCAGTCCTGACTCTAATGTTCTTCCTATGATTCCACCGGGTGGTGCTCATACCGACATTATTGAGGAATTTAAATAAGGAGGTAACTTGAAATGAAAGAAAAATTAGTATTGTCAGTTCTTGTTGATAACGAAAGTGGCGTACTTCAAAGAGTTGCCAGCCTTTTCTCAAGAAGAAGCTATAACATTTCATCTTTGACCGTTAGTGAAACAGAGGATGAAAAGTTTTCCCGTATGACAATTGAAACAGAAACAGAGCCTGAAAATGTAAGGCAGATTAAAGCTCAGCTTTTGAAGCTTGAAATAGTTAAAAAGGTGTCTGAATTAAAGGGCGACAATTCTGTTTCGTCAGAGCTTTTGCTCATTAAGGTTCACGCACAGGGTATTGAGCAGAAGAATGCGCTTCTTGCTCTTAACGCTCGTTGGGGCGCTCGTGTGCTTGATGTGTCAATGACTACTATTACATTTGAATTTACCGGTCTTGGCAGTACAATCGATATGTTTATCGAAGAAATTGAAAACGACTTTACCGTAGTTGAACTTGCCCGTACAGGTATCACTTCTCTTGAAAGAGGCGAAGGTTCGTTTTCAGACGATATATAATGGTTTAATAATAATCTAAATATTTAAAATAATTAGATATGAATTTAAAGATGCCGAAAGTGGCAGGAGTAAACCCTTGCCCTACGATTGGTGGTATCTCTATTTATAGAAGAAGGTGTAAGCTATGAGTATGACTATGACTCAAAAAATATTAGCTAAGCACGCAGGTCTTGACAGCGTTGTTGCAGGTCAGCTTATCGAAGCAAAGCTTGATATGGTGCTCGGTAACGATGTTACTTCTCCTGTTGCTATTAACGAAATGGCCAAGTTCGGTAAGGACTCGGTTTTCGATAAAACTAAAATTTCACTTGTTATGGACCATTTCACTCCTAACAAGGATATTCAATCTGCGCAAAACTGTAAGCAGGTTAGAGAATTTGCTAAAAAGTATGACATTACCCATTACTACGATGTAGGCAATATGGGTATTGAGCACGCACTTTTGCCTGAGCAGGGCGTAGTTACATGTGGTGACTGCATTATCGGTGCCGACTCTCATACTTGTACATACGGCGCACTCGGTGCATTTTCAACCGGTGTCGGCTCAACAGATATGGCAGCAGGTATGGTAACCGGCAAGGCTTGGTTCAAAGTTCCGTCTGCCATTAAAGTTGTAATTACCGGCAAGAAAGCTCCTTTCATCAGTGGTAAGGATGTAGTCCTTCACCTTATCGGTGAAATCGGTGTTGACGGTGCGCTTTATAAGTCACTTGAATTTACAGGCGACGGTATTAAGGAACTTTCTATGGACGACCGTCTTTGCATTTCAAATATGGCTATCGAATGTGGCGCTAAAAACGGTATTTTCCCTGTTGACGATATTACTCTTGAATATGTTAAGGGCAGAAGTGAGCGCCCTTATGAAGTTTACGAAGCTGACGACGACGCAGAGTATGACAGCGTTGTTACTATCGATTTGTCAACTCTTGAGCCTACTGTCGCTTGCCCTCATTTGCCTGAAAATACTAAGGTTGTTGAGGAACTTTCAGATATTAAAATCGATCAGGTTGTAATCGGTTCTTGTACTAACGGCAGAATTGAAGATATGCGTACTGCTGCTTCAATCATTAAGGGTAAGAAGATTGCAAACGGTGTTCGTTGCATTGTTATTCCTGCTACCCAAAGCGTTTACCTTCAGTGCATTAAGGAAGGTATTGCCGAGGCTTTTGTTGAAGCAGGCGCTATTGTTTCAACTCCTACCTGTGGCCCTTGTCTTGGCGGTCATATGGGTATTTTGGCTTCGGGCGAAGTTGCCGTTTCAACTTCAAACCGTAACTTCGTAGGCAGAATGGGTCATGTTGATTCAAAAATTTACCTTGCGTCACCGGCTGTAGCTGCTGCTTCTGCAATTAAAGGCTACATTGCCGACCCAAGAGAATTATAAGGAGGTAGCATTATGAAAGCAAAAGGTACTGTACATAAGTTCGGTGACAATGTTGACACCGATGTAATTATTCCTGCCCGTTATCTTAATAAGAGTGACGAAGCTTGGCTTGCTTCCCATTGTATGGAGGATATTGATGCGAATTTCGTTAAGAATGTAAAGCCGGGCGACATTATGGTTGCCGAGGCTAACTTCGGCTGTGGCTCGTCAAGGGAGCACGCTCCTATCGCAATTAAAGCTTCGGGTATTTCATGCGTTATCGCTTCTACATTTGCCCGTATTTTCTATAGAAATGCTATCAATATCGGTCTTGCTATCCTTGAATGTGACGAAGCTGCAAAGGATATTAAAGCAGGCGATGAGGTTGAGGTTGACTTTGACAGTGGTGTGATTACAAACTGCACTACCGGTAAGACTTATAAGGCTCAGCCTTTCCCACCTTTCATTCAAAATATTATTAAAAACGGTGGCTTAATGAACTCTATTGAAAAGTAGTTGTAACTGTTTTTTTGCATATAATATATAAAACAGCTATAACGAGGTATTTTTAATGAAATTGTTAATCGATGAAAAGACACTGCGCTTCGTCTGGGGTGGCAGTGGTGAATATTGGTATTCAAGAGTCGATTGTCAGGTACATTCATCTGCCGAGCTTGAGTGTGGCGATACCGAGGATTTGATGACTAACGGCTTCATTCCTTTTTTGACCATTTCCAATGAAGAGGTTATCAGGGCATATATTCGTTTTCTTGATAATAAAAAGGTCAGCGCCGTTCTCGATAAACTTTCGGGTAATGAATATATCGACACTTTTTGGAAATATTTTAATGCCTATTCTTCAATCAGCGAAGGATTTGACGAGTTTGAAAATAAATTTGTCCTTGAAAAGCTGAAGGATTGGTGCAACCAAAACGGCATTGAATACACAGTAAATTTGAATAATGAAAAAATTATTGATTATTAAGGGTTCACCTCGTGATGACGGTGTTTGTCAGGAACTTATCAATCAGGTAAGGCTTTATTTTATCGACTGTGAAATCAAGTTTTACGACTCGTATAAGCTTTCTCCGTCACCTTGCACCGACTGTAAATGGTGTGAATATCACGACGGTTGCTCGAATAAAGATTTGGATTTGTTTTTTGAGGATTTTGAAGATGCCGACTATATTGCCATCTTCACTCCTGTTTACAATAATTTTTATCCTGCCCCTCTTAAGGCTATTCTCGACAGGTTTCAGCGCTACTATAACGCTCGCTTCAAGCGTGGCTCCAACCCACCGATTGAAAAGGCTAAAAGGGTAGGCGTGGTTATTGCAAGTGGCTCTAACGCAAGGCAGTCGGCTGATTTTATGTATAATGCGCTCAAGCAGTCTTTTGAGCCGCTCGGAAGTATGGTTTGCGCTCGCTACTATATTCCTAATACCGATATGGGCAGCTACACATTCAATATGACCGAACTTCAAAAATTTGTTCATCAACTCAAAGGTAAAACCGAATAAGCCTCCCTTGTAAAGGGAGGTGATTGCGAAAGCAATCGGAGGGATTGTCGGGCGAACGCAGTTCGCCCTTTATTTTTTTATATTTCTGTATTGTAATATGCTCTGCGCTTGATTTCTTCAAGGTTATAGGACGGCTTTCTTTTGGGCCGTTCTTCTTTTTTGCCCCTTTTTTCCTGTGACTCAATAAGTGAAAATTTGTCGGCGTTAGGCAGGTCGGCAATTTTTAATACATTTATTTTGTAAGAAACAAAGTGTTGATTTTTTATCGTCTTTATTATTAAATCTTTCTTCACAAGTTCGCTTAGTGCCCTTGCAATCGTTCTTCTGTTTGCACCGATAAAATTTGCAAGGTAATCCCAACTTCCTTTAAATTCATTACCCGATTTGCAATAAGAATAAATCATAGCATATACATCTCTTGTAACGCCTTTAAGTCCGAGTTCATTCGTCATCCAGTGATATACAGTGTAATAGTTTCCGTTTGAAATCTTGCTCATATAAAAACTCCTTTCACTAATACCCCTGAAAACGAAAAAATATAGCGTCAAAACACTATATTTTCGCATTTGTTTACAGAAATTTAACAATGTATGCAGAAATAATGCATATTTAATCAAGAGCTTGGCTCCCTTGTGTAAAGGGAGCTGTCAGCTTTGCTGACTGAGGGATTGTCTTGCGACCGATGGTCGCAAGCTATATATAAATAATTTATATATTATTTATTGCTTATTAAAAATAAATATGATATAATGAGATGATTATTATGGAGTAGTGCGTTATGGTAATTCTCGGAATTGACCCCGGTTACGCAATCGTAGGCTGGGGTGTGCTTGAATACAATATGAATAAATTTAGGGTGCTTGGCTACGGCGCAATAACGACCGAGGCTCATACCGATTTCCCTTTAAGGCTTCAAACGATTTATAACGATATGTGCTATCTGTTTGAAAAGTATAAGCCTGAGGTTATGAGTATGGAAAAGCTTTTCTACAATAATAACGCTAAAACTGTTATTGATGTGGCGCAGGCAAGGGGTGTTATCACTCTTTCGGCTCAAAACTACGGCGTTGATATTTTTGAGTATACACCTCTTCAGGTTAAGCAGGCAGTAGTCGGCTACGGCAGGGCAGAGAAAAAGCAGGTGCAGGAAATGACAAGGCTTATGCTGGGTCTTCCTAAAATTCCTAAGCCCGATGATACTGCCGACGCCCTTGCAATGGCTATTTGCCACGGCCACTGCTCCGGCTCGATTATGGGTAAACTTAATTCACTGAAATAGGGTAAATGTTATGATATATAATTTAAAAGGCAAATTGACTGTTTGCGATGTAAATTTCATAGTCGTTGAATGTGGTGGAGTCGGCTTTAAATGTTTTACTTCGCTTAATACCGTTAAACAGGTCGGTAAGGTCGGCGATGAAGTTAATGTTTATACTCATCTCTCCGTCAGGGAGGACGCTATGGACCTTTACGCTTTTGCAACTACGGCTGAACTTGACGCTTTTAAGCTTCTGATTACCGTTTCCGGTATCGGTCCTAAGGCAGGTATTGCTATCTTGTCTGAGCTTACTCCTGACCGTCTTGCTCTTTGCATTGCAAGCGGCGACGCTAAGTCAATCACTGCTGCGCAGGGCGTTGGCAAGAAAACGGCTGAAAGGGTAGTGCTTGAACTTAAGGATAAGATGAACGGCATTGTAAGCGAAAGTGCTTCAAGCTCCGTTAGTAATGCTTCAAGCGTTGACACTTCGTCGGCAAGTGAAGCTGTCGCTGCTTTGGTGGCACTCGGCTATTCTCAGTCGGACGCTTCGGTTGTTGTCGGCTCGCTTGATAAGTCAATGAGCGTTGATGAAATGATTAGGCACGGCTTGAAAAAGCTTGCCAAGAATTTGTAAGGAGGAAGTATTATGCAGGAAACTGAAATGGATTTTGAAAGCAGAATAGTTACCTCCGACTTCACTCCTGAGGACAGTGATATTGAAAATTCACTTCGACCTAAAGTTTTGGACGATTATATCGGTCAGGATAAGGTTAAGGAGAATTTGTCAATCTATATTCAAGCTGCAAGGGGCAGAGGCGAAGCACTCGACCATGTTCTTTTGTACGGACCTCCGGGTCTTGGTAAAACTACTCTTGCAGGTATTATCGCTAACGAAATGGGCGTTAACTTCAGGGTCACAAGTGGTCCGGCTATTGAAAAGCAGGGCGACCTTGCTGCTCTTTTGACAAACCTTCAGGAGGGTGATGTCCTCTTTATCGACGAAATTCACCGTTTGAACCGTCAGGTTGAGGAAGTTTTGTATCCTGCTATGGAGGACGGCGCACTCGATATTATTATCGGCAAGGGTCCGTCGGCAAGGTCAATCAGGCTTGATTTGCCACACTTCACCTTGATTGGCGCCACTACCCGTGCAGGTCAGCTTTCGGCACCTCTTCGTGACAGGTTCGGTGTAATTTTCAGGCTTGAAATGTATACTAACGAGCAACTTGCTTCTATCGTTAAAAGAAGTGCTCAAATTCTTGACATTCCTGTTGACGAAAAAGGCGCTATGGAAATTGCTTCTCGTTCACGAGGTACACCGAGAATTGCCAACAGACTTTTGAAGCGAAGCCGTGACTTTGCTCAGGTTAAGTACGACGGCGTTATCAGCAAGGAAGCTGCCGTTGACGCTCTTGAAAGAATGGAAATTGACGAACTCGGTCTTGATAATATCGACAGAGTTTTGCTTAAAACAATGATTAAAAATTATAACGGCGGACCTGTAGGTCTTGACACTATTGCTGCTGCAATCGGCGAGGAGTCGGTTACTATTGAGGATGTGTATGAGCCGTATCTTATGCAGATAGGCTTCCTTTCAAGGACTCCGAGGGGCAGATGTGCCACGGCGCTTGCATATAAGCATCTCGGTCTTGAGCAACCGGGTCAGCAAACTTTACTTTAATAAATTTAACTTTAATATTTTTTAGAAACGAGGAAATATTATGGGCAGATTATTTGGTACAGACGGTGTAAGAGGAGTTGCAAATGTTGACTTGACAAGTGAACTTGCGCTTCAAATAGGTAGAGCTTCGGCTATGGTTTTGCTTAAGGAAAGCAAATCGGCTAAGCCGACGGTTCTTATCGGTAAGGATACGAGAGCGTCGGGCGATATGCTTGAAGCAGCGCTTACGGCAGGTCTTTGCTCGGTCGGTTGCAATGTGCTTTCGGTCGGCGTTGTGCCTACTCCTGCAGTTGCTTTTTTGGTTGAAAAATACGGTTGTGAAGCCGGTGTTATGATTTCGGCTTCTCATAACCCTTGTGAATATAACGGCATTAAGATTTTTCAGGGTAACGGCTATAAGCTTGATGACAGCCTTGAAAATGAGATAGAAGCAATAATTCTTGACGACGCCGAGGAAATTCCTACTTTAACCGGTGGCGATGTCGGTAACAGACTTTGCTGCAAAACTGCCGTTAAAGATTATGTTGAACATGTTGTTTCAACTGCAAGCGTAAGGTTTGACGGGCTTACAATTGCGCTTGACTGTGCAAACGGAAGTGCTTCTGTTTGCGCTAAGGAAATATTTACCTCACTCGGTGCTAAGTGCATTATGCTTTCCGACACTCCGGACGGCACCAATATAAATTTAAACTGTGGCTCAACTCATCCGCAGGAACTTATGAGCTTCGTTAAAAATGCTTCACTCGACCTCGGTCTTGCATTTGACGGCGACGCCGACAGAATGTTAGCCGTTGACGAAAACGGTGAGCTTGTCGACGGTGATAAGGTGATTGCAATTTGCTCAAAGCGAATGAAGGACGAGGGCAAGCTTGCTAAAAATACTGCCGTTGTTACGGTAATGAGTAATATGGGATTTTTCAAGTTTTGCGAGGATAACGGCATTGCCTGTTCAAAAACTGCCGTCGGCGACAGATATGTGCTCGAGCGTATGCTTAAAGAGGGTTACAATATCGGTGGCGAGCAGAGTGGCCATGTAATTTTCCTTGACTTTGCAACTACCGGCGACGGTGAACTTTCGGGCGTTCAGCTTATTGAAACCGTGGTTAAATCCGGTAAGAAGCTTTTCGAGCTTGCAAAGATTATGAAAGTTTACCCACAGGTGCTCATCAATGTTAATGTCACTGCCGAGGGTAAGAAAAAATATAATAACGACGAATATATCATTTCTGCCGTACAGCAGGCTGAGATGGAATTAATGGGCGAGGGCAGAGTGCTCGTTCGTGTAAGTGGAACGGAGCCGTTAATTCGTGTAATGCTTGAGGGCAGTGATTTAGAGCAAATAACAAAACTCGGTAACAAAATTGCCGATGTAGTCAGAGAAAGATTATCATAAAGGAATTAAGATATGAGATATACAACCGATTGGGAAGATTATGAACTTATAGACTGTACCTGTGGCTATAAGCTTGAAAGATGGACGAGGGAAATCCTTGTCAGACCTGACCCACAGGTTATATGGAAAAGTAAAAAGGAAAATAAGTTTTGGTTTCAGCCGGACGCTACATATGTGCGCTCAAGGACAGGTGGTGGTCGCTGGAAGGTTCATACCAACATTCCTGCTTGCTGGCAAGTCAGGTATAAGGATTTGACCTTTAATGTCAAAACTATGGGCTTTAAGCATACAGGCATTTTCCCTGAGCAGGCTGTTAACTGGGACTTCACCCGTCAGGTGATTCGTGACAGTGGACGAAAGGATGTCAAGGTGCTCAACCTTTTTGCTTACACCGGTGGCGCAACCGTTGCCTGCCTTAAGGAGGGTGCTTCTGTAGTTCATGTTGACGCATCTCGTGGTATGGTTATGTGGGCAAAGGAAAATGCCGAAGCTTCAGGTGTTAAAAACAGCGATGTAAGGTGGATTGTTGACGACTGTATCAAGTTCGTTCAGCGTGAAATAAGAAGAGGTAATAAGTACGACATTATCATTCTTGACCCACCAAGCTACGGTCGTGGTCCTAAGGGCGAAATTTGGCATTTGGAGGACAGTATTTACGACTTCGTAAGGCTCATTTCCGAAGTGCTTTCCGACGAACCGCTTATGGTTCTTCTTAATTCCTATACTACAGGGCTTTCGGCTTCTGTAATGAAATATATTCTTGATGATGTAATTACTAAAAAGAGAGGCGGCAAGGTTGAAGCTGACGAAATCGGTCTGCCTGTTTCGTCAAACGGTCAAATTTTACCGTGTGGCTCTTCAGCAATTTGGATGTTAAAATAATGAATTTAATTGAATTTAAAAATGTAGATTTTTCGTATGTTTTAGACGACGATGACGATAATCAAACAACCGTCGATGTGCTTAAAGATTTTAACTTGACTATCGAAAAAGGTTCGTTTGTCGCAGTTCTCGGTCATAACGGTTCGGGCAAATCGACCGTTGCGAAGCTTATCAACGGTATAAATATCGCTCAAAAGGGTGACATTTTTGTTGACGGTCAAAAAGTTAAAGACGACGACTCAATCTTTGACATTAGGCGCAAGGTCGGTATGGTTTTCCAAAATCCGGATAACCAAATCGTATCTTCAATAGTTGAGGAGGATGTCGCTTTCGGCGTTGAAAATCTCGGCGTTGAGCCTGATGAAATCAGAAAGCGTGTTGACTCTGCGCTTAAGACAGTCGGTATGTACGAATACAGGACTAAAGCACCGAATAAGCTTTCGGGTGGGCAAAAGCAGAGAGTTGCAGTTGCAGGCATTATCGCTATGAAGCCTATGTGTATCGTCCTTGACGAGCCTACTGCAATGCTTGACCCGAGTGGACGAAGGGAAGTTATCGACACCGTTAAAAAGCTTAATAAAGAGGACGGCATAACAATCGTCTTAATCACGCACTATATGGACGAGGCAGTTCAGGCTGACAGAGTTGTCGTTATCGATGACGGCAAGGTTAAAATGGACGATAAGCCGGAAAATGTATTTTGCAAAGTGGATGAAATTAAGGCACTCGGTCTTGATGTTCCTCAGTCGACGGAGCTTGTTCACCGTTTGAATCTTAAAAGCGAGCACACGGTTTTAAATGCAAACGACTGTGTTAAATTATTAAAGCAAACCTTGGAGGCAAAAAGTTAAATGGCATATCTTGTCTGTGAAAATCTTGAATATCTTTACAGCGTAGGAACTCCGTTTGAAACTCACGCTCTTGACAAAGTCAATCTTGAAATTGAGCAGGGCGACCTTATCGGCATTATCGGCCATACAGGCTCGGGCAAGTCGACTCTTATTCAGCATTTAAACGGTCTTTTGGAGCCTCATAGGGGTAAGGTTATTCTTGATGGTGCTGATATTTGGACAAAGGAAAACAGAAAAAATATCAGGCAGGTACGCTTTGCAGTCGGCTTGTGTTTTCAGTATCCGGAATATCAGATTTTTGAAGAGGATGTATATAAAGAAATAGCCTTCGGTCCTAAACAAATGGGTCTTGACGAGGCAGAGATAGATAAAAGAATAAAAAGAAGTATGGAATTTGTCGGTCTTGATTTTGACAAGTATTCCAAAAAGTCACCGTTCGACCTTTCCGGTGGTCAAAAAAGGAGAGTTGCAATCGCTTCGATAATTGCTATGGAGCCTAAGGTTCTTATCCTTGACGAGCCTTGCGCTGGTCTTGACCCTAAGGGTCGTGATGTGATTTTGAACCTTATCAAAACTTATCAGGCAAAAATGGGCAACACCGTTTTGTTTGTATCTCATTCTATGGAGGATGTGGCGAAGCTTTGCAGTAAGGTTGTCGTTATGAATAAGGGCAAGGTTGCATATTGCGGCAGCGTTGACGAAGTTTATTCACACGGTGACGAACTTAAAAAAATGGGTCTTAATGTCCCTGAAATTACAGATATTTTCTTGAAGCTTAAAGCGTCCGGTGTTGACTGTAAAACGAATATTTACACAGTCGAGCAGGGCGTTGAGGAATATAACAGATTACTTAAAGGGGGAGTGGCTTTATGATTACCGACATAACAATAGGTCAATATTTCCCCGGTAATTCCGTTGTGCATAAAATGGACGCAAGGATGAAAATAATTCTTACCGTTGCGCTTATCGTTGCAATTTTCGTTTGTAAGACTTTGCCGTCGCTGGCAGTTATCGTTGTTGCTTCGATAGCACTTGTCCTTGTTTCAAAAATACCTCTTAAAACAGTTTATAAGAGCGTTAAGCCACTCGGTATCATCATTCTTTTTACTGCGATACTCAATCTTTTTTACGGCAAGGGCGAGCCACTCGTTCAAATTTGGAAGCTTAAGATTACCGAATCCGGTATAATGACTGCCGTATTTATGGCAATCAGAATTATTGCACTCGTCGTTATAAGTTCGCTTTTGACTTATACCACTTCGCCTAATGAACTTACCGACGCTCTCGAAAGGCTTATGAAGCCACTTAAAATTTTTAAAATTGATGTTCATTCAATTTCAATGACTATGACTATTGCATTGAGGTTTATACCAACCTTGATTGAAGAGATAGATAAAATTATGTCGGCTCAAAAATCTCGTGGCGCCGATATGGACTCGGGTGGAATTATCCATAGGGCTAAGGCACTTATCCCTGTTCTCATTCCTCTTTTTGTGTCGGCTTTCCGTCGTGCAAATGAGCTTGCATACGCTATGGAATGCCGTTGCTACCGTGGTGGCGAGGGCAGAACTAAGATGAAAGTTATGAAGTTTTCTTTGAGGGATTATGTTTCGCTTTTGGTGGTAATACTCTTTATTGCGCTTCTTGTGTCCTTCAACTTCATATTTAAAAAAGTTATATGAAAAAATTAGCAATCACAATTCAATATGACGGTTCAAATTATCACGGCTGGCAGGTGCAAAATAATGCCGTAACTGTTCAACAAACTTTTCAAGACGCTGTTGAAAAAGTGTTTTTAAAACGGCTTGATGTTAAGGGTTGCAGCAGGACGGACTCGTTTGTCCACGCAAATATGTATGTTTTGACTCTTGAAACGGATATGAACATATCAAACGAGGGCGTAATTATGGCACTTAACTCTAAACTTCCGAACGATATTGCCGTCATTGACTGTAAGGAATGTTCAAGTGACTTTCATCCTCGTTATTCCTGCAAGTCTAAGGAATATGTTTATAAAATCTATAACGGCAGGCGACCTAACGCTTTTTTGCCAAGGTATGCTTTTTATTACAGACGCCATATCGATGCCGATTATCTCAACACCGAAGCGCAGGCTTTCGTCGGCACTTTCGACTATTCCGGCTTTTGCTCGGCTAAAAGCGATGTTGAGGATACTGTTCGCAGTGTCAAATCGTTCAAAGTTTGGCGTGACGGCGATATGGTTTACTTCAAGGTGGAGGCTGACGGCTTTCTTTATAATATGGTTCGCATAATGGTCGGCACTCTTCTTTTCGTCAGCGAAGGCAAGATTAAATCGGGCGAGCTTTCAAATGTGATAGCGTCAAAAGAGCGTAAGCGTGCAGGCAAAACTGCGCCTCCTCAAGGTCTTTATCTTAATAAAATTAATTATTAATTACTATTTATATATCAATTTATGCTTTAAAGGCAGGTGATAATCGTGGCAGGCAATCAGCGTGAAATGCACAGAAAAGAGCAGAAAGCTAAAAGGGATAAGAAAAACAAAACTATTGTTTGGATTATCATTGCAATTGTAGTTGCAATTTTGGCAGTGATGAAGGTGCTTGAAATCAATATCAACACCATTAAGGAAAATTTGACAGACTCAAACGGTAAATTTTCAATTTCTTCTAAGGTTGATAACAATAACTTTCCTTATAACATTGACTCTTCTCAGGGCGTAACGATTAAAAATACAAACAATAAGCTTGGCATTTTAACACCTACAAGCTATACTGTTTTAGACACTAAAAACGGTAAGGCAAGGTACACCTTCGACCACGGATATTCAAACCCTATTGTTCGCTTTTCGGGTATTTATTCACTCATTTTCGATCAGGGCAATAAAAATTTAAGGCTTGACAATACGAGCGAAAATGTATATCAAAGCGAAACCGACGGCGATATTTTGTGCGCCGATGTTGCTAAAAACGGCAATGTCGCAATCGCAAGTTTGTCCGGTTCAAAGCTTTGCAATGTTACTGTTTACAGCGCATCTCTTAAGGTTAAGCTCAGCTACGATATTGACTACGGCTATATTGTTGCCATTGCGATAAATAACAGTGGTACCAAGGTTTCGTTCGTTGCACTTAACAGTAAGAACGCTCAGCTTAAGCCGGTGCTTTATACTATGAATGTAGGCACGAACGAGCCTAAGGCTAAGATTAATTTGCCGAGCACAAATGTTATTGAACTTAAGTACGATTCAAATAATCTTTATGTTGTCGGTGACAATTATATCGGTATCGTTTCAAACCAAAAGAAACTTAAAAATGTGTTTGAATGTGGTAAAATCAATACTGTTTGCTATACTTTCACACCAAACGGTGAACTTGTTCTTGCTTGTAACGACTACAGCAACTCGACCGATAATAAGCTTGTTCGGGTTAAGGCAAACGGTAATACCAAAACTCAAATTAAGCTTTCGGGTAATATAAGATATATCACTGCTTCCACAAGCGTTGTAAGCGTTCTCGGCGACAGTAACATAACAACCTACAGGCTCGGCAATTTGAAGCAGACTAAAAAGGTGAGCGTTGACGACTCGGTCAAATCAATTTGCCAAATGGGCTCAACCGTCTTTGTCCATAAGCAGTCGGTTGTTGATAAAAGTGAGAGTGGTAAGTAATGAACTATATTGATTTGTTTCTTATTGTTTTGGTTGCTGTGTGCACCTATGTCGGTATTCGCCGTGGATTTTTAATCTCGCTTTTCGGTATGCTTCGCTTCGTCGTAGCAGTTCCACTGTCGCTTTTCGTCGGCAATACTTACACAAAGCCACTGTATGACAATTATGTTCGCTCACTTGTTTTAAAATATGTAAGCGACAAACTTTCAAATTCAAGCACGGTGAATAGTTTTATTGACACAATCAAGTCGTTTTCAAACACATTTTCATTTGCGTTTGAGGATAAATCGGCTTTGAAAAGTGTAAACCTAATCACACCGTCAACGGCTTCAAGCTATATAACCGATAATATTCTTTGTCCTATTGTTCAAGAAATTATTAAAATACTTTTAATTGTATTGACTTTTTTACTTTTTTATGCAATAACTGGTATTATAATGTCTGTCGCTAAAAAGATTAGGCAAAAGAAACACCTGCCACTTCATAAAACAAACAGCTTTTTCGGTGGCGTTTTCGGCTTGATTAAGTCCGGCGCTTGGCTTTTTGTCATAGCGTCGATTGCAAACTTCGCTTTGCCTTTGATAACGGCTGAAAATGAGTTTGTAACACAGCTTAAGGGCAGTGTGATAATAAATTATATAAATCAATTTAACCCTTTGATATGAGGAGGAACTATGAGTAAATTTAACGATAATGTCAAGGACCTTTTTGAAAATTGGAACACTATTCCTAACTGGATGTGCTTTGTAAGAATTGCACTTATCCCTGTTTTTACCGTTCTTTTTATTAAAGAATATTACATAGCAGCTTTCATCACTATGATTGTCGCTGCTCTTACCGATGTGTTCGACGGTAAAATCGCAAGAAAATTTAATATGGTGTCAAATCTCGGCAAAATTCTTGACCCTATTGCAGATAAACTGTCACAGATAGCAATTGTAATTATTCTTCTTGTTAAGTTTTGGGACGGTCCTCTTAAGTATGTATTGTTCCTGTTTATATTCAAGGAGCTTTTGATGGTGCTCGGTGGCGCAATTCTTATGTCTAAGGGTATGCGTCCTGTTGCTGCCGAAGTATGGGGCAAACTTGCAACCGTAGTATTTTATACCTTTATGATTACTATTATTGCAATCGGTCCTAACGGTGCACTTCTTTCAATTGATTCCTTTAAGGGATGGGAACTTAATAATACCGTAATTATGATTATGGTTATCATTTCTGCCGTTCTCGCTTTTGCGTCACTCTTTGGTTACGCACCCGGCTTTATTCGTCAGCTTAAAGAGAATAAAGAAAAAAATAACGAAAATAAATAAGCTGACAACCGATTACGAGGTGATTTAATGAAACAACAAATGTGTTCACGCTGCGGTCAGCGACCTGCAGTCGTGTTTATTCAAAAAATGGAAAACGATAAGGTTACGCCTGAGGGTCTTTGCATTAAATGTGCAAGGGAACTTAATATCGGCTCGATTAATCAGATGATTGATAAGCTCGGCATTTCCGACGAGGAAATTGAAGCTGCAAGCGAGCAGATGGCTAACTTTATGGAAAATATGGGCGACTTTGACCTTGATAATTTGAGCGAAATGTTTAACCCTGAAAATTTTGACGGCGCTCAAACTATGCCTTTTTCAGATTTAATCAACGGTGCTCTTTCACCGACAGATAACGACGGCGAAGAAGTTGAACTTAATAATAATGCATCTTCAAATGATGCACAGGGCAAAAAGCGTAAAAGGGGCAAAAGGGGAAGCAAGGACGACTCAAGGAAGTTTCTCAACACCTATTGCACCAACCTTACCGACCGTGCCAAGAAAGGTGAGATTGATAATATTATCGGCAGGGAAAACGAGATTTCCCGTGCAGTTCAAATCCTTTGCAGAAGGACTAAAAACAACCCTTGCCTTATCGGTGAACCCGGCGTAGGTAAAACTGCCATTGCCGAGGGTCTTGCAATTAAGATTGCAAAGGGCGAAGTTCCTGCACGCCTTGCTGATAAGGAAATTTATCTTCTCGACCTTACTGCTCTTGTTGCCGGCACTCAGTTCAGAGGTCAGTTTGAGGGCAGAATCAAGGGCCTTGTTGACGAAGTTAAGCACGAGGGTAATATTATCCTCTTTATCGACGAAGTTCATAACCTTGTCGGCACAGGTGATTCCGAGGGTACAATGAACGCTGCCAATATCCTTAAGCCTGCGCTTTCCCGTGGTGAAATTCAGGTCATCGGCGCAACCACATTTAATGAGTACAGAAAGTATATTGAAAAGGACGCTGCGCTTGAGCGTAGATTCCAACCGATTAAGGTTGAAGAGCCTTCAATCGACGACGCATACAAAATGCTTGTCGGTATCAAGAGCTATTATGAGGATTACCATAAGGTTCAAATTTCCGACTCACTTGTGTATAAAGCAGTTACTATGTCCGAAAGATATGTAACGGACAGGTATCTTCCTGATAAGGCGATAGATTTGCTCGATGAAAGCTGTACGAGTGCCAATTTGCGCAATCCTGCTATCAGTCAATATCAGATGGCGCTTGAACGCAAAAAGCTCTTGGAAGAGAATATAGAGAATCTATCCAATCCTGAGGACGGCGCAGAGATTGATTATGAGCTTGTCACAAAGCTTAAGAGCGAAGTATTACAGCTTGACGAAAAGTTAGCCGAGCTTAAGGAAAAAGCTTCGGATAATCAGGTTTTAGAGTCCGATTTGGCAAAGGTTATTTCACTTTGGACCGGTATCCCTGCAACCAAGATTGAGCAAAACGATGTTAAAAAGCTTGCCAATCTTGAAAATGAACTTAAAGAGCATATCATCGGTCAGGACACTGCTATTGAAAAGGTGGCAAATGCTGTTCGCCGTGGCAGAGTCAATATCAGCCCTAAGAAAAGGCCACAGTCGTTTATCTTTGTCGGCCCTACCGGCGTAGGTAAAACGGAACTTGTTAAGCGCCTTGCCGACAGCCTTTTTGACAGTCCTGAAAACCTTATCCGTCTTGATATGAGCGAGTATATGGAAAAATTCAGCGTGTCAAGAATTATCGGCTCACCTCCGGGTTATGTCGGCTACGATGACGCAGGTCAGCTTACCGAAAAGGTAAGAAGAAAGCCTTACAGTATCATCCTTTTTGACGAGATTGAAAAGGCTCATAAGGATGTACTCAATATCCTTCTTCAAATCCTTGACGAGGGCAGAATTACCGATGCACAGGGCAGAACGGTTAATTTTGAAAATACAATTATCGTTATGACTTCAAACGCAGGCTCAACCGATTCTGCTTCACTCGGCTTTAATAAAACGGCAAACGATATTACAAGCGAAGTTACTATGAAAGCGCTCGAGCGCTTCCTTCGTCCTGAATTTCTCGGCAGGGTAGACGAGGTTGTAATATTCAATCAGCTCACTCACGACGACTTTGAAAAGATTGGTAAGCTTATGCTCGACGAACTTGTCGAAAGCCTTAAGGATAAAGCAATCACAATGACTTACGACGACAGTGTTCCGGTATATCTTGCTAAAAAAGCATACGGCTCAAAGAAAAACGCAAGGGGACTTCGTGATGTCGTAAGGCGTGATGTTGAAGAAAAGCTTGCAAACGCAATTGTATTCAATCAGGATACCGAGATTAAAACGCTTGCGTTGTCTGCAAATGATGATGAAATTAAAATAAAAATAAATTAATTTCAAAAAAACACTTGACAGTTGCACGCTCTTTATGTATAATAATGAGCGTTGCAACGCACAGCGTGCGGGTGTAGTTCAATGGTAGAATCCCAGCCTTCCAAGCTGGTCGTGTGAGTTCGATTCTCATCACCCGCTCCATTGATTTATGCGCTGATAGCTCAGCTGGATAGAGCAACTGCCTTCTAAGCAGTAGGTCGGGGGTTCGAGTCCCTCTCAGCGCGCCATTTGGTTGCGTAACAGCACGCAAGTGCTTTTACATATATGGTGGGATTAGTTCAGTTGGTTAGAGCGCCAGTTTGTGGCACTGGAGGTCATCGGTTCGAATCCGATATCCCACCCCACTTTTTTAATATTTTATCCCTACATTGGGGTGTAGCCAAGCGGTAAGGCAACGGACTTTGACTCCGTCATGCGTGGGTTCGAATCCCGCCTCCCCAGCCAACACCCTGAAACAGGGTGTACACGGTTCATTAGCTCAGATGGCAGAGCACTTGACTTTTAATCAAGGTGTCCGGGGTTCGATTCCCCGATGAGCCACCAAAAAACCTCAAAGCTTATTGC
>JBNMGQ010000011.1:0-35077 GCA_050872345.1 Eubacterium sp. | reverse complement strand
CGATAGGAGAGATAGGCGAACACAGTTCGCCCCTAAGGTGATTTTTCTAATTTAGATAGTCTAAAATGATAAGACTTTCGTAGGGGCAAACTGTGTTCGCCCGATAATCCCTCCGATTGCATTCGCAATCACCTCCCTTTACTCAAGGGAGGCTCAATTCGGTTTAATGATTATAAACTATAATTTATAGCAACACTAAAAGGAGAGCATTGAGGGGAAGGCTTTTTTATTTTTATCTCCTATTGAATTTTATTTCATTATAGAGTACAATGAAGTTAGAAACTCTGGAGATGATATTTTGAAAAATCTTGGCTATTACAACGGAAAATATGATGAAATAGAAAATATGCAAATACCTATGCTTGACCGTGTTTGCTGGTTCGGTGACGGTATTTACGACGCAACCTACGCCCATAACCATAAAATTTTTGACCTTTCAAATCATTTGGACAGATTTTATAACAGCGCTAAACTTCTTGATATAAATATGCCGATTGAAAGATCAGACCTTGAAAAGCTTCTTGCCGATTTGGTAATGAAGGTGGACAGTGGCGACCAGTTCGTTTATATGCAGGTTACTCGTGGCTCAGGTATCAGGGAGCATATATATGATGACGGTATGAAGGGCAACCTTTGGAT
Organism: Eubacterium sp.; assembly: GCA_050872345.1. Lineage (GTDB taxonomy): Bacteria > Bacillota > Clostridia > Oscillospirales > Acutalibacteraceae > Eubacterium_R. The sequence continues at coordinate 34,438 of JBNMGQ010000011.1, read as the reverse complement.
TACTCTTACACCGGAGCATACTTCGGATACATACAAGCCTATCGATGTAATAACATATGAGGATAAGCGTTTTTACTATTGCAATATTAAAACTCTTAATCTTATTCCGTCCTGCCTTGCCATTACCGAGGCTAAGAGGAAAGGCTGCAAGGAAGCAATTTTCCACCGTGGCGATATTGTGACCGAATGTGCACACTCAAATGTGTCAATTTTTAAGGATAATAAGGTTATAACTCATCCACTTGACGATAAGGTTTTGCCTGGCACTGCAAGAATCAGGCTTTTAGCATTTGCCAAAAAGCTTGGCTACGGCGTTGAGGAAAGAGAATATACTCTTGATGAACTTATGAACGCCGATGAAATTATCGTTCATTCAACCGGCTCGTTTTGTATTCCTGTTAAAACTGTCGACGGCAAGGCAGTCGGTGGCAAAGCACCTAAAATGCTCAAAGAAATTCAGGACGCACTTGTAGCCGATTTTAAATCTCAATGTGGCGACTGATAATATCGCCCAAAAAATCGTAAATTATAGTATAATATTAATATAACAATTTTTAGGAGTAATTATGAATAAGATAATTTCCGTATCCATTTCGCTTGCACTTATTGTGTGCTCGCTCTTTGCATTTAATATTACTGCTTTTGCAAACACTAAGTCAAAGGCTGCTAAAATTGCGCTCGGTCAAACCGTAAGCGCTACTGTTTCTAACGAGGACGATACGCCTCAGTACTACTGGCTCAAATTTGATTGCCTTACTACAAATTATTATGAAACCGTAACTTCGCTGACCGAATCAAGTACGGGTGATGTGATTCTCAATGTTTACGATTCAAACAGCAAGGTCGTTAATATCGATGTTAATAATTCACCGTCACTTGAAAAGGTTACTACAACTTATTTTGAAGCAGGCAAGTCATATTATTTCAGGTATGAAATCAGCGAGTCGACTCTTAAATTTAATGTTAGCCTTCGTGTTCATAACCACAGCTATTCAACGCCTGTTTCGGCAATGGCTGTTGCCGATGATGGCAGCGAAAATTCACTTGACGGTTTTTATAAGTATGTTTGCACTGCCTGTGGCTGTGAATATGTTGCGCAGGTTTATACTGCCCCTGTAAGCGCAGTAACTTCAGGCGTTAACTTCGTTTATACCTCTTTGCCTGTAGCACCTCAAATTAATGTTTACGACCGTAACGGCAATATCGTTTCACCGAGTGAATATGTCGTAACATATGACGATAATATCAAACCGGGTAAGGCATATGCGTATATCGATTTTATCGGCGCTAATACAAAAGGTCAGCTTACAACTTCGTTTATCATTTTGCCGCAAAAGCAAACTGCCGTTTCGCTTAAGTCTAATAAGTCAAAGCAAATCACTTTTAACTGGAATAAGGACACTACCGTTACCGGCTATGAAATTCAGTACGGTACTTCTTCTAAATTTGCAAGCAGTAAAACCAAGTCGGTAATCGTATCTAAAAATTCGACTAAGTCAAAGACTTTTACTAAGCTTTCAAGCAAAAAGAAATATTACGCACGAATCAGAGCGTACAAAACGATTGACGGCGTTCGTCAGTTCGGCGCTTGGTCAAATAAAGTAAGCGTAAAAACTAAATAAAACCTATTAAGGCTCCCTTGTGTAAAGGGAGCTGTCAGCTGTGCTGACTGAGGGATTGTGGGCGAACATTGTTCGCCCTTCTTTTTTTATTTATGTGTTTGAATTTATATTAAGTTATGATATAATAAACCTATGTATAATATTGAAAGACTGTCAGACGACATTAAAATAGCTGTATCACCGGACCACACCTTCGGTACGGACGCTGTTCTGCTTTCCGACTTTGCAAAAATAAAACCGAGAGATAAGGCTCTCGATATGGGAACAGGCTGTGGAATCATACCTTTGCTGTGGCTGAGAAATGAAAAAATAAATAATGTATCCTGCCTTGATATTCAAAAAAACGCTTATGAGCAGGTGAACTATTCAATTGAACTTAACGGCATTGGCGACAGAATCAAGGCGTATAATTGCGACTTGAGGGAGATTAATAAGGTCTTTTCAGCCGAGCAGTTTTCACTCGTTACGATGAATCCACCTTATAAACCGGTCGGCACAGGTATAGAATCCTTAGGCGAAAGCGCAAAAATTGCAAGACACGAGATTTGTTGCAATATCGAGGACGCTTGCAAGGCTGCGTCGTATTTGCTTAAATACGGTGGTAGATTTTGTATGTGCCATCGCCCTGAAAGGCTTGTTGATACTCTTTCGCTTATGCGTGAGTATAAGCTTGAGCCTAAAAGATTACGCTTCGTTCAGGACAAAAACGGCGAACAGCCTTTCCTTTTTCTCGTTCAGGGGCAAAAGGGCGCAAAGCCGTTTTTGAGAGTTGAGCCACAATTAATTATTAAAAAGGAAAACGGCAAGTTCACACCGGAAATGCTTGACATTTACGGCTCCTATGCCGACGGTTACGATAAATGAGTGGAATTTTATATGTTGTAGGTACGCCTATCGGCAATTTGAATGACTTTTCGCCCAGAGCAGTTGAAACACTTGCCTCGGTCGATTTTATTGCTGCCGAGGATACAAGAGTTACCTTGAAGCTTTTGAACCATTTTGATATAAAAAAGGAAATGGTGTCGTATTTTGAACATAATAAAAGGCAAAGAGGCGAAATTATCTGCAATCGTATTCTTGCAGGCGAAAACTGCGCAATAGTTACCGACGCAGGTATGCCGGCTATTTCCGACCCGGGCGAAGATTTGGTAGCACTTTGTCATGAACTCGGTATTGAGGTTCAGTCCGTACCGGGCCCTACTGCGTTTGCGACTGCGCTTGCAATCAGTGGTATGCCTACGGGTAGGTTTACATTTGAAGGCTTTTTGTCGGTTAATAAAAAATCAAGGCGTGAGCACCTTGAAGATGTTAAGGACGAAAAGCGTACTATGATTTTTTACGAAGCACCTCATAAGCTTATCTATACCTTAAACGATATGCGAAATGCTTTCGGCAACCGTAATATTGCTTTGGTAAGGGAACTTACAAAAATTCATGAGGAAGTTTTGCGTTTCACTTTTGACGAGGCTATCGAGTATTACTCCGACAAGTCGCCGAAGGGTGAATATGTAATTATCATTGAGGGTAAAAAGGACGAGCCGGATGAAGATATGACGATAGAAAAGGCAATTGAAATGGCAAAAGAACTTGTTGAAAAGGGTATGTCGGTTAATAACGCAGCTAAGGAAATTGCTTCCAAAACTCCGTTTAAAAAGGGCGACATATATAAGGCGCTGATATGATTTGTTCATCTTGCCCGAGGAAATGTAATGTTGACAGAAGCAAGTGCTTCGGCTTTTGCCAAAGCCCCGAAAGCTTCAAAGTGGCAAGGGCAGCGCTTCATTTTTGGGAAGAACCTTGCATCAGTGGTGAAAGGGGCAGTGGTACAGTTTTCTTTTCAGGCTGTAATTTGAAATGCGTTTTTTGCCAAAACAGTGAAATCAGCAGGGATAATAAGGGCGTTGAAATCAGCGACGGTAAGCTTATCTCGATTTTTGAAGATTTAATCAGTCAGGGCGCAAATAATATCAACCTTGTAAATCCGACCCATTACGCCTTAAGGCTTGCAAATGTTTTGAGTCGGTGGAAGTGCCCTGTGCCTGTCGTGTATAATTCAAGTGGATACGAAGAAGTTGAAACACTTAAAGCACTTGACGGTCTTGTTGATATTTACCTGCCCGATTTAAAATATATAAGAGCTGACAAAGCGCTTCGCTATTCAAAGGCAGAAGATTATTTTGAAAAGGCAAGTGCGTCGCTTTTTGAAATGCGAAGGCAGGTTGAAGATAAATTTGAAAACGGTTTAATGATGTCGGGTATGATTATCCGTCATCTTATTTTGCCGCAAAATACAAACTCGTCAATTGAAATATTGAAGTTTATTAAGCAAAATTTTCCTGACACTTATGTGTCACTTATGGCGCAGTACACACCTTTTAATGACCTTAGCGCCTGCCCTGAAATTGACAGAAAAATCACTAAAAGGGAATATGAAAAGGTACTTTCATATGCACTTGATAATTCGATGGATAAACTTTTTGTGCAGGAGCTTACTTCTGCAAGCGAAGCTTTTATACCTCCATTTGATTTTACGGGTGTATTATGATAAAATAAAATTAAATAATATGAAAAGAGGATGTTTAAAGTGAAAAAGTTTTTTGAGGAATTTAAGGAATTTATTTCAAGAGGTAATGTAATTGACCTTGCAGTCGGCGTTATTATCGGTGGTGCATTCTCGGCAATCGTAACTGCACTTACGGATAATATCATCAAGCCTATTTTAAACTGCATCGGTGGCGCCGAAGTTCAGGGCAAAATCCATTTAATCGGCGATAATTACATAGACTACGGCGCATTTCTTTCTGCCGTAATCAACTTCCTTATTATGGCATTCATCATTTTCTGCATTGTTAAAGCTATTAATAAAATGCTTTCACTTGCAAAGCACAAGGAGGAGCCTAAAGAGGTGACACCTACTACTAAAATCTGTCCTTTCTGCAAGAGTGAAATTCCTATTGACGCAGTAAAATGCTGTCATTGCACTTCCGATTTGCCTAAGGAAGAGGACAAATAATTTATTCGGAGCAAAATATTGAAATCTATAGCAATTCTCGGAGCAGGTACATGGGGTATTGCACTTGCTAAAATGTTAAAAAATACAGGCAAAGATGTCACCGTTTGGTCAGCTTTGCCAAATGAAATTGAAGAACTTAAAAGGACTAATATCCACCCGAAGCTTCCAAAGGCTTCGCTTCCTTTGGGTATTGATTACACGACTGACTTAGAGTATGCACTCAGTGACAAAGATATTATTATGTTTGCAGTGCCGTCGGTTTTTGTACGCTCTACGGCAGAAAAATGCAAGCCTTATATTAAAGATAATCAAATTATCGTTGATGTGGCAAAAGGTATTGAAAGCGACACCTTGATGACTCTTACAGAAGTTATCGACGATGTGCTTCAAAACAAAACGGTAAAATATGTTGCACTTTCAGGTCCTACTCACGCAGAAGAAGTGTCACTCGATATGCCGACTACAATTGTTTCTGCTTGTGAGAATCTTGAAACGGCGAAGCTTGTGCAGTCGTTTTTTTCAAGCTCGTTTATGCGTGTTTATACCAATACCGATATTAAAGGTATTGAAATTTGCGGTGCACTTAAAAATATTATTGCCCTTGCTACCGGTATTTCCCATGGTCTCGGCTACGGCGATAACGCAACGGCTGCGCTTATTACAAGGGGACTTGCCGAACTTTCAAGGCTTGGTAAGGCTGTCGGTTGTTCTCCTTATACTTTCAGTGGTCTTACAGGTATGGGTGACTTGATTGTTACCTGCACAAGCAGCCATTCAAGAAATAATAATGCAGGTTTTCTTATCGGTCAGGGCGTGCCGATAGACGAAGCAGTTAAAAAGGTCGGTATGGTAGTTGAGGGTATCAACGCTTTGCCGGCAGCAGTTAAACTTGCGAAAAAGTACGGCGTTGATATGCCGATTGTTTTTGCAGTTAATGAGGTTGTGTCGGGCAACGAGTCACCACAAAATGCAGTCAACGCACTTTTAAATCGTGAGCTTAAGCCTGAAGTTGAACTTGATTTTGAATAAAATTTATAAACAAACCTATTAAGCCTCCCTTGTAAAGGGAGGGGGACCATGATTTCGTGGTGGAGGGATTTATTTATGAAAACAAAAGAGTACACTTATTTGAGCAAATCAAACCTTTGCGACATTAAAGCGTGGCAGTGGTATCCTGATGACGGCAATGTAAAAGCTGTGCTTCAAATTCATCACGGTATGGCTGAGCATTCCGGCAGATATATGGATGCAGTCAAAGCTTTTGTTTCAATGGGTTATGCCGTTTTTATGAACGATATGATTAATCACGGCAAGTCGAATTTTAATGAGAATTTGCTCGGCTACTTCGGTGACGAAAACGGCTATAAGGATGTTATCGCAGACGCTAAAACTTTGATGGATATTGCAAAGGGAGAATATCCGGATAAAAAATATATCATCTGTGGCCATTCTATGGGCAGTCTTGTTATGCGTTGCTTTATCAATGAGTACGGCAACTGCTTTGACGGTGCAGTTTTTGTAGGTACTTCGGGCACTAATCCACTTGCGACAATCAGTATCGGCTTAACCGGTATTGTAAGCGCACTTAAGGGTAAGACATATAAGTCCGAAGCGCTTAAGAAAATCGGCTTCGGCGCTTATGACAAACCGTTTGAGCATAGGACCGACTACGACTGGGGCGTAAGCCTTTCTGAAAGTGTGGACGATTACCAAAACGATAAGTATTGTGGCTTCACCTTTGCAAGCGTAGGCTATAAGGATTTGGCAAGGCTTTGCATTGAATGTAACGAGGATAAGTGGTATCTTAATGTAAGCCACCTTATGCCTGTTTTGCTCGTCAGTGGTGAAATGGACCCTGTCGGTAATTATTCAAAAGGCGTTTGGGAGGTTTACAACAAACTCATTGCGACCGGTCACGATAAGACGGAAATTAAAATTTATCCGAACGCTCGCCACGAAATTTTAAACGAGTTCAACAAGGAAGAAGTTTACACCGACATAAACAGCTTTATCGAAAGAAAGGTGCTGTAATTTCAGACTGTCTGAATTAGAAAAATAACCGTAGGGGCGAACAGTGTTCGCCCGAAAATCATCATATAAAAAATGGCTTGGACATTGCGCCCAAGCCATTTTATTTTTGTTTATTTAACCTTAACCTTAATCGTCTTGCTCCAAGAATAGTAAGTGTACTTTTTGCCACTCTTTTTGTACGCTCTTACTCGTACATAATAATCCTTTTTGCTTTGTGCAGTAGTTAAAGTTTTTGATGTCTTATTACTGCCACTTACCTTAACGCTTAAGAAATTCTTTTTGAAATTCTTTGTTGTTGACCACATAACTTCGTAGCCTGATACACCCGAGCGTTTCTTCCATTTAACATTAATCTTTTTCTTTTTGCTTGATTTTGCACTTGTTAATGTTACGCTCTTGTTTTTCGTTTTGACGGACACTGCACTGCTTTTTGAGCCGATGTATTTCACATTGTCAACGCTGATGTATGCTGCTACTTTAATCTTGTAAGTCTTGTTTGTTTTAAGTCCTGTAAGCTTGCCGGAAGTTGCAGCAGGATTTTCTACAGTCTTTTTAAGCTCATATTTTTTACTGCTTGAATTGTAAATGTAAATCCTGTAGCCTGTAGCGTTTGCTACCGGCGACCAGTTCACCGTAACGCTTGTATCACCGGCTGAAAGCTTAACATTTTTTACCTGTTCAGGCTTTGTAGCTAAGTTTATTTGAGCAAATGCGCCCCAAACAATGTTGTTACCGTCTTGGTAATATCCACGAACTCTGACAGCGAAAATGGATGACGGCAACAGATTCACAATAGTCAAGCTTGTGGCAGGTGTGTATGTGTAGTCAACAAAATTACCCGTGGCGTCCGTTATCTGCACCTGATAAGCCTGCGCATTGTTTGCACCTGTCCACGAAAGTGATACACTGTTTGTACTTGCATTCGTAATGCTGATTGCAGTTTGACCCACATCGTTTGGCATATTGTTAAATACAGGAATGTAAAATGTTCTCGTCATTGCCAATATACCTGCGTTTGAATAGCCGTTATATGTAGTCACACTTTCGCTTGTGGCAGCGCTTACATTTTTCATATATTCATTAGTATATTTATTTGTTGAAGCAGGGGACACATTGAATTTTTGAAGATAACCCGAATTTTGATTTGCAAAGCTTTTTGCAATGTATTTAGCGCCGTAGTAAATGGCTTTGTATGGGTTTGTCCAAGGTCTGCCGTAGCCTGTGTCCGTGTTGCCCAAATATTTTGTTGTGCAGTCGGAAATATAAATGTAACCACTTTGACCTTCAACATATTTGCCACCGACTTCACTGTAAAGCCTTACATAATAGCAGTTGCCCTTGTTTGCCCTCCAAGTCATATATTGACCCGAAGCTATAGGCGTAGCAGTTCCGACAGGTGTTTGAGTTGCTGAATCGAAATTGCTGTAAAGCACGGTGTTCTTGTTTGCCTTAAGAAAGCCTGCAGCCCACGCTAAGCCGTCGCTTGCACCTGAGTATGCACCGATATTATAATAGTTATAAATACCCTCAAACGGAGCTGTAGTACCGTTTACGGCAGTGGCAGTAGCATATTGACCACCGTTCTCCTGCCTAATCTTCGATGCAAGGTAATAGGCGTTGATACCGAAGTCACTTGCAGCTTTCATTATTACATCCGAATATTTTGTAACATTGTCATAAGTTTTAACACTTTGACCTGTTGTGTAGTAAGTGATGAGTGAATCGTGCATCCATGTGCCGTTTAAAATCGCCTCAACGCCTTCTTTTGTTTGAGTTCCGTCGTAAGCAGTAGACTCAAATTGAAAGATTTGCTTTTCGTCGAGGAAGTTGCGAGCGTCCATATAGTATTCAACTGCTTTTTGAGAAGCGCTGACCCAGTCCTTGCCCTCTCTGATAACATAGTTGCCGTTTACAAAACATTCACTGCAATTGCAAAACATAGAGGTGTCGCTTGTAGATGAAAGCGAAATCAATTGGTTTGAATGTTTGCTCCTTTCACCACTTACAGCCGTGTTAAAATCAAGCCCTGTTTGAAGTGGCTTGAAAATCCAGTTCGGATACTTGTTGTGGAGTGCTTCAAGCTTTTCGGCATAGCTTTGTGGAAAGCCTGCGCTGATAAGTTCCTCCTGATAAGTCTGCGCAAATGCAGTAAAAGGTATGATTGAAGTTAATAAAATTGCGATTGCCGTTACGGCAGAAATAATTTTTTTCATAAAAATCACCTAAAATCTTGACAAAATAAGTAAAAATCCGTAATTTTTAAGGATATAATAGCACTTTTGGTTTACAATTGTCAACATTTAGTAAAAATATGTGTGAATAATATTGACAAATGGATGTATGTGTAGTATTATGTAGATACAACAAATAAAGCTTTTCCATGAAGCTAGAAAAGGAGGAGAAAGCAATGACAGATAGTAGCTTTTTGGGAGCAACTCTCAAGTATTTTAGGAAGAAGTCGGGTCTTACACAAGCGCAACTTTCAAAGACACTCGGCATCACAAGAAGTTCTTACGCTTACTATGAAAGTGGTAAGAGCACTCCTAAGCTTGAGGTGTTGCAAAAACTCGCAGCTCTTTACAATGTTACTTTAGAAACAATTGTTGAGGGCAAAATCACACCTACTCTCGAGCAGGATCCGGAATTTTTCTACGAGCTTCACGGCTTCGATGACAAATTCTACGATTTGACCGATGTTGAAAAAGCTGTAATTCTCAAGCTCAGAATTATGAGCAGAGAAAAGAGAAAAGACATTCTCGAAGAGATTTTCGACTAAAGTCAATGTGCAAAAAAGGTAAGGTTGATACTTAGTGTCAACCTTACCTTTTTTTATATCATATTTTATCTTATTTTGCAAGATAAAGACCTGTTGTGTCAACATTTGTGTTGTCGACATACCAAGTGTTACCAATCTTAACAACGAATACTTCCTGATTTGCAACGCTCTTACCGTCTGCAAGTGTAACATCAACTGTGCACTTTGCAACAGCCTTAATGTCGTTTGAGCAGTCAAGCTTTTCAAAAGCAGAAATCATATCCGATTTAGGAGTGTTCTTTTTGTCATTATCCTTAAGAGAGAATGCGTCAGCCTTTGCTTCGCCTGATGAAGCGATAGGTGAGATTCTGTCTTTGTATTCTGCAATGTAAGCGTCCTTGTCAGCATCGTTAAGTTCAGTGCAGTCTTTAACTGTAGCTGTGAACTTGTAGTCCTTGCCGAACATTTCCTGATACTTACCTGTAGAAGCCTTTTGAATTACGGTTTTGCCGTCGGCACCGAGTTCTTCTTCCGTACCTGTGAGTGACTTGCCGTAATTTGAAACATTTGATTCAAATACAGAGAACATAAAATCTGTATCCATATAATCGTCGCCGTAAACTTCTTTTCTTACTTCTTTAAGCTTAGCGAAGTAGTCATTGAATACAGCGTCGATATTGTCAAGACCGTACTTTTGAACAAGTTCAACATAGTAGTCATACATTGTGTCGTAAACTTCGTCGGTCTTTTTAATTTCTTCGTCAGTACCAGTGCCGACGAATGAAGCCTTTTCGGCATCCTCATTGATATAAGGAAGCATATAAGCATTTGTTACAAACTTGCCGAACTTCTGGTTCTTTGATACAAGTGTGTTTTTATAAGCATTGTAGCCGTCGCCTGTTTGAACGATTGTGTCAACATAAGCCTGTGCTACTTTTTCGGCAGAGAAGCCTGTGTATCTTGTTGTGAAAGCGAAAATTGTGATAAGTACAAGAACTACTGCAACTACAACACCTGCGCAAACTGCATAAAGACCGGCATTAAAGCCTTTCTTTTCTTTTGTTTTGGCCATTAATAATTCCCTCCTTACTCTGAAGCTTCTTCGCTTAATTCGTCAAATTCTTTTTCTACTTCTTCAGCTTCAGCCTCTTCCTTGCTTTCAGCTTCTCTCTTTTCAGCGAGTGCAGCAGTGATTCTTGCTTTCTTTTCGCCGGTCATATCGTAGAAGAGAATAGGAATAAACTGAAGGATAACGAAGATAGCAGGGATGATTGTGTAAATCATTAAGAAACGAGAAGGAACTGTGTCGTCCTGTGATGCGTAAGCAACATTAGGGTCAGTTGAAATTTTGTACTGGCTCCATGTGTAAACAAGCCAAGGACCGAGGAACTTTGTAAATGCAGATGCAATCTTTGAGAAAAGACCGTAGCCGGCATAAGCAAGACCTTCCTGCCTTTTACCTGTTTTGTATTCCATTTCGTCAACGCAGTCTGCAATCATAATGTTAGGTGTAACATTTGTGTTACCGTGCTGAATACCACAGAAGAAGTTGAGGATAAGGAACGGAACGATAAGTGTTGAGTTAAAGCCGATACCCTTTGATACTAAGTAAAGGATAGCCATTGCAGAAGCACCGTAGCAACAGAAGATAATAAATGTCTTCTTTGTAGAGAACTTCTTAAGTACAAGGTTAACAAGAAGTGTACCAACAGCAGTACCGATACCCATAGGAAGCATAAGAGCAAGCTTTAAGCCCTTAGAACCGAGAAGGTAAATAGCAATGTAAAGTGAAACAGTACCGTAAACACCACGACCGAAGCCGAATACCTTTGTAAGAGAAACCATAAGAAGGTTCTTGTTGGTAAATACAAGCTTGATTGATTCCAAAAGTGAAACCTTGTCAGATGTGTAAGGTACACGCTCTTTGTTGTTTGCAAAGAAAATCATAACAAAGATAATCATACCGAGTGCGCAAATAGCAGTTGAAATGATAAGGTCGATACCTTGACCTTCGGCATTCTTAAACTGCTGCTGACCCATAAGAGCCTTCATAAGAGCACCGACAACGATGATAACTACCTGACCGCCTGATTGACCTACCGAACGAAGGAATGATGCGATTGAAATAGCATTACTTCTTTCAGCAGGGTTAGGTGAGCAAAGAGCACCGAAGCAGTTTGAAGGTGATTCAACAGCACACGATACGGCAGTGTAAAGACAATAAATAACTATCATCCAAACAGATGCAAGACCGAATGATGTGGTGTTAGGCGCAACGAATACAAGCATTGAAATGATAGCAAGCGGAATTGCACCGAAGCCTACCCAAGGCTTAACTTTACCGAGCTTTGTTTTTGTTCTGTCAACAAGAACACCGATAACAAGCTCGCAAATAGCACCTACAAAACCTGCAATGAGGAATACAACCTCAACAATGTGAGAAAGCGAAGCCGAGTCAAAGCCCTTTCCCTTAAATGCGAAGTCAGCAAAGAAGGTTGTGGTATAGTCCGGCATCCAGCCTGTTAAAAGAGCAACGCCGAAAAGACCGATACCAAAAGTAGCAACCTCTGATGGCTTCATGTACTTTTTGGTTGCTGCCGTTTCATTTGTTTTGGCAGCTTTGGTTTTAGCCATTTAAAAACCCCTTTTCGTAAAAATTTTTCAACTTATTATAGCACCACAAATTAATAAACACAAGCCTATTTTTAACTTTTATTTAACTTAAACTTAACAAAAGTAATAATTTGTTAACAATTTATAAAGCAAATATAAAATAATAGACACAATTAAAAAATATGTATGTTGACTTTATTTTTGCAGGTACTATAATATCCTTTATACAAAAAGGAATTATCGTATATACTGAAAGGAAAATGAGATGCTTATAAAATTTATAGTATGCCTTGTAGCCGGACTCGGTGCAGGACTCGGTACAGGCTTTGCAGGTATGAGCGCTGCTGCCGTAATCAGCCCTATGCTCATAACTTTTCTCGGTGTTGACCCTTATATTGCAGTCGGCATTGCCCTTGCAAGCGATGTTTTGGCAAGCGCAGTGTCTGCATATAACTACGGCAAAAATAAAAATATCGATGTAAAAAACGGAATCGTTATGATGATTTTCGTTTTGCTGTTTACTTTGGTGGGCAGTTTTGTTTCAAGTAAAGTGCCGAGCACAACGATGGGTAGCTTTTCAATGCTTATGACTTTGATACTCGGTATTAAATTTATCGTAAAGCCGGTTACCGAGCCTAAGTCAAGGCTTACCGACGCTACTGCCAAACAAAAAATAATTCGTTCGGCTTTGAGTGGCGCAATGGTCGGCTTTATCTGTGGCTTTATCGGTGCAGGTGGTGGAATGATGATGCTCCTTGTCCTTACCACCGTTCTCGGCTATGAGCTTAAAACAGCAGTAGGCACAAGCGTGTTTGTTATGTCGTTTACTGCGCTGACGGGTTGCGTCAGCCACCTTGCAATCGGTGGACTTCCTGATGTTTGGACTCTTGTTTTCTGTATCGTCAGCACACTTGTCTTTGCTCAACTTGCTTCGTACCTTGCAAATAAAGCAAAGCCGGAAACACTTAATCGTGTCACCGGCGCAGTTCTTGTTGTTCTCGGCGTGGCAATGATTATTGTTAATAAGGTGAAGTAAATTATAGTTTACGGTTGTGAATAAGCAGCCATAACCGCACCGAAGTGTCAAACAACTAGTCTATTTATTTCAATATCGCAAACAGATTACAAAATAATTTATATCAATAACGCAGGAACGATACGATTTTAGGTATCTTAGGATACCGTAATCGTATCGTTGGTGCTTCGAGCCTTTCGCTCAGGGGCAGTACCATCGTACAGCACCCTTCCCGAAAAACTCGATTCTGACTACTTCTTCGCAACCTTACTCACTCGAAACTTGCTTCCCTCTGACGAGGGAAGTGTCAGCTATGCTGACGATAGGAGAGACGGGCGAACTGTGTTCTCCCGATAAACTATAATTTATTAATAATTATTTCATCAAACATTAACCCTTTGTTTTTTGCATATTCTTAATTGCGTGGTACTGTTACTGTAGCAAACAAAATTGCAAAAAATTAAAGGGGTTTTTATTATGGTAGAGTATATTACAGGAATAAACGGAATAGGTAAAACAAGAGTTCTCAGCGAAGCTTGTGTTCAAACGGCAGAAGAAAGCAGTGGCAATGTTATTTTTGTCGACAATTCAAGTAAGCTTTCAACTGTTCTTCCGAGCAATATCAGGCTGATAAATATTAACGATTTCGCTATTCAGGGTGCTAATACACTTTGTGGCTTTCTTGTCGGTCTTTGTGCAAGCGATTACGACTTGACTGATGTCTTTGTCGATTCGACCGTTGATATTATCAATAACAATAATACAAATATGGACGATTTCTTCGAAGTGCTTACAATAATTTCCGAGCATACCGGCGTTAACTTCCACTTCGCCGTTTGCGATAAATATGTAAGCGAACTTGCATATCAGTCAAATAATTAAAAAAATGGGCGAACACAGTTCGCCCCTACGGTTGTCCTGATTATTCGGATTTTAGTAGGGGCGACCTGTGGTCGCCCGATAAGTTTTTATATCTTAAGCCCAAGTCCACTCGTCTTTTGCTCAAGCATTTTTTGAATAATTTCTGCTATGTATGCACCTGCTTCTGCCGGGTGCATTCCTTTTTTACTTATGTTTGACACGACGGTGTAGTCCGATTCACTCATATCCAGTCTTGCGTTATATGCAATGTAAGCCGACATACTTTCACCGTTTGAAAGACCCGGTCTTTCGCCGATAAGCACGCAGGTTACTTTTGCACCGAGCAGTGGCGCAATTTCCCTTGCAGTGTTGACTCTGCAATATCTTACGAAAAACGGTGTGCCGATACTTATGCCTGTACCCTCAAGGCTGAGTTTTATAACGCTTAAAAGGTCACCTACATTTGCACCGATTGACGGAGCCGACAAGCCGTCGCCACAGTAAATTTGCACATCAATGTTCTTTTTGCACTTTTTAAGCAGAATTTCTTTTTGACTTTCAGGTATAATCCTGCCCCAGTCGGGTCTGGTGAGCATATCGTACTTACTTTCGCATTTTGTCCTTATTTCAAAAAGGTTAAGCTTTTCAATCGTTTCTTTGCTCACTTCGAGCATAACGGCGTCGTTTGCAGCAGCGTGGTCGGCACGAAAGCGAAGGTACGGCATAGTTTTGTACCTTGTACCTGCTCTGCCTATACCGATTCTGGCATCGGTAAATTTTTTTAGGCTTTCCATTGCTTTTTCGTTACGGCTTTTAGTTAAAAGTAAGCTGTGCATAGGAACAGCAGTTATATCTTTAATTTCATTTTCCATAATTTTACCTCAGTCCATAAACACGGTAGGGTCACCGGCAATGTCGGTGAGTCTGCCGTTTTTCATAATGCCGAACTTTTCAAGCCAAGCTTCAAACTCTTTAATCGGTCGTTTATTAAGCATTTCACGAACCGTTGCAATATCGTGAAAGCCGGTTGACTGGTACATAAGCATAATGTCGTCGCCTTCGGGTACGCCCATAACATACCTGCAACCACTTGACGCAAGCATAACGAGAAGTGAGTCAACATCGTTTTGGTCGGCTTTCATATGGTTGGTGTAGCAAATGTCGCAACCCATAGGCAGACCGTGGAAAAGTCCGCAAAAAATATCTTCAAGCGACGCTCTGATAAGTTCCTTTGTGTCGTAAATGTATTCGGGTCCGATAAAGCCTACAACTGTGTTGACAAGAAAAGGTTTGTAATGCCTTGCAAGACCGTAGCACCTTGCTTCCATAGTTTGTTGGTCGGCACCGTTGTGACCATTCGACGAAAGCTCCGAGCCTTGACCTGTTTCAAAATACATATAGTTCGGTCCTTCGGCTGTCGATTTTTCTTTCATCATATCATTTGCTTCTTTTAGCATATCAACCGTAACACCGAAAGAACTTAAACTTTCTTCACTTCCTGCTATCGACTGAAAGCAAAGGTCCATCGGTACACCTTTTTCAAGCGCTTTCATTTGAGTTGTGATGTGTGACAAAACGCAAATTTGCGTCGGTATTTCAAGCCTTGTTTTGACATCGTTAAAAAGATTTAATATGTCGCTTGTGCTTTCAACAGTGTCAACGGCAGGGTTCAAGCCGAGCACTGCGTCACCGATACCGTAGCTTAAGCCTTCAAGCAGGGAAGAGGTGACACCCTTAACGCTGTCGGTCGGATGATTCGGCTGAAGCCTTGAGGAGAATGTACCGTTTTTGCCGATAGTCGTGTTGCAGTGCGCAGTGACTTCAAGCTTTGAGGAAACATACATTAAGTCAAGATTGCTCATAAGCTTGCAAAGTGACGCAATCACTTCGCTTGAAAGTCCCTTTGAAAGAGTTAAAAGTTCGCTTGAAGTACGACGGCTGTCGAGTATGTATTCTCTCAAGTCGCCGATAGTGATACCTTTTACCTGTTCGTAAATTTCTTTGTCCAAATCGTCAAGGATTATTCTTGTTACGCTGTCCTTGTCGTAGTCAACGCTCGGATTTTCCGTAATGTCTTTAACTGTCAAGTCGGCAAGCACGACCTTTGCAGCAACTCTTTCAAGGTCACTTGTTGCGCCGACACCTGCCAAGGTATCACCACTCTTTTTTTCGTTTGCTTTTGCGAGCACTTCCTTGATTGATGAAAAGGAATATATGTTGCCGTATAAACTCGTTTTAAGATTCATTTTTGTACCTCTAAACTGAAAATACTAATTTTTTGATTGACACCGGTACGGCTTTGCCACCACCGACGCTTTCGCCTATGTCGAGAAAATCACCGTCGTCCGTGTTGACGCAGTCGATTGCAAGGATAGGGTAGGCACTCGGCAAAAATTTCCTCAAAGCAATGCCGAACGCTTTGCCTATATCCTTTTGAACGAGTGTGATTATCGGTAAATTGCGACTTATGAGTTCACCGGAGTTTTTAACGATGTTATCTGCGATTTTTAACATATCGTCAAAGTCAATGTCGAAGTAGCCGTCAAACGAAATTGCAACAGGCTTTGCCAAATCAAACTTTTTTATGCGTGAGTCAAGACCGTTTGCAGCAGTGTCAATGTCGTTTTTACTGTCGATTTTAAGCTTAATGCACGGAATGTTTTTAATCGGAAGCTTGCAGTCAAAATGTGAAATCGTACTGCCCGATATTTCAAACGAATAGTTGCCGGCGCCGATAACGGTCGCTCTGATAGAATTTTCTGCCTTGGTGCATTTGCCACTTTTGTAAAAGGGTGAATTTTCAATCTTTTTTGCGAGCAGTACGCCGAAATCTTCAAACTCAAAATCACTGTACGCTTTGCCGATACACTCTGCAACGCCACCGGAAAAAATGTATCTGTCGCATTTTTTTAGTCTGCTCAGTTCTTTTACAATGCCGTCAAAAAGCGCATCAACGATTTTTTCTTTTAGCTCGTCCGTAAGCTCGTCGCCGATATTTATAAATATGTCATTTTCAAAAAGCAACTCTTCAACGCTTTCGCTGATAAAGTCGATTATTGCTTTTTCGCCGTAATCCTTGACCTTAATCAGCCTGCCACCGATATTTATGCAACTTGCGTCAATAACTTTTCCGTCGTCAAAAACTGCAATGTTTGTTGTGCCGCCACCAATGTCGATACTGCATACGCTTGACATTTCATCTTTTGACAGTGCTTCGGCGCCCATACCTTTGCCTGCAAGTATGCTTTCGCTTTGACCACCTGCTTCGGCAACAATAAAATCACCTGCGTATTTTGAAATTTCAAAAAGAAGCTTTTTTGCATTTCTTTTCCTTGCGCTTTCACCGGTGATTATAACTGCGCCACTCTTGAGGTCAGCCGGTGTCACTCCTGCTTTTTTGTATTCGTTTTCGATAATTTGCTTTACACCTTTTGCACTGATAATTCCGTTTTCAAGTGGCGTAAAGTAAATTTGTGACATATATATAATTTCTTTTTTCTCAATCTCAACCTTAGGTGCACAGCCGAACCCTTCTTTAACATTAATCGTAAGTCTGCTTATGATTAGGTGAGTAGTCGTTGTGCCTATGTCAATACCGGTTGATAAAATTACTTCGCTCATATTTTACCTCTAAATAAAAAAGCAAGGAAACACACTTTTGCCTCCTTGCATTAATTTTATTATAACTGATTAATTTTATATGTCAACTTAAAATTATTCTGCTTCCTTTTCTTTTTCAGCCTTTTCACTTTCAATTGTAGCCTTTTTCTTTCTGTGAATAATGAAACGGTTGCAAGGATAAGTCCAAAGAGTAGGCACAGCCATACCGAGAAGCGTTGCAACGGTCGGTGCAACTGCAACAGGAAGAAAACTGTTTGTAAATTCCGAAAGCCAAGGACCTATATACCCCTTTGCCCAAATGGTGAATATAACCATAAGCACATAAAGAATTGTTGAAACTAACGGGTTAGCGTCAGCGTGGAATGTGATTTTACGGTTAAGTATAAACGCAACTGCATAACCTACGAAAGTTGAGCAGTAGTATGCGATTTGCGTTTCTTTCGACTGTGGTTGGTCGGCACAGCGAAATACCAAATATACCAAAATCATTTGAGTGGCAAATTCGGGAATGTTTGAAAGTGCACCGGCACAGCTGAATTTGATGAATTTCCAAAATTCTGCGTGTTTTTCGGTCCAACGAACGAATGCGTTGCTTTTTTTCTTTTTCTCAGCCATATGTTTCTCCTTATAAGAATTTAGCAAGTAAAATGATTATTACGATAACTGCAACTAAAATGCCGACACCTTTTGCAATCATAGGCTTGGCCATATCCATTGTGGTCGGCATAACTCTCGCAAGTGCGTCGTAAACAGGCTTGTTAAGCTTGCCGTCACAAAGCTGGCGATAAGTTTTAGTATATGTTTCGTAGTGCTTTGGGTCGTTTTCGTCAAGGATAAAGCACCTTACGCCACGCTCCTTGCCGTTGCCGTAAACATTGAAGCCACTTGACTGCGTAAAGCCGATGTCAATGCCGTCATATTTACCGACATAGCTGTTTTTGTGGTCGTGACCTACATATACACCGAGTACATCGCCCTTTTCCTTAAGAGCGTCAAACTCGTGAGTGTTTACATCAGGAATTGAAGGTGGCTCAAGGAGAACCGAACCCGGCACGCATTTTGTTTCGTCAATTTTGTAATATTCACCCTTGTGAATACGAAATGCAGGAATTGCACCTTTTTCGCTTTTCTTAACCTGCTTTAACACATTGTAGTGCTCAAACATAGGAATGTGCTGAAAAACGAGTGACGGAATATAATCGCCGTTTTTCTCTTTTTCTTCATATCTTGTTTTCTTGTACCAATCAATAATTGCAGGGTCGAAAGGCTCGTATCCACCACCCTTAGCGTCGGTACCCGAGTCAAAGAGGTAGATGCCGAAAACATCCTTTGTGCCGTCGCTTGACTTGATAGGCAAGAAGCAAGTACCACCACCGTCTATACCTTTTGCCTGTTCACCCACGCAACTCGGATATTTTTTGTAAATCTGCTCGAACTGGTCCTTGTTGCTGATTCCGACCTGCCTGTCGTGGTTGCCGAATGTGACTGCAAAAGGAATGTTCCTCTTTGTAACCGGTTTGATAAGCTTGTCAATTGTCTTTGCAACATTGTTTACAAGCTCTTTGCCCATACCCTTGTATGTAACGCCGTAGCCTTTGATTTGGTCGCCGGTGTAAATAACGAGGTCAGGCTTTTCTTTCTCAACAGCAGCTTCAAGAAGCTTCAATGTATCGGGCGATACATTGTAAATTTCCTGAATGTCGGTTATCTGCATAATTTTGAATTTTCCGTCTTTGTTAAATTTCATAATTGCACCTTGAATATATTTTTTGATTTAATACCAAAATAGGGCAAAAATGCCGATTAAGACACCTTTGCCCTAAAAGTATAATATACCATTTTTACTTGTTCGTCAAGATTATGTTAAATTTAGGTTAAGAATTGATAACATTTTAAGGCTCCCTTGTGTAAAGAAAGATTCCCCTGCCAGGGGAAATGTCACGCAGTGACAAAAGGGTAGCGTAGCAGCTGTCGGTTTACCGACTGAGGGATTGTCAAGTCTTAATGAATAAGACTACCGTAGGGGCGAACTGTGTTCGCCCGATTAAACCAATAACCTTACCCCTTAGCTTTAATATATTCGCTGATAAGTTCAACCGTACCGTCAATGCCAAGCTTTGCAACATTGATTGAAAGGTCGTATGTAGTAGCTTCGCCCCATTTTTCTTCGCTGTAGAAATTGTGGAACTTTGCTCTCTTTTTATCCATAGCCTTGATTTCTTTAACTACATTTTTAGGCTCAACACCGTATTGCTCAATAACTCTGCTTTGCCTAAAATCGTCACTTGCGTGGAGGAAGATGGTAAGAAGCGCATCGTCATCCTTAAGAATATAGTCTGCGCATCTGCCGACGATAATACAGCTTCCTTCTTCTGCAACTTTTCTTATTGTGTCAAACTGATACTGGAATACCTGGTCCTCAAGCGCCAAGCCGTTTGAAGCAATGTTTGAAAAGCCGTCGGTTGAAACATTGTAAAGAAAGCTTCTTGTCGGTCTTTCGTCGTAGAAAGTAAATATATGCTCGTCAAAACCACTGTCCTTAGCTGCTCTTTTGATAATTTCCTTGTCGTAATAAGGAATACCGAGCTTTTCACTAAGCTTTGTAGCAATTTCGTGAGCACCACAGCCGTATTGCCTGCCGATAGAAATTATGTGTTTTTTCATAGTATATCACCTTTTCTAAATAGGAAATTTGTTTATTATGCCTATATTATACAACATAAATCACAAAAATGCAATTATTATTTGTACTTGCATTTTGTTTTTATTTCAAGTAAAATAATCTGTATGAAAAACAGATTATATTTTACTAAAAGGGCAAAATATTTTGAGGAATCTTTACCTGTCGGTAACGGCCGTATAGGTGGACTCGTATTCGGCAATCTTAAAAAGGAGAGGATTGCATTAAACGAGGATTCACTTTGGTCGGGTTACCCAAAGGATAATAATAAAAAAGATGCTTATAAATATCTTGACTCTGCAAGAAAAGCAATTTTTGAAAAGGATTACAGAAAGGCAGAAGAAATTATCAACACTCATATGCACGGTGAGTGGAGCGACGCCTATATGCCTTTCGGTGACATTATTATTAGCTACGGTAAAAAATATTCCAAGGACTACAGCCGTACTCTTGATTTGCAAACAGGTGTTGCAACCGTGAGCGCCGACGGCTTGAGCGAAACCGTTTTCGTTTCGTATCCTGCTCAGCTTATGGTAATTAATATTAAGAGTGACAAGGGCGTATCTTTCACTGTTGATTTTGACTGCCAGCTTAAACATAGAATTTATACTAATGAGGACAGCCTTGTTTTGTCCGGTCAGGCTCCTGAAATTTGCCGTCCACCTTACTATAATAAGGGTGAAAGCATTGTCTACGGCGATAGGGGTATGAAATTCTTCGGCGTTATTAAAGTGCTCGGTAATGCCAAATTTACAGGCAGTTCAATTGTAGTTGATAATCAAAAGGAAACTACGCTTCTTGTGTCTTTGGCAACTTCTTATGTTGACTTTAAGTCGATGCCGACAGCAAATGCAAGCGAGCGAGCATATTCATTTTTTGAAAATGATAAGAATTATGAAGCACTTTTGAGCGAGCATAAGACTGATTTTTCATCACTTTTCAACCGTGTTGAGTTTACTTTAGAGGGTGGATATGACGAACTTCCTACCGATAAGCGTATTAAGAATATGAATAAGAAAGGCGACGACTATTCACTCGTTGCGCTTCTTTTCCAGTACGGCAGATATTTGACGATTTCTTCGTCACGAAAGGGAAGTCAGGCTTCTACTCTTCAGGGTATTTGGAATCCTCACCTTCGTGCTCCGTGGTCATCGGGTTATACTGTTAATATTAATACAGAAATGAACTATTGGTGCACCGATATTGCAAACCTTTCCGATTGTTTCGACCCACTCGTTGAACTCGTTGAAAAGCTTGCATATAACGGCAAAAAAACGGCAAAGGACTACTACGGCTGTAACGGTTTTTGCGCTCATCACAATACCGATATTTGGGGTATGACTTTCCCAGCAGGTGACCCTGAGGGTAAAGAGGAAACTACCCAGTATGCACCGTGGCCTATGAGTGGCGCTTGGTTCTTAAATCAGCTTTACGACCATTATTGCTATACTTTGGACGAAGATTATAAAAAGCGTATTTTACCTCTTTTTGAATCAGGTCTTGCTTTTTATAAGGACTTCCTTGTTGAAAAGGACGGCGAGCTTGTAACCTGCCCGTCAATCAGTCCTGAAAATAAATTTAAGGACGCAGGTACAACAGCGTGTATTACATATATGCCTTCAATGGATAGGGAACTTCTTTATGAATTTTTCACCGACTGTCGTGAACTTGGTCTTGATACTCCGAATATTGAACAGGTTAAGCCTGCTTCCGACGGCAGAATACCTGAATACGCAGAGGAGTACGGCGAAACGGAAGTAGAGCATAGGCATGTAAGTCACCTTTACTGCATTTATCCGTCAAGGCTTGATGAAAGCGACGAGCTTAAAAAAGCAGCAGAAAAGTCACTTTTAAAGCGTGGCTTCGGTGGTACAGGCTGGTCACTCGGCTGGAAAGTTTGCCTTTGGGCAAGGCTTTGCAACGGCGAAAATGCGTACCGTCTTATTAAGCAACAGCTTACATATATCCGTCCAAACTCAAGATTTCATAAGGGTGGTGGATCATACCCGAATCTCTTTGACGCTCATCCACCTTTCCAAATCGACGGTAACTTCGGCGTTTGCGCAGGTATAGGCGAAATGCTTAAAAATGAAGCACTTCCTAAGGAATGGACAGGTTCAATTAAGGGCATCAAAACCCACGGTGGTAAAGAAATTTCATATTCCTTCAAAAACGGCAAAAGGATATAAAATCCATTTAAGCCTCCTTTGAAAATGGAGGTGTCAACGAAGTTGACGGAGGGATTGACAATGAAATACACACACAATAAAAATCTTGTTCAAAATGCAAAAGAATTGCGTAAAAATATGACAAAAGAAGAACGACATTTGTGGTATGATTATTTGAAAAACAAAAATGTTCGTTTCATTCGTCAAAAAATAATAGGAAATTATATTGTTGATTTTTATTGTGCAAAAGTCAATCTTGTTATTGAAGTTGACGGTTCGCAACATTTTGAGGATAAGGGTATGCAATACGATAACGAAAGAACGAAGTACCTCAACGAACTCGGACTTACTGTTATAAGAATACCTAATAATGAAATTAACTCTAATTTTAACGGAGTTTGTGAATATTTGGATAATGTTATTTTAAAATCCCTCAGTCAGCATAGCTGACAGCTCCCTTTACAAAGGAGCCGAATTAAGCCTCCCTTGTAAAGGGAGGGGGACCACGATAGTGGTGGAGGGATTGACAGACAAACACAAAAAAGAGACTGCATCACTGCAATCTCTTTTTTCTTTTATCAATAAGTTTTATCACAACAGAGCCGATAACTGCGCCGAGTGAAATGCCAAGTCCTGTAAGGAGTGTTGATTTTGCATAAATTAAAAATTTTTCACCCATTCCTGTTATCGCATAAAGCATTGCGTAATAGATTGAACTGCCGGGCAGCAGGGGAATGGTGGACGGCATAAGGACAACTGTTGTCGGTATTTTCTTAGTTCTTGCGATCACTTCGCAAAAGAACACAAGGCAAATCATAGCAGTGGAGCAGGCTATCAGTTCACCGTAAAATCCACTCAAAACTCTTTCACAACTTGCAGTGATAAACGAGCCTATCGCAACGAATAAAATGCAATTTTTAGGCACTTTCATACCAAATGCAAAAAAGATTGAACCGAGCGTGCAAAATAAAATTTCTTTAATCATACTTTGCCGAAAAGCCAAAATGCTCCTGCAACACCGAATGCGATTGAAAGCGCCGACATCACAGCGCCGAAAAGCTCATACATTCCTGCGAGCAGGTCGCTGTTCATCATATCTCTTATTGCGTTAACAACGGTCAAACCCGGTACAAACAGCATAATCGTGCCGATAATTATTTTGTCCTGATGCACATTGAACTTCAGCAAAATCGGAATAAACGACAGCGTTCCTGCGATAAACGAACTTACAAGATTGTTTGAAAATTGATTTAAACCAAACTTGTTAAACTTCGCTGTACCGATAAGCGTTGCAATTATTCCCGAAAACACAGCATCTAAAATATTGCCACCGAAAAAGATTGAAAACGAAGCACAAGCTAAAAAATCGCATAAAATCAAAAAGATTTTGGACTCAATTGCATTGTAGTTTTTAACTGAATTGCTCTCGTTACTGAGCTTTCTCGATACACTGTTTATTCTCGCAAGCTTCGCTAAATTTATTTCTTCCTTGTAAATTCTTTTGATTTGCGTGTTGTTGCTACTTTGTGCCACAATCAAACTCGGCAAAGCGAAAACGGAACAGTCATTGCCGTTGATTCGTTTTATCGTCTCTTCGCTCCTGCTTACCTCTCCACCACATTCAATCGTCTGCTTCGCAAGTTCAACGGATAGCTCAAATTTTTCATTGTCCATTTAACCACCGATATTATTTTTGCTTTTATAACTTCTGTTATACATTGAATTATAGTTTGAAATCGGTTGACGGCTTCGCCACATTATATTTTTTCTCTCCCTCAGTCACTATCGTGACAGCTCCTACGGGAGCCGTCCCTTTTGTCACTGTGTGACATTTCCCCACACTGTGGGGAATCACCCTCGTCAGAGGGAGCCAAGCCCTTGCTTCCCTCTGACGAGGGAAGTGTCAGCTATGCTGACGATAGGAGAGATAGGCGAACACAGTTCGTCTTTACAATGTGGCGTAGCCGTCAACCTTTTTCCATACAAAATCTGACGCACCACTGTACGACAGATTTTGAGAAGGAGGAGCAACGAAGCGAGCGAGGGATGAATTTCAAATCAAATAATTAAGAAATTCGTCACGAACGATACGGAGTTTGCGACGACTATTTCCACTCAACTTTTTCATTAACCAATGTCTTATCGTTCGAGTCAACGCTGATTACATTAATATTTTTCGGCGTGATTTTAAGCATTGACGCTACATATGTGCTGGCGCCGTTTGCGTCAATACCACCGTCGATAAGAATAGGAAATGGTGATTCATTCGTAAATTTCGAAATGTGTTCGTGACCACAGGCTAAGAAGCTTGTGTTAAGGCTTTCAAGCTTGTCATAAGCATTTTTTGACAAATCCTCTTCCATACAAATTTCTTTTGCGTGTGACATTGCAATCGTTTTTTTGTTGCCGTTATTTTCAAGTGAGTCGAGCCACTTAACCATTTCTTTTCTGTTTTCGCTGTAAACATCCATCAAGCCGTATTCCGGGTGTGAATCTTCCTTGTCCTCGCAACTGTCAAGCACGATAAAGTCATAGTTGCCAAGCGAAGTTTTGTAATAAAATTTATCCATTTTGAGCATAGATGAAAGCTTTGATGACATTTCACCTCTCGTTTCGTGGTTGCCTCTTACAAATAAAATAGGAATTTCACCACCGGTCAAATCACCTGCAAAGTCGATTAAGAAGTTTACCACATCATCTTCAACCATTATGCCGGGTGCCGAGTCACCTAAAAGCGCAACGGCGTCGTACTTGCCTAAATACGAAATAGTCTTTTTTGCACGCTTGTTGTATGTGTGCCAGTCCGAAATAGTTAAAAGATTAATATTGTCACCTAAATTGTCGTTGAATTTAATTTCTTTGCTTTCTATTGTTTTGCCGAGTCTGCCACCGTAGCTAAGCTCGTCAATAACTCTTGTTGCGCCTACTTTGTAGCTGTTGTTTGATAAGGCGTCATAAGGCACGGCTATAGAATGAATTTTGCTGTCGCCGACTTTTCTGCCGTTGTTTTCGTCATATTTTTTTATGTGCTCGCCGTTGCAGTCATATTCGATGTAAGCCGTCGCTTTGTCACTTGTTGCAAATACAACTGAGTAACCACTGCCGTTGTCAAATACAGCCGGAGTTGACTTAAATTCGAACGGCACAACAGGGAAGATTGACGCATAAATTGTGAAAACCATAATTGCCGAGGTAATAACGCAAAGCGCTTTTTTAACGCCATTCTTGCTTATGTTAGGAATGATAAACAGCGCAAAGCCCAATAAAACACAGCCAAGCCAAATCGGTAAAGCTTTTTTAAACAGACCAAACGCTGCCGTGAAACTTTCGCTTTTGCCGACTATCATATTGACTATGTTGTAAATTCCGATTATAACAGCATAAATTTCAGCAATGATTTGAAAAGCAATTATTCCTTTGCTTTTGCAAATTTTATTATCCTTCAGCCTTAAAGCGCTGACGATGAAAAGATAAAATGTTGAAACGATTGCAAGGATTAAAAGCGTCATTGAAAAGCCACTGAAAAGCGAAGTGTCAACAAATATGTACCCGACTCTGTAAGAGTAATTTAAAATGACGCCGATAGCCGAAATAATCGCAAAAATTATCGGTGAAATTTTGCTAAGCAAAATGTTTTTGAATAAATTAATTACCTTTTTCATAAATCATAACCCGCTCTTAAATGATTTGATAATCTTATTCTATCATAAGTTTATATTTGTTTCAATAAATATAACGAATATATCAAGCTGTTTCGAGAGTCCTAAAATACGGACTTATGTTGATGTTACAGTTGTAAGCAAACCGTATCTGTGCTATTGTAAAATCACAGAAAAGGGAGGTATTCTTATGAATAAAATCGGTTTTAATATTAAAAATGAAAAAGAAATTGAAGCGACTGCGCCGAAGTATGAGCCTAAAGAGGAAGCACCGATCAGAAGCGTTGCAACTGTCAGGTTTCAAGACGGCAGAGAATACCCATATTATAACGATAAGTTTAATTTAAAGGTCGGTGACAATGTATTTGTCGACGGTAAATTGTACGGCAAACTCGGTGTAGTTGTCGGTGTTACCACCAAATTTAAAATAAGCCGAAACATTTATAAGGATGTAATTGCAAAGCTTGATTTTAACATATCGGCAAGCTTTAAAAAGTGTAATGACTATATGATTGCAAAGGGTAATAATATCATTTCAAAAGAACAGCTTCTTACTTGGTTTGTGCCACCGGTTATGGACGAAAATGAGTACGAATACGAGTACGCCGAGTCTGATGAGTTTATTCTCGGTGACGGCTACTCTTCAAAAATAGGCGAGATTGAATGTGACAACGACACTGCTTTTGAAGCGATAAAAGCGCTTGAAAACGGAAAGCTTAAAGCAGTTTTGGTAAATAACGGTGTCGGCATTGCTGTTGTTCAAAGCCATAAAACTCATATTGTTGATTTTGAACTTGATGGCAACGAAATAAAAAATATATATTGCGACTGCATTGACCCGAATTTTTGTAAGCACAGCGCCGAACTTTGTATTCTTCTTAGCTCTTTTGTTGAAAATAAATTTATACAAACCGACGATAGCTTCTTCGCCGTTAATCACGAATGGTTTTTCAAAATAATTGAGAATAAAGAAATCAGTATTTGATGAAATAATAAACTTAAAAAAGCCAATCGATTAAGAATTGGCTCTTTTTTGTGTTTTTACATCGTATTTAAAAATGTGACTGTTTATAAATTTTCACTGTTTTCTCGTGTTAAATTATTGAGCCACAAATATTTTTTGTATCGTGGATAAATGAACGGTAATTTTACAATCTCATCTGCGCACATCAGTATGTAAATCAGCATAACAGGAAAATGAAACACAAATGTACCAAGCAGTGCCAACGGCAGTGAAAAACACCACGATGCAAAAAATACACTCAACGCATCATATTTTGCATCGCCACCTGCCGGAAAAATACCACATACAATAACTGTATTGACGGAATATGCAAAAACATAAAACGCCATAAATAGTAACATTATGATTAAATAGTGCCTTGCAGTTTTGGTTAACACAAAGAAATATGTGAGAGCTGGACCGATTGCACATAGCAAAATCGAATGAATGCCACCGACCCAAAATGAAATATGGCATAACTTTCTTGCGTAAACTTTTGCTTTGTCAAAAAGATTTTGCCCGAGCAATTTGCCCATAATAATACCTGCACCGGCAGAAACACCTTTGCATACACAAGTTACAATTTCCTGCACAACAGATGCAATGGAAGCAGCAGCCGTGGCATCCGAACCCAAATGACCCATAATCAGCGAATGCATAGAAAATCCGATTCCCCAAGCAAGACCACTGCCGAGCATAGGCAAAGTAAGCTTCATAAAATCCTTTGTGACTGTAGCGCAATGCCACTTAAATCCTTTTATATCAGGACGAATATTGTTGCCACGGTGTGACAGCGCAACGCACCATATAAGTCCGATTAATTCAACAAATACGGTGGAATATGCCGAGCCGTTTGCGCCAAGCTTAGGTACACCTGCAAGACCGTAAATAAGAAACAAATCAATCACAACATCCATAATCAATGTGACTGTAGAAATGATTACACTCTTGGATGCTTCTCCCTCAATCTTCATTTTTAAATAGTAACATTGCGTCACACCACTGAACAGATATGAAATACTTACAGCACGAAGGTACGACGAACCGATTTCAATAAGCGTCGTTTCAGGCGTGTAAATTCGCATCAGCATTTGAGGAATACACATTGCAAGTGCAAAGAACACAAAGGAAATACCAAATGCCCATTTGAGTATCATACAGAATAGGTTTTTAACCATATTTCTGTCACCTTTGCCGTAGTACTGCGCAATGAGTGCGCCACCTCCACCGACAACTGCACCGACAAACAGATTCATAATAAATACAATTTGGTTAGCAAGTGAAACGGCAGCAACAGAATCCTGTGTTAAGCGCCCGAGCATCAGTGCGTCGGTAGCACCAATCAAGGCTACCAAAAGATTTTGCAAGCCGATTGGAATGGCAAGAGAAAGAAGTTCTTTGTAAAACTCCTTCTTTTCCATCGGTTGCATTTTTAAAGGACTCTTTTCATTAGCAATTATTGCCATAATTATTGTTACCTTTCCGTGACTGTGTCAAAAAACTAACACCGTCGCTTAGTTAATAACCTGACTTTGTTTTTGTATTTTATCATATTTTGTATTAATACGCAATTGTAAATGAAAATATCATAAACTGCTTATTTAAACAAGAAGATAAAAATTTGAAAAGTGTTAGAAAACAGAAAAAAATAAGAGCCAAATCAATTAAGATTTGGCTCTGTTTTTATGTCTTTGCATTATATATTTGATACAATGTGACCACCTATATTTATTGCTGATTTAACCTACTGATTCTTTCTTTGAAGTAGTTTTGTAATTCTTCGTCTTCGCAATAAATATAACATCCTTGAAAACCTGATTATCAATGAAAGAGAATTTCTTTTTGTAAAATCAATTGCTTTATTCATTATCACTCCTCAGCCATTGCATACTGTACAATCATTGGGTCATCATACTCTGCCCACATAGATTTGTTTTCATCTAATGACTTAAGCTTTTCCATTTCCGAATCAGTCAATTCAAAATCAAAAATTTCAATATTTTGTTTCATTCGTTCTTTATGCAAGCTCTTTGGTATCACAACAATTCCACGCTGAATATGATGTCTGAGTGCCACCTGTGCAGGTGTTTTTCCGTGATTTTTCGCAATTTCTTTTACAAGTGGATTTTCAATAACCTCTTTTAATCTGTGCTGTGCAAGCGGTCCCCAAGCTTCGTGTTGAATATTATACTTATTACACCATTCGTGAAGATAATACTGTTGCCAAAACAAATGCGTTTCAATCTGATTAACTGCAGGTACAATTCGATTAAATGTTGCAATATCTGCCATTCTTTCAGCACTGAAATTTGAAATACCGATAGCTCTGATTTTTCCTTCGTCATATAAATCTTCCAGTGCACGATATGCACCGTAATAATCCGACAGACATTGATGAATCAATACAAGGTCGAGATAATCCGTCTTAAGCTTACTCAAAGATTCTTCCACAGATGCTTTGGTTTTTTCGTATCCAAATTTTGTTACCCAAACCTTTGTTGTCAGAAAAATGTCTTCTCTTTTTATGCCCAACTTTTGAATCGCATTTTGGATTCCTTCACCAACTTCTGCTTCATTATAATAAGCCTGTGCTGTATCTATCAGACGATAGCCACACTCTATTGCATCAAATACACATTGTGCTGTCTGCTCTGCCGGAATCTCAAATACTCCAAAGCCAACCATTGGCATTTTTATACCATTATTTAATTTTACATATTCCATATATTATCAGTCCTTTCGTCAATATTATTTTGAAAAGACTTTTTCATACGGCTTTCCCTTTGAGAAGAAACGATTAAACATGTCTTCAAAAGTCATAAAATTATTTTTTCTCCTTTACAAATTTCATTTGTCGTTCTTAATCAAAAGTATTATACCACTTTTTTGTAAACTTTTCTACCCCCCCTCGACTGTACACACAACTTAATAATTTCTTGAATACTGTTAATAAGTTTGACCCGTGCTATAAAGAACTAAATAAATCATATAACTAAATCGCATAAATAAGGTAATCGATGACTGAAGAGAATACTTTGTTTATTTTTTCGTTTTCACGCAGTGCAAAGTTTTGACATTTTCGTAATGAAAGCGAATATAAAAACAGCGTCTGCTGATGAAACAAAAACATCAACAAACGCTGAAAAGCCTTTATTTACAAGGTTTTAGACAAAAAAACAGACACCATAAAAGGTGTCTGTTTTTCTATGTCTTTGTACCACATAATTGATACAATGTGACCATTACAATTCTATCAATTTACCGTTGCTAAAATAATAAATGTTTTCTTTTTTATATCCATAACTTGAATTTGGTACGGATATATGTGGTTCAAAAGTAAAGTGTTTTACTTCACTAAGCTTTTTCTTGTTACCTTTTTCAATATAAATTCTATGATTTTTATTTTTTACTATCGAATGTCCCAGATTGCCGTTGAAATCAAGATTTATATATCTGCATTTTTTGATAAAATCATTCATATGATAATATAATTCTTCAAATGTAGTATTGCTTGTGGCGAAATTGAGAAGTTCACTATGTAATTCTTTCTCTATTAATAAACCATTTTTCCACTCGGCGTTTTGTATTTGATTAATTTCATCTACAACTTTGCCGTTTTCTATAATTATTGTTCTTGCATAATCGCCCCAAATATTTTTGATTTGTGGACTTAAATCAATAGCAATTATATCATTGTTTTTAATAATATAATCAGAGGTTATATAGTCTTTTCCTGATATAGATTTAATTGTTTCATCACCTGCAAAAATCAGCGCACCTACATTATAGTACCAAAATGAATCTGCGCCAAGTTCAAGCATTTTGTTTTCACACATTTTCCTCAATTCAACTAAATTCAAACCCGGTTTGATAATTTCTTTTGCGTAATCAATAGTATCCTTTGCAATTGATTGCACTTTGAAATATAATTCTTGTTCCTTATGCGCTTTTATATTAATGATTTTGTTAAGCATTTTTTACCTCGAAATATTATTTTCAATTATATAATATCATAAGTGTTTGTTTAGTTCAATTATAATAAATGAGTCGGTCAAATGAACATAAAGAGCAAGTCTATTTGCGATTTGTGACATTGATTAACATTTTAAAAATGATATAATTTTATTATAAAGTAATTGAAATGGAGGATGAATTATGAATACTTCAACTTTATCAAATAATTTAAAAAGATTAAGATTACAGAAAAAGTATACTCAAGAATATGTTGCAAACTCGTTGGGTGTGAGTTCGCATACTGTTTCTCGCTGGGAATGTAATAAAACTTTGCCCGATGTAACAATGCTCCCTGAAATTGCAAAGTTATACTGTGTGTCTATTGATGACTTATATAAGGAGACTTCAACTGCTTATAAAAATTATGCACAGAAATTAGCAGCTGTTTTTGAATCAACACATAAACCCGAAGATTTCATTAGTGCTGATTTAGAATTTAGACAGCTAGAAAAAGATAACGGTCTGACGCTGTGTGATATGTTTAATTATGGAATAATTCATCAATTAATGATTTATTATTGTGTAAAAAAAGCAATGTATTGGTTTGATAAAGCTTTAGAGAAAGGTTCAGATGATGATAAATTTTATTATTGGAAAACACGAATGCAGAAAATGAAGCTGCGTTCATTTTTGGGTAATAGCGAAAATATTATAAAAGAACAGAAGCAAATAGTATCTGATAATACCGAAGATGTCAATGAAAGATGCTTATTAATTGCAGCGTATATTTTTGCCGATGATTACGAAACGGCATATAAAGAGTTTTTATCTGCAATAACCCAATTCCCTAATGAATGGCAACTATATATCCACGGTGGTGATATATGCAAAAAACTAAAAAAGTATGATGAAGCATTTAATTATTGGAATAAAGCAGAAGAGATTGGTACAACATTTCTTGACGGGAAATATTCAATGGCATTTTGCTATGAGGAGTTAGGAAAATACAAAGAAGCTCATAACTTGTAGAACGAAATTGCAGATGAATTGAAAACTAATGGCTTTGAAGTTGAATCAAAATCAGCAAAAACACGCAGAAAATTGTTTTGAAAAGTAAATTGTTTGTTATAATATCTATTGTGAATGAAAAACGCTTGCATTTCATAATGAAGTGCAAGCGTTTTTTTAGTTGTTTTTTATAGTTTAGAAAATGATTTGAGACAAATCTTTTAAATTAATAAGTTTTCCGTTGCAAGAATTATGAACTAATACTGTATTTATACCAAGTGCTTGTGCACCTAATACATCAGCATAATAATTATCGCCGACCATCCAAATCTTGTTAGATTTTGGAGTATTATTTAAGGCATATTCAAATATTTTTTTGTTCGGCTTTTCATAGCCTATTTTTGCAGAACTAAATACACCGTTAATATATTCTTTTATGTATAAACAATTAATGATTTTTTCAAGTTCCGGAGTGTGGTTGGATAATATATAATTTTTCCATCCTCTATCCTTGAAATATTTAAGAGTATTTTTAGAATCGGTATATAAAATGTATAAAGAAGAATCTGTATAAATATTTCTGATTTCATTACATATTGATTTTATCTCTATATTTGATAAATTAAAACTTTTTAAGCATGGATAAAACGCATTTTCTGATAGATTTTTCCACCACTCATTAGCATCTTTAATATTTTCGTGACCGACATCATATTTGTGCCACGGGAAACTGTTGCTCAAATAAGGTGCAACCGATTTCTTATCCAAATCAATATTTGAAACTTTTTTTGTTGATAAAATAAGAACTTCACTCCAAGAGTAGGAGTGATATGCGAGCGTGCCATCAAAATCCCAAAAAATAATTTTGTTATTCATGATGATTTTCCTTAGCGTTTTGTTAGTATGTGCCAAATATCGTTACCTACAAATCCACATTTGCGATAAACGCTTTCAGGGTTTGTAATGTTATTGTATTCGCCTGATACAGTTGCAAAATCTGCATTTGGTTTCATTATATTTAATGCTTTACATACAAGCGTAGGAGCAATTTCTTTCCCTCTATATTCCGGCAAAACCTGTAACCACTCAATAATTCCTTCGCCGATTTCTGTATCTAAATCACATATAATCGAGACTACTAATTTATTATTGTCAAAAGCGCCAATCCATAGTTCCGGAAAATACACTTTTGTTTTAGTAAGACCGTTTATATATTTGCTATTAACAAACAAATCAATGTGCGTATATGAAGCGTTTATCATCTCTACAAGTTCATTTATATTTTTCTTTGACAAAATTTTATAGGTGAAATCATTATTTGAAAAATCAAGAATATCCTTTAGCCTGTGAATTAATCTGAAAAATTGTTTATCGGTATATTCTTTTAACAAAGATTCATCATAATTTTTGTTATGGATGATTTTTATATTATTCGGAATAATCATATTGATTGTTTTCCAATATGGAATTGAAGAAATACCACACGGATTTTCTTTGTATTTTTCTATTGAAATCATATTGATAGACTCCGTAAGATTAACCTTTTTGTTTTATTTTACCAAATATATATTGCTAATTCAACAATGGTTTTAAGCTTATACAAGAATGGCTCGGACACGCTGACATACAAACTACTGCTAACACATATGCACATCTTGATATAGGCAGAAAGAAAAATATCACAAATTGCCTTTCAAGTGTTATTGAAAAATAAAAATTTGAAAAGTGTTAGAAAAAGTGTTAGAAAACAGAAAAAATAAGAGCCAAATCTTAATTGATTTGGCTCTATTTCTATGGTTGCGTGGAGTAAGACTGCGTCGTCACAAACTCCATATCGCTCAAAATAACTTTTTTATTATTTGAGTGAAAGTTATTTATCACTCATTGCGTTGTTCCTCCTTTTCCCCAAAAGCTTACGCTTTTCGGGAGCCCTGAAAGTTCGAGTCTTAATAATCATAATGATAAAAAAACAGACACCGTAAATAGGTGTCTGTTTTTCTATGTCTTTGTACTGCATTTTTGATACAATATGACTGCCTTTATAAATTTGTGACCGATTACTCAAAAATGTGACCATTTGTATAATGATATTATTTCATAATCTTATTCACTTCAATTTTGATAATATTTATTTTCATATTCAACCGGTGAAAGGTAATTCAAATATCTATGAGAACGCTTATTATTATAAAAAGCAATATATTCATCTACAATTCGTATTAACATTGATTTTGAAGTGAAAATATGACGGTAAAAACACTCTTTTTTAAATAGTTGAAAAAACGATTCCATTGGAGAATTATCATACGGACAACCCGTTCTTGAAAATGATTGTGTAATTCCGTATTTTTTCAAATTGTTGCTAAAAGAAGTTGAAACATAATTTGAACCTCTGTCACTATGAAATATTAAATTATCTCCAAAATCTCTGTAAT
>JBNMGQ010000010.1:0-39388 GCA_050872345.1 Eubacterium sp. | reverse complement strand
GTCTTTCAAAATCACCGGCTGCATATAAAATCGACATTGACGAAAACGGTAATACAATCGGTCTTTTTTAAGGTGAAAATATGACTGAATATAAAACTAATAGCTATGAACAAACGGTGGCTCTCGGTGAAAAAATTGCCAAGAGCTTGCCTAAGGGTTCGGTTGTCGCATTTCTCGGTGGGCTCGGTATGGGCAAAACTGCTTTTACTACCGGTCTTGTCAAAGGCTTAGGTATCGATGTCGATGTTTCATCTCCAACATTTGCAATTTGTAATACATATATCGGTGACGAAAATACTCTTTACCATTTTGATATGTACCGTGTCGACGGTTGGGACGACCTTTATTCAACCGGCTTTTTCGACTTTCTTGAAACGGATGCTTATATGGCTGTTGAATGGAGCGAAAATATCTACGGTGCTTTGCCTGACGACTCACTTATGATTGAGATTGAAAGGCTCGGCGACAACGAACGCTTGTTTAAAATGTATAAAAAATCAGAGGTAGAAGAATGATTTTATCTGTTGATTCTTCGGCAGTTACGGCATCTGTTGCTTTAACTGACGGCGAAAAAGTAATAAATAACGAATTTGTAAACGCAGGATTGACTCATAGTGAAACTTTACTTCCTATGATTAAAAGAGTCCTCGGTGACACAAAAGTGTCCGACCTTGACGCTATTGCCGTCACAGCCGGTCCCGGTTCTTTTACAGGGGTAAGAATCGGCGTCGCTACCGTTAAAGGTCTTGCGTTTGAAAAAAATATTCCTTGTATCAGCGTTTCGACTCTTGAAGCTATTGCGTATAACTTTGCTGACGAAAATGTGATAGTCTGCGCTGTTATGGACGCAAGGAGAATGCAGTTTTATAACGCTTTGTTTGAAATGAAAGACGGTAAGGCGATAAGACTTTGCGATGATAGAGCAATTTCTATTGACGATTTGCGAGAAGATTTGAAAAAATATGACCGTGTGGTAATTGCAGGCGACGGTGCTAAGCTTTGCTTTGATAATATCGGTCTTGATAATTGTACTTTGGCACCGATTGATAAAATGTATCAAAACGGCATCGGCGTTTCTCGTGCTGCCGTTGATAAACAAAAAATTTCACCAGCATCTCTTATGCCTGTTTATTTAAGGCTCAGTCAGGCTGAAAGAGAATTAAAACTTAAAAAGGATAAGGAGAATTAATATGATAGCATTAGGCAGTGACCACGCAGGTTTTTCACTTAAAGAAGAAATTAAAAAGCACCTTGACGAAACAGGTGTTGATTATGTAGATGTAGGTTGTTATTCACCTGAAAGATTTGATTACGCAATCTCTGCTCAAAAGGCTTGCGATAAAGTTGTATCCGGCGAATGTACTTCGGCAATTCTTTGCTGTGGTACAGGCGTAGGCATTTCAATGGCTGCAAATAAGGTTAAGGGTATTCGTGCTTGTTGCTGTACCGATTATTTCAGCGCTAAGTATACACGCCTTCATAACGACGCAAATTGTCTTTGTATGGGCGAAAGAGTTATCGGACCCGGTCTTGCAATCGAACTTGTTGATGTTTTCCTTAATACCGAATTTGAGGGTGGCAGGCACCAAACTCGTGTTGACCAAATTATGGCAATCGAAAACGGTGAAAAACTTTATTAATAGTGGGTTTCACGCTGAATATAAATGAAACATATTTCGTAGGGGCAAACATCGTTTGCCCTTTCTTATTGTTTTTATATGGTGATTCTGAAAATATTTCTTACTGATGAGGTGATGGCGAACATAGTTCGCCTTATTTTTTTGTTTTTCCACAATATATTGTACAAATTACCTAAATCATAGCCAAAAATTTCTACATTTTATATTAAAAAACTATTTATAATTCTTGACAAAACTATGAACTTGTATTAAAATTATACTGTATTTTAATATATGTGTTGCTATGTTTCGAGGTTAAATGTGCTTCATAACTTATGCTTGGCAATGCATCGAAAGGAGAAATATGATGAAAACAAATTATTCAAAAAGAATTTTGTCTGTCGTTTTGTCAATTCTTATGGTAATTTCTTCATTACCTGCTTTTGCATTGACAGCTTCTGCTGCAGACGGTTCTAAATTCTTGTTCGCCTACTTTACCGGTGATACTGTTGCAGGTCAAAAAATAAGATTTGCTACTTCATCTGACGGCGAACATTTTTCTGCTCTTAATGACGGTGCATCCGTAATTAAGCAAACTACAGGTACAGGCTGTGCTCGTGACCCGTATATGTTCTATTCAGAAAAGGACAGTTGTTATTATCTTTTAGCTACTGATGGTGACTATTCTCATAATAACTGGGGCGATGCTCAAAGTTCAATGACTATTTGGAAATCAAAAGATTTAATCAAATGGACTGACGAAACTTCTATTGACTATAAGGATATTCCGGGTAATGAAAATGCCGGCAATAACTTGTGGGCGCCTCAGGCACTTTGGGATGATGCCCAGGGTAAATACATGGTTTACTATTCATCATGTAACCCAAACAATAATAACGGTAAGGCTGTATATTATACATATACAAGCGACCTCTTAGATGTTTCAAAATATTCAACACCTCAGCTTATTAATAATTTTAGTTTTACTAATATTGATGCTGATATAACTAAAGTTGGTGATGAATATGTAATGTTCATTAAAAATGAAGATAGCAATTCTAAGAAAATTTATGCTGCTGTTTCAAGCTCTCCTAATTCATTTGCAAATCCTGTTTTATTAACTACAGGTAATTCTAATGGTTACGAGGGTCCTCAGCTTTACAAAACCACAACTGGTTATAATCTTGTTCTTGACCAGTATGGTAGTAGTGGTAATGTTTGGCTTTACAAGTTTTCTAGTGATGCTTTCGCATCTTTTATTACTAATGTAAAGAATAATCCTTCTTCAATTAACATTTCTTCGTATTATGCTAAAACAATTAATCAAACTAATGATGGATTTGCAGCTCGTCACGGTTCAATTCTTTCAATAACCGATGCTCAGTATGAAGCACTTCAAACTGCTGAGTTTAACAGTGCAGCTGACCCTTCGGGTGAAGGTGTATCTGACTTTGCTACCGATAGTGATTATTTGATTGCTCGTTATCTTGTTAATGACGCAACAACAGATACTACTAACAAGAATGCTGCTCTTACAAATAATAATTCGGTTTCTTGGGATAACTCACAGCGTGACAGTCTTGGCGCTGCTTCATTTAGCAAGTCAAATAAAAGCTATTTAGCATTGAGTACTTCAATGTTAAACGGCGCTACTGAAAACGGTTTTACAGTTTCTCTTTATGCTAAACCGTCAAATAATAACTCTTCTACTGTTAACAATATGGGTGGTCGTTTATTTGAATTTACAACTGCTTCATATGGTGGAATTGATTATAATACAAATAGAGATAATTTTACTTATCTTTCTGTATCAAACACAGGTATTTTCCAACTTAATAACAAAAGTTATGGTAACGCAATTTCTAAAGATTCAGGAATAAGCTACTACAATTCTTGGCATTTGTATACCGTTTCTCTTTCTAAAGACAGCATTACATTATATGTTGACGGTACTAAGCAGGATTCAACATCATACAATGATACTGTTTCATTTGAATCATTTGTAAACAATCTTGCAAACTGCAATCTTCTTATCGGTGCCTCTGGTTGGACGGATGATACATATGATGGATATATCAGTGATTTCCGTGTTTACAATAAGGCTATTACCGATGAAGAAGCTACAAAGCTTCCTATGCAATATCAGATTGATGTACAACCTGATTCATCAGATGTTGATAAATCTCTTCAAAGCTTTAGTGATAAGATGAGTGCAGGCAAGGCTTACACAAATATGGGTAATGCTTATCAAGCATATATCGATCTTAAAGAAGCAGAAGATGCTTACGATTACGGTAACAAGACTGTAAATCTTCTTACATATAAGGATAACCTTGATAAGGCTGTTGCTAATATGACTGAGTGGACAGCTTATAAGGGTACAGCAGTGCCATCATTTGAAGCAGGTGGTAATGTTGATTCTGCTTATTATAATAATATTCTTTATTCTCCTGTATCAAATGGTAATAATAGACCAGCAGCATCAAATAAGACAGCAAATGTATCGATTGATTTATATTATGCTCCTACAGTAATGTTATATGATGGAAATTCTGCTCCTGTTATGCCGGTATTATTTAATTCCCAAAATGATTCTAATAAAACAAGATATATTTATCAATTATATCCTTGTGCCGGAAATAATAATAACGCAGATAATGAAAAATTAAGACTTACTTTAAATGCCGATGGCAAATCAAATGCTAACTGGCAAGGTAGAAGAGATAAATCTGGAACTAATTTTGCTAATGCATGGAGTGGTAACTTTGCTGGTTATCCACAAGGTAAGGCAGGTAATTCTTCAACTTCTGAAAGATTGCAAGTTAATAATTCAATTGTTTCATCAGGTAGAGTTTGGGGTATAGGTGCTAATACAATGCAGTATATAGGCACACCTACCGATTTTACAGACACCATTCCAAATGTTTATTGGTTTGGCTTATCTGGTGATAGTGCATCAGATAAGCGTTATATTAATGCAAATGGTGTTTCTATTGAAGTATTTAACTATAGAAAGGTTTTAGATGCTATCGACACTTACTCATCACAAGTTGCTAATTATACTAAGAATGCTGACCAATATGTCGGTGGTGAGCTTACAACACTTTTAGCTGATTTTGATAAGCTTTTAGCTGACCCTAACTCATTCTTCAGCAATAATACAGTAAACGGTCTTTCTGACTGTGTATCTAACTACAGCAAGGCAATTACTGCTGTTCAAAATGATTTAACAAATATTTCTGAAGATAAAACATATGTAGAAAACTTTTCAAATCTTCGTACGGTTATGGATACTGCTAAGAAGAGAGCAAATGTTGGTACAATGCAAGGCTATTCAGACGAATCATTCGCTGAATACTTAAAGGTTTATGACGCCGCTCAGTCAGTTATGGCTGCTCTCGTAGATGACGGCAAGAGCTATAAAACCCTTTCAGCAGATGCTAAGAGCGTATATGACATTCTCAACAACGACTCTGCAATCTTAAATCCACTTGTTGAAACAACAAGCCTTACTACTGCGATTAATAATCAAAATGAAGTTCTTTCAAAGGGTATTTTCGTAGACGGTGCTCAAAAGTATACATATCCAAGCTGGTCAGCACTTAATGATGATGTAAAATCATCAGAAAATGTACTCACCACTAATAATACTAAGGGTAAGTATGCTACAACTTCTACATCGGTTACTCTTGACGGCAATAATTATGCTTACAATGTAATTGATAAAAATTCAGCATCAGATGCTCAAAACACAATTAACAACGAGGCAACTACACTTTCAACAAAAGCAATGATTGATGTTGACAAAGCTGATACTTATACAAACTTCGACGCTGCTGTTACCGTTGTTAATGCAATGGATAAAGAGGCATTTGTTGACCCAACTGTTGTTGATACTGAAATTGCAAATGCTAAGGCAAAGGTTTATGTAACTCTTTCAGACAGCGAAGTTTCAGCATACAATGCAATCACAGGTGAAAATTTAACAACTGATTCGGTTCTTAAAATCACATCACTCGGTCAAACTGACCCTGCTACTACAGCTCTTCTTGAGTTTACTCAAAATGATAACAATATTAAGAAGTTCACTGTTACATTCGGTGCTCAAACCGAAAACGCTGCTCAGGATTACTCAAAGACAACTGAAAATGTTAAGTACGGTACTTTAATGACATTTGATGTTAACGATTATGATGCAGCTAAAAATCTTGGCGAAGACAAGAAAGTTAAGTGGACAGTTGCTAACGACAATAACGAATACAGAGTAACAACAAATGCTGATACTATTGATGTAAGAATCGTTAGTAATGTGACAGTTACTGCTGAAGTTGTTAACCAAAAGGATACTCATACCAATTATGTTGTTAAGTTCTACAACTTGTATGGCAATGTAGCTAATGTAGGTTACACTGATGATCTTCCTGAGGCTAAGACTTATGACGGAACTTCAATTTCACTTGCAGGTGTTGATTATACAGCAGACGCTCCGTTCTATACATTAAAAGGTTATACAGTATCTGCTCCAAATAATAATATTATTTCTGTTCGTCCTGTTTATGAGGCAACTGATACGGTTGAAGTTAATGTAATCGGTGGTACTGCTACAGGTGAATACCTTGCTGCAAACGGTACTACAGCAACAGTTGACCGTCCCGTAACACTTTCTTCAAGCGTTGATAACTTCTACGCTTGGGCTGTTAAGAACGGTGACAAATATCAAATCGCAACTTACAACAGAGATTACACATTTAAGGCATATGTTGATGAAACTTATGTACCTGTAGTTACTACAGCAGATGGCTACGCTATCTACTCAAATGACGGTACTACTCCTCTTAGTGCATCAATGATTCAAGAATTCTCTGCTAACGCATCTTCATTTGGTTTGACAGATGATGATTACCTTAAAGCAATGCTTGACAGCAAAGCTCCTTTCGTTGCTGTTCAGTCTGCTAAGGAAGTTTCTGTAAACGGTGAAACTAAGTATAGAATGTATATCAGAATCACTGCAGGTTCTGAAGGTACACTTTCATCATTTGGTGTTGCTAAGAACGGTACAAAGATTGCTGTTAAGAGCAGAAATACAGAAACCGGTCAGCTTTCAGTAACACTTAATGGTGCTGCAAGCAAATATTCAAGCGTTCAGGCTTACGCTTCTTATAACTTTACTTACACATTTAAAGATAAAGATTATAATATCGTAACTACCGACTACTCATCAATTCCAACTAACGCATAATGGAGGACTGAGAATGAAAAAAGAATATAGTACTCCACAGTACGAAGTTGAAAAATTTACGATTCAAAATATCTTTACAACATCAGGCGAAATTGAAACACCTGATAACCCGATCGTTGAATTTTAAATTAAAATTAAACGGCATAGCAAACGCTATGCCGTTTTTTTATGCCAAATCAAGATTAACAAGTGCACTTTGATTTATTGAAAAAAGGAGATTGACTATTTCATTTTCGTTTACTGCGTAGTCAGAGCGTATCCACTGAATGATAATTCCTGTACTTCCGTTTAGTATGTATGAAAAAATGTATTGCTCAAGTTCTTTCGGAAGTTCGATTCTTAGGTTATCGACAAACTGAATGATTGACTGCTGCATAAATCGTGAACGAAATTCCGGGTCGGCAGAATCAATTAAAAGAGTTCTAAACTGCTTATCGTTTTGCTTAATATACTGCAAAAACGATAAGATATATTTATGTGCACCTGCGTCATTTTCCTCGCCGATTTTTTTCAAATGTTCTTTTGTTGCGTCAAGAAGTTCTGTTTCAATTTCATAAAGCAAGTCTTTTGGCTCACTATAATGAGCATAAAAAGTTGAACGGTTAAGTTCGGCTCTGTCACAAAGCTCTCTTACGGCGATTTTTGCGACGGAGCCTTTTTCTTTTAACAAATCCATAAGTGCATTTTTGAAAAGTAATTTTGAAAGTCTTGTGCGCTGATTATTTTTTGTATTCATATTATTCCACCACTTTATATTTATTGTGTTGGTCTTATAGCCACTATTATGTAAACTGATGATTGTTAAGCCGACATGGTGTTGTTATAATTAAAGTGTAATCGAAGTGAATGAAAAAGTCAAGGTGATTTTCATTCTTTTGAAAGGGGTAAAAATTATGACAAACAAATTAAGTTCACCGCTTTTAAACAGCAGAGTGAAAAGTGACGATGTAAGAAAAAGTGAAAAATGGCTCGGCTATTTACTTGGTCCGTCAGGTGCACTGCTTTTAAATGCAGTGCTTGCTACATATCTGAATGTTTATTACACGGATGTGCTTAAGCTTACAACTATTTGGGGCGGTGCGTTTTTAACCGTATTTCCTATTATTTCTAAAATTATTGACGCCATTACAAATGTGGTAATGGGATATATTATCGACCATACAAAAACGGCACAGGGCAAGGCAAGACCGTGGCTTTTGCTTTCTGCACCTTTGCTTTTAATCAGTGGTATTTTGCTTTTTGTTGTGCCGCAGGGCAACCAAACCGTGCAGATTATTTGGGTAATGCTTTCGTATAATCTGTTCTACTCGTTTGCTTATACAATTTACAATATGAGCCATAATCTTATGGTGCCTTTATCAACAAGAAATACGGAGCAAAGAGGCTCACTTTCCGTATTTAATCAGATTTCAACCATTATGATGAGCGGTATTCTTGTTGCCCTTGTTTTTCCGATGCTCATTATGCCACAGCTCGGTGTTGACAAATCAAAGTGGATAGTTACCATGAGCGTACTTTCCTGCCTTGCTTTGCCACTCACTTTAATGGAATATTATTTTACAAAAGAGCGTGTAACCCTTGAGGATATCGACAAGCCGCAGGAAGAAAAAATACCGTATAAAAATCTTCTTAAAGCAATTTTTACCGATAAATATATGGTGCTTATTTTGCTTTATTTCTTGATTTACACAGTCGGTGCACAGTTTAAAAATCTCGGTCTTGTTTATTTCTGCAACTATGTTCTCGGTACATATAATGACGGCAAAACGCAAACAATGCTTTCGGTTATCGGTGGCATTCCTATGGGTCTCGGTATATTTTTTGTTTGGCCTCTTGCAAAGAAATTCGGCAAGCGTAATTTGACCTTGGCAGGCTTTGTGCTTTACTCACTCGGCAGTGCTATTTGCTGGATATGCCCGACAAATATGGTTGTCGTTCTTATCGGTCAGTTTATTAAAAATATCGGCGGACTTCCGTGTTCATATGTATTCATGGCTCTTTTTGCCGATGTGCTTGACCATTTGGAATGGAAACATAATTTCAGATGCGACGGTATTGCAATGTCGATTTACAACATTATTGCAGTTACAAGCGTAGGTATCGTTACAGGTCTTTTCAACGGACTTCTTTCAAAAAGTGGATATGTTGCTCCGTCACTCATAAACGGTGAAACAGTTGCTGCAGTTCAAAGTGTTGCTACAAAAAATGCAATTACTTTTGCATTTGTAGGTCTTGAAACTATCACGGCGATTATTCTTATCGTGATTCTTGCATTTATAAATGTAGAAAAGCATATTGACAAGGAACAGGCAGAAATCAAAGCAAGGAAAGAAAAGGAAAACGAAAATGAAAGCAATTAACTTAAAAACAGAATACCTGAAAAATCCGATAGGTATTGATATAGAAAATCCGAGACTTATGTGGAACTGCGACGGTGGAATAACGCAAACTGCTTTTCAAATCAACGCTTTTGATATTGACGGCAATTTGATTTATGACAGCGGTAAAACCCCGTCAAGTTCTATGCAGTTTACTTATCCGCTGAATCTGCTTTCAAGAGCAAGGGTTTATTGGCAGGTTAAGTTATGGGATGAAAACGACAAATCGGAAAATTTCAGCGAGAAAGCATTTTTTGAAATCGGACTGAAAAGAAAAGCCGATTTTAAAGCGAAGTGGATAACAGGTGATTATAATGTCGATAAAAGCAACCGCTATCCTGTTGATTGCTTTAAAAAAGAGTTTTCAGCTAAGGAAAATATAAAATCTGCAAGGCTTTATGCGACTGCCTGCGGTATTTATTCGGTATATATAAACGGCGAAAAAGTGTCTATGCCGCTTGCTCCGGGTGTTACCGATTACAAAAAGCGTGTGCAGTATCAAACATATGATGTAACTTCGCTCATTAAGGAAAACAATGTTATAAATATTGACCTTGCAGACGGTTGGTACCGTGGCTCAGTCGGTGCTTGGGGACTTAAAAATCAGTACGGTGTTGAAACAAAAATTCTTGCACAGCTTGAAATAACATATCAAAACGGCAAGATCGACACGATAATTACAGATGAAAGCTGGCTTTGGTCAAATGATGGAGCTGTGTCTTTTGCCGATAACAAAGACGGCGAAACTGTTGATTCAAATAAAGTTCCTACATATTCATCAAAAGCAAAGTTGACAAGTCATAATGTC
The DNA here is from genome assembly GCA_050872345.1 of Eubacterium sp. GTDB lineage: Bacteria > Bacillota > Clostridia > Oscillospirales > Acutalibacteraceae > Eubacterium_R. The sequence continues at coordinate 29,344 of JBNMGQ010000010.1, read as the reverse complement.
ACACCGACTGCGTCAAACAATGTTCCTATCGCTGAAAAGGAAATCTTTAAGGGCGAAATGACAACTGCACCAAGTGGTAAAAAGTTGATTAATTTTAAACAGAATTTGGCTGGATATGTATCTTTTAAAATCAATGCAAAAAAAGGTCAAAAAATCACACTTCGTTTTGGTGAAATGCTTGACGATAAAGGCGAATTAACGCTAAAAAATATTCAGTGTTCAAATAAAAAAATCACAACTCCACTTCAAAAAATCGAATATATTTGCAAAGACGGTGTGAACGAATACAAGCCGAATTTTGCAATTTTCGGTTTTACTTATATGGAAATTGACACAGATATTGATGTGTCTGCTGATGATTTCACGGCGATTGCAGTTTATTCCGATATGGAGGAAACAGGCTTTTTTGATTCTTCCGATAAATTGCTCAACAAATTTGTAGATGCAACAAAATGGTCCACAAAATCTAACAGTACAGACTTGCCCACCGACTGCCCTACAAGAGAAAGGCACGGCTGGACGGGTGACGCTCAAATATTTATCAATTCTGCAAGCTATCTTTTTGACTACTTCACTTTTGCAGAAAAATTTGAGCGTGATTTATGCGACGAGCAAAGGAAAAACGGTTGTTTTAGGCAGATTGCACCAAAGGGTGGCGTCGATTTTTATATGAATGCTATGGACGGCTCACCCGGTTGGAGTGACGCAGGTGTGCTCATTCCTTACAGGCTATATAAAAGGTATAACGACAAATCTGTTCTGGAACGCTTTTATCCGAATATGAAAAAATATGCCGAATATAAAATTTCTACACTCGGCAAGTTTTATCCGACTGCACTTCCAACAGGCATTGGCTTGAAATATGCAAGTTATATTTCAAATTTTGGTCAGTCCTACGGTGAATGGGCAGAGCCGACAGATGTAAAAGCGTTTGCCGTAGCCGACTTTGTTTCGCCTCATCCCGAAGAAACAACGGCTTATATCGTCTATATGCTTGAATGTATGGCTGATATTGCAAAAATTCTCGGCAAAAATGATGACATAAAGCATTATCAAAAATATGCAGATAAGGCAAGAATAGGATATTCAAAACTTGTTGAAACGAAAAAGTACAGCATGGATACCGACAGACAAGCTAAGCTCGTTCGCCCTCTTGCATTAAATCTTTTGAATGATACTCAAAAGGAATATGCGAAGAAAAGACTTATCAAAGCACTTGATAATTACGGCTGGAGGCTTGGTACAGGCTTTTTGTCAACGCCTCTTATTCTTGATGTTCTGGCAAGCATTAACATTGACTACGCTTACAGACTTCTTGAAAACGAAGAAATGCCGGGTTGGCTTTTTATGACAAAAATGGGTGCTACGACTATTTGGGAATCTTGGGAAGGTACCGAGGCTCAAGGCGGTATAGCGTCGCTCAATCACTATTCAAAGGGTGCTGTTTGCGAATGGCTTTTCAGAGCAATGTGTGGCATAAATATATACGGTGAAAATCATTTTGTTATCAAGCCTATTCCGGGTGGCCATTTCACCTTTGCAAAAGCAAAATACAAAAGTATTTTCGGAGAAGTTGAGTCAGGCTGGAAAAAGGAAAATGATAAATACACTTTCCAAATCACAATTCCTGCAAACTGCACGGCAGATATAATCTTGCCAAACAAAGAAAAATACAAGGTGACGGCAGGTAAATATGAATATTAATAATGATAATAAGACTTATTATTTAGCAATAGATATAGGGGCGTCAAGTGGCAGGCATATTTTGGCATATATAGAAAACGACAAACTTGTGCTTGAAGAAATTTATCGCTTTGACAATAACCTAACTCAAAGCAAAGACGGACTTATTTGGAATATTGAAAACTTGTTTAATGAAGTATTAAACGGCATTAAAAAGTGCGATGAAATCGGCAAAATACCAAAGAGCATTGCAATCGATACTTGGGGTGTTGACTATGTTTTGCTTGATGAAAATAAGAAAGAAATTTTGCCTTGCTTTTGCTACCGTGACGGCAGGACAAACGATGTTATTGACGAGGTCGAAAGTATAATTTCGCCATATGATTTATACTCAAAAACAGGTATTCAAAAGCAGAATTTCAATACCGTATATCAGCTTTTTGCAGACAAGAAAAGCAGCAAGCTTGAAAGGGTAAAATACTTTTTGATGATACCGTAATACCTTTCGTTTAAGCTGACAGGCAAAATCAAAAACGAATACACAAATGCGACAACAACGGGCTTGGTTAATGCTGAAACAAAGGCTTGGGACAGTGAAATTATTTCAGCTTTAGGTTTGCCGAGTGAACTTTTTGGCAAACTTAACACGCCGTCAAGCATTGTCGGTCAACTTTCTGTTGATATTCAAAAACAAGTCGGCTTTAATTCAACCGTACTTTTTGCACCGAGCCACGATACGGCAAGTGCCGTGTGTGCCTGCCCAATGAAAGATGACGATTTGTACATTTCTTCAGGTACTTGGTCGCTTATCGGAACAGAAATTGCCGAGCCGATTTTGAGTAAAAAAGCGATGAAACTTAATTTTACAAACGAGGGTGGAATAAATTTTCGCTTTCGCTTTCTTAAAAATTATATGGGTATGTGGCTTTTTCAAAACATCAGGCGAAACCTTAATAAGTCGATGACTTATGACGAAATGATGGAACTTGCAAAAAGTTGTGACAGCTATAAATATTTTGATGTCAACGACAGTACGCTCGTTGCACCCGATAATATGATTAATGCAATCGGTAAATTGATTGGCAGTGGTGATTTGGCTTTTATCCTAAATTCTGCTTATCATTCACTTGCAAAATCATACGCTGATGCAGTTAATGAAATTGAAGATGTAACGAATAAAAAGTTCAATACAATTCATATTGTCGGCGGTGGTTGTCAGGATAAATACCTTAACGCTCTTACTCATGATTACACAAATAAAAGCGTAACGGCAGGACCTATTGAGGCAACGGCAACCGGTAATATCATTTCGCAAATTATGTTTGATAAAAAAATATCCCTTGCACTCGCAAGAGATTTAGTAAAAAATTCATTTGATATAAAGGAAATTTGACAATGTCTTATCTTGAAACAAAAGAAAAATATGCCTTACTCGGCGTTGATACCGACAAGGCGATTGAAAAATTAAAAACCGTTCCCATTTCACTTCACTGCTGGCAGGGTGATGATGTTGTCGGCTTTGACCAAAAAGGTGCACTTTCCGGCGGTATTCAAACTACCGGTAATTATATAGGCAGAGCAAGAACGCCCGAGGAGCTTATGGCGGATATTGACAAGGTTATCAGTCTTGTACCCGGTAAAATGAAACTTAATCTTCACGCAAGCTATGCAATTTTTGAAGATGGCTTTGCAGACAGAAATGAGCTTGAACCAAAGCATTTTGCAAAATGGGTTGACTTTGCAAAGGAAAGAAATATGGGTATTGACTTTAATCCGACTTTCTTTTCTCACCCTATGGTAAAAGACAATCTTACCTTATCATCACCCGATGAAACGGTCAGAGCGTTTTGGGTTGAACACGGTAAAAGGTGTCTTAAAATAGCAGAATATTTTGCAAACGAAACAGGTATGCCTTGTGTTATGAACATTTGGATACCGGACGGCTACAAGGATATTCCTGCCGACAGATTAGGTCCTCGTGAAAGATTTAAAAAATCACTTGATGAAATTCTTTCAGTACCTTTCGATAAGAGCAAGGTTTTTGTAACGCTTGAATCAAAAGTATTCGGTATCGGTCTTGAAAGCTATACGGTCGGTTCATCCGAGTTTTGTATGAACTATGTCGCAAACAAAGGTATTACTCCTCTTATGGATAACGGTCACTATCACCCGACCGAGGTTGTAAGCGACAAAATTTCATCAATGCTTTTGTTTAACGAAAAACTCGCTTTACATATTACCCGTGGCATTCGTTGGGACAGCGACCATGTTGTTATCCTTGATGACGAAACAAAGGAAATTGCAAAGGAAATAGTAAGGGCAAATGCACTTGACAGAGTGTTCATTGCAACGGACTATTTTGACGCAAGTATCAACCGTATTTCTGCTTGGGTAACAGGTATCAGGAGTGTTGAAAAAGCACTTCTCTATGCACTTTTAGAACCGAATGAGAAGATGAAACAAATGCAAAACGATGCCGATTTTACATCTCTTATGGTTATGCACGAAGAACTTAAAACAATGCCGTTCGGTGAGGTCTGGGCGGAATATTTAAAAAGAACAAATACCCCTGCAAATTATCTTGCAGAAGTTAAAAAATATGAAAAAGAAGTATTGGAGAAAAGACAATGAAAGATATTTTAACAGCCCCTTTTGTTCGTGAAATGTGCGACACAACAGCAAATATGTACCGCCTCGGTTGGGATGAAAGAAACGGTGGAAACATCAGTTACTTGCTTGACGAAAACGAAGTGGCCGAGTACCTCAACCTTGATAATGTTATCAGAACTATTCCGACAGGCTTTGACGCACACGACCTTATCGGTAAGATATTTATTGTAACAGGCACGGGTAAGTATTTCAAAAATGTTGAAAAAGACCCTGAAAACAATCTTGGCATTATCCGTATTGCAAAAGACGGTACAACGGCAGAGCTTCTTTGGGGCTACAGCGACGGTGGCAAATTCACTTCCGAACTTCCTGCCCACCTTATGAGCCATATGGCAAGGCTTAAGGTTGACCCTGAAAACAGGGTTGTTATGCACTCTCATCCTACGAATACACTCGCTATGAACTATGTTCACCCACTTGATGAAAAGCAGTTTACGCATACTCTTTGGGAAATGTGTACCGAGTGTATTGTTGTATTTCCAGACGGCGTCGGCGTTCTTCCTTGGATGCTTTGCGGCACCAATGAAATCGGCGAGGCAACGGCAGAAAAAATGAAAGAGTTTAGGCTTGTAATTTGGGGTATGCACGGTATCTACGGTGCTGGCAAAACAATGGATGAAACCTTCGGTCTTATCGAAACAGTTGAAAAAGCCGCTCAAATTTATATGCTCACTTGCAATATGCCAAGAGTGAACACAATAAAAGATAAAGATATGCAAACTCTCGCCGAATCTTTCGGCGTAAACTACCGCAAAGACTTTTTGAATTTATAAAGTAAATGGTGCAGTCGATTGACTGCACCATTTGTTATATTGTTATCAAGCCAAAGGAGAAACTTTCTTACGAAATTTATCCCTTGGCTTTTTTCTATTTAATTAACACCAAAATTATTAGATGAAATTATATATTTATTGTCTATTTATGCGATTGAACAGAAATATTTTTGGTGCTATAATTCACTTGAAATATGAAAGTATCGAGGCAAAATTATGTTTTCAAATAAAGATTTAAGGAAATTGATTGTCCCACTGTTTATTGAGCAGTTCCTTTTAATGTTTGTCGGTATTGCCGATACATTTGTAGTAAGTTTTTCAAGTGAAGCCGATGTTTCCGGTGTTTCGCTTGTTACTTCGTTTAACACGGTATTAATCTTTCTTTTTACAGCGCTTTCGTCCGGTGGTGCAGTAATAATAAGCCAATATATCGGCAATAAAAGGGAAGATTCGGCTTCCCGTTCATCAAGTCAACTTTTAATGATTTCGACTGTTATTTCTTTAATAATGTCAGTTTTAATTATTGCATTTCGTACTCAGATATTGCGCCTTCTTTTCGGCAAAATCGAAACCGATGTTATGAACGCTTGCGAAGTGTATTTGTTTATTACAACTCTTTCTTTGCCGGCTCTTGCTATCTATGATTCCGGCGCTGCACTTTGCCGAAGCATAGGTAAAACAAATGTTACTATGTACATTTCCCTTGTAACCAATATCATTAATGTTTTGGGTAATATTGTCGGTGTTTTTGCGCTTCATCTCGGTGCTGCCGGTGTTGCTTATCCGTCGCTTATATCAAGAATTTTGTCTGCCGTTGCCGTAACAATTTTTTGCTTTAGCAGGAATAACAGTGTAAGGTATAAAACAAAAGATGTGTTTGCTTATGATAAATTTTTGCTTAGAAAAATTATGAGCATTGCTCTGCCAAACGGCGCAGAAAACGGCGTTCACCAGCTTGTTAAGGTAGCGCTTTCGAGTATGGTTGCTCTTTTCGGTACTTATCAAATTGCAGCAAACGGTGTAGCTCAAAGCATTTGGTCGTTGGCTTCGATTATGGGTCTTGCCATGGCGCCCGTTTACACTACCGTTATCGGTCAATGCATGGGCGCTCGTGATATAAATTCTGCAAATTTCTATTTCAAAAAGCTTAATAAAATTACATTCTTTTTGTCAATTTTATGGAATGCACTTATATTTGCAATCACACCTTTGATTGTCAAGTTTTCTGCAATTTCACCACAAGCTAAAGAATTAGTAATATGGCTCGTTCTCATAAATAACATTTTTAACGGCATTTTCTATCCTTTTGCCGGTTCGCTTGGTAACGGTCTTCGTGCTGCAGGTGATATTAAGTTTACAATGATTATATCAATTTCACTTACTATTTTTGCCCGTCTGTTCTTCTCGGCACTCTTTGGTATGTGGATGCATATGGGTGTTATCGGTGTCGCAATCGGTATGAGTATGGACCTTGTCTTTCGTGGCGTCATATTTATATTCAGATATAAATCGCAAAAATGGACTGAGTTTCAGATTATATAGCCTTTATCTTTCAGCTTGCAGATTGTCTGTAAGCTGATTTTTTTACATCAAACACCTAAAAACCTATTGACAAAGTAGGCAATATGTTTTATAATTCAATCATCAAATAATTTATTACAGAATTTAGGTGATATGATGAAACAGTTATTATGCTTCGGTGACTCAAACACTTGGGGTCTTATTCCGAAAACTAACGAAAGATATTCTTGGGGCGAAAGGTGGACAAGTATACTTCAGGAAAAGCTTTATGACAATGATGTACGAGTTTTGGAAGAAGGTTTGTGTGGCAGAACTACAATTTATGATGACGCTTATCGCAAAAACCGTAACGGTCTTGAATCACTTCCTGAAATTCTCGAATCAAGTTATCCTATCGACGGCGCTGTTATTATGCTCGGCACAAATGACTGTAAATCATACTACAATTCAAACGCATATAAAATTGCCAAAGGCTTGGGTCTTTGTATTGAGGAACTTTCCAAGTACATATCTTCCGATAAAATACTCGTTATTTCTCCGATTTTCCTCGGTAATGAAGTTTGGAAGGAAGAATACGACCCTGAGTTTGATACTAATTCTGTTGAAGTTTCAAAAGGTCTTTACAGCGAATATAAAAAGGTCGCCAAAAGTAAAGGTGCAAATATCATTTCGGCTTCCGACTATGTTTCGCCGAGTGAAACCGATCAAGAGCATATGACTAAAGAGGGTCATAAAATTCTTGCGCAGGTTATTTATAATACACTTTTAAGTACAAAAATCGTTTGATTAAGGAGAATTAAAATGAACGCAGGTATTACAAGAGATGAAGCATTAAAGCTTTTGCAAAAGCATAATAAAGAGCCTTTTCACATTTATCACGGCTTGACTGTTGAGGGTGTTATGAAATGGTTTGCAAATGAACTCGGATATGGCGACGATGAAGAATTTTGGGGCATTGTCGGTTTGCTTCACGATATTGACTTTGAAGAATATCCAAATGAACATTGCATTAAAGCGCCTGAACTTTTAAAAGATGCAGGTGTGAGTGACGAGGTTATTCACGGTGTTGTTTCACACGGATATAATTTGACTGTTGATGTGAAACCTGAGCACCAAATGGAAAAAGTCCTTTATGCAGTTGATGAACTTACCGGTTTGATTGGTGCTTGCATAAGAATGCGACCGAGCAAAAGCACAAGTGACTTTGAAGTTAAGAGCCTTAAAAAGAAGTTTAAGGATAAAAAATTTGCTGCCGGTTGCTCAAGGGATGTTATCAAATTCGGCAGTGAACTCCTTGGCTGGCAACTTGACGAACTTTTTGATAAGACGATTCTTGCAATGCGCTCTTGTGAGCAAAGCGTTAACGACGAATTATCACAATTAGGTTTATAATATGTTGCTTGAAATTTTAAAAATACTTTTGATTATTTTAATTGCGATAATTGTTATTACAATAGCTTTTGTCAGTTTAACTACTTTGCCAAAGAGTGATACCGATAAAAATGCAATCTTTGTCGGTGCAATGCTCAAAAGCAATAAGATTGAGTATAAGGACGAAAGTGGAAAAGGAATTATTAAAAATCCTGTTGTCAAAATAATGCGAATGGTTTGGCGCTTTTGCGACACCGGCGACAAAAAGAAGCACGCCAAACAAAATCCACCGAAAAATATTAAAACGATTAAAAATATCCATTATGTAAGCGACGGCAATCTTTACCATACGCTTGATATTTTGTATCCAAACGGTGTTAAAAATAATGAAAAATTACCTGTGATTATAGATATTCACGGTGGTGGCTGGATGTATGCCACAAAGGATTTGAACGAAAATTATTGCAAGTCGTTAAGCGATAGGGGATATGTTGTCTTTAATATCAGCTATCGTTTGGTACCTGATGTCAGCGTAAAAGAGCAAATTCAGGATGTAATGCTTGCGCTTAAATGGATTAGCGAAAATATGAACTCGTACTCTTGTGATTGCGAAAATATTATTTTAACGGGTGATTCTGCCGGTGGTATGCTCAGTGCCTACGCTTGTGCGCTTTTGCAAAGCAGTGAACTTCGAAATATTTTTAATACAGCAGATGTACAGTTTGACATAAATACTCTTGTTTTAACTTCGCCTGTTGCTTTTATGAAATCGGCAGGTCTTTTCAGCCTTTACACAAAGCCACTTTGGGGCAAAGGTTATAAGGGCAAGGTTACATATAATTTTATGGATTTTGATGAGCTTTTGCCTTATGTATCAAATATGCCACCGACATATCTTATTACAAGCAGTGGCGATACTTTGGCACAAAAGCAAACGATTAGGTTGTATGAACTTTTAAAGAAAAACGGTACAAAATGCGAACTTGCAAATTACGGCAAGGAATACGGCGAAAGCTTAGTTCATGTGTTTAGTGTTCTTGAGCCGTTTAATGAAGCAGGAAAAGCCGCAATCGACGACGCAATAAGATTTTGCAAAGAAAATTTGAAAGATAAAGTGAATTAAAAAACGGTACTCTCTTGTGAAAGTACCGTTTTTTTATGCGTTTATTTCGTTTAAAATGAATGTACCAATTTCATCTATTAAGTCCCCACTTTGTGGAAAAACTCCTGTTGCATTTATGTACCCGTGACCTATGCCGTTGTATAACACAAATTTTACTTTTATCCCTTTATCTACAAGTTTATGTGCCCAGGCAAAAGCGTCCTTTTTCAAATAGTCAAGCGCACCTACGCTTATAAAAGTAGGTGTTGCGAAGTTAATATCAAATGAATACGGATTATTGAGTTTGTCAGGTTTTGTTATTCCTATTTTCGTGATGTCACAATTTGCAAGCATTTGCATTTGACGAACTACGCCTTTTGAAATGTTCTTTTGTTTTTCGTCAAATTTAAAATCATCAAGTCCGGATTTGTAATATTTATCCGTATGCTTGAAAATATTGAGCGTCGGATATAAAAGAAGCTGACCTCTTATTAAATCGGTATCTTCTGCCAAAGTTGTGCACGCTTGGGCGATATTTCCACCGGCGCTGTCACCACAAACAAATATTTTATCCTTGTCAATTTCAAATTTTTCTGAATTGTTATATATGCAGTTAATAACAGTGAAGCAGTCGGTATAAAGGGTCGGATATTTGTTTTCCGGTAAATATCTGTAGTCGATGCTTACTGCTTTAATGTTGAATTTATCAACAAGCATTCTCAAAGCTTCGTCGTACGGCTCAAGCGAACCTGCCACAAAAGCGCCGCCGTGAATAAAGCAAAGGCATATTTTTGTGTCTTTGCAATTATCGTTTTGATAAATTTTAATCGGTATGTTGTATCCGTCATCTGCTTTAACACAGTCGTGCTTGATTGTTACTCCCTTAATGTTGCAATTTGCAGATGAAACTATTTCGCAACTTTTTCTAAATGAGTTAATCATTTTAGTGTTTACATTTGGTTTTAAACTATTGAAAATAAAATCAGGTACAAGGCAAATAAGCTTTGCACTTTTTCCTATAGGTCCACCGAGCATTCTTGAATCAATTGCTGATTTACTGATTGAATCGGGTGGATATTTAACCGTATATTTTAAATTTCCGTCAACTTCTTCATATGCGTTTTCTTTCATTTTATCTAAAAATTCTTGGCTGTACCATTTTTTAAGCCAACTCTTTTTCTTTTTCATATCCTAACCTCAGACTTATTCTTTTCTTAAATATATCATATTAAAAAGTAATATGCAAATTTGTAGGTTTATGATATAATCAAGTTGTAATTGTTTTATATTTGAGGTTATTATAGTATGCAAAAGTATAAAATACTTGATTCAAATCAACTAAAACTAATAGCTATATTTGCAATGACCGTTGACCATATTGCATGGGCAATGTATGACGGCTATCCTACATCTGCACTGCCGATTGCTATGCATATAATAGGCAGGCTCACTTGCCCTATAATGTGCTTCTTTATTGCAGAAGGCTATCACTACACTAAAAACATAAATAAGTATACATTTAGACTTTTTTCCTTTGCGATAGTTTCACATTTCGCTTATGTGTTTGCGTCAAACAATTTTGTCGATTTTAAATCTTTCATACCGTTTTATTACGGCGATTTTTTAAATCAGACAAGTGTAATGTGGTCGCTTGCTTGGGGTCTTGTTATGCTCAGGATTGCAGACAGTAGCAAAATTAAGTCATTATATAAAATACTGCTTGTTATTTTAATTTGTATTATAACTCTTCCGAGTGACTGGAGCTGTATTGCTTCTCTTTGCATTATGGCAATAGGTACAAATCGTGGCAATTTTAAAAAGCAAATGGGATGGATGATTTTCTATGTTACGCTTTACTCAATCGTTTATTTTTTTGCTATAGACAAAGTATACGGTATACTCCAAATGGGTGTTATTTTTTCAATTCCTGTTATTGCAATGTATAACGGTAATAGGGGAAAGAATTTGAAAATCAATAAATTTATGAAATGGTTTTTCTATATTTTCTATCCTTTGCATTTGTTTATAATCGGTTTAATCAATACTTACTAAAAAATGGGGCTGACAATTTGTCAGTCCCATTTTTTAAACATGTAATATTATTTGTTTTCGTTTTCGCTGAGCTTTTGACCCATAAGTACACCCATAACAGATGCCATCATAAGACCTCTTGTCCAGCCTGAGCTGTCACCAAGGCAATGAAGACCCTTGATATTTGTATTAAGGTTTTCGTCCATTCTTACTTTGTTAGAATAGAACTTAAGTTCAGGGCTGTAAAGAAGTGTTTCGGTAGAAGCAAATCCGGGTACGACTACATCAAGCATTTTGATAAATTCAATAATATTTGTCATTGCACGGTAAGGCATAGCTGCTGTAATATCACCGGCAACTGCATCCTTAAGAGTAGGCTTAACATTACTTTTGTTAAGTTCATATTGCCATGTTCTCTTACCGTCAAGAATATCACCGAAGCGCTGAACCATAATGTGACCTGCACCGAGCATATTTGTAAGCTCGCCAACCTTTTGAGCATACTCAATCGGCTGATTAAACGGCTCTGTAAAGTTGTGGCTTACAAGGATAGCAAGGTTTGTATTTTCACTCTTCTTGTCCTTAAAGCTGTGACCGTTTACAACAGCAAGGTCATTGTCGTAATTTTCCTGTGCTACAAAACCACCCGGATTTTGGCAGAAGGTACGAACCTTGTTCTTCCACGGTCTCGGATAACCGATAAGCTTTGACTCGTAAAGTGCTTCGTTAACCTTTTCCATAACTTCGTTTCTGCACTCAACTCTTACACCAATATCAACAGTACCCGGCTTATGAGCAATGTTGTGTTCTTCACAAAGCTTGTCAAGCCAGTCGGCACCTCTTCTGCCGGTTGCAATAACAATTTCAGGAGCATTGATAACTAAATCTTCGCCCTTATTGTCAATAATTACACCCTTGCAAACGCTGTCCTCGATAATAATGTTCTTGCATTCGGTTGAGAACATCATTTCAACGCCGTTGTCGGCAAGGAAGTTTTGAATCTTAAGATAAAGTTCCTGTGCTTTTTCGGTACCTAAGTGACGAATAGGGCAGTCAACAAGCTTTAAACCTGCTTTGATAGCATTCTTTCTGATTTCCTTGATTGCGTCGCCTGTGTTGATACCTTCAATCTTTGTGTCAGCACCAAATTCAAGATAAATCTTGTCTGTATAATTGATAAGTTCCTGTGCGTAATCCTCGCCGATAAGCATTGGCAAATCGCCGCCAACTTCATAGCTTAAGCTAAGTTTACCGTCAGAGAATGCACCTGCGCCTGAAAAGCCTGTAGTAATTGCACAGCTTGGCTTACAGTTAACGCAGTGACCTACTTCAGCCTTAGGGCAATGACGCTTTTCAACCGGCTTGCCTTTTTCAATCAAAAGCATTTTCTTTTTAGTACCACGCTTGATGAGTTCAAGAGCAGTAAATATACCTGCCGGACCTGAACCGACAATTATTAAATCGTAATTCATTTCTTACTCCTTTTTGACATAAAAATAAAGCCGAACTGCAATAGTACGGCTTTGATTTAATCTGTTCGCTTAATATCTATTGCACATTATATTAGCACATTTATTTTTTTTTGTCAATATATGTAGCTTAGTTTAAGCGTAAAATTGTTGCATATTAACTTGTTTTCTGCTATACTTTATAAGTAATAATATAATTTTATGAGGAATTTGATGGAACAGTCTAAATCAATTAAAGAAATTCTTGATACATACGGCAAATATACCGGCCTTACAATGGGTACTTCTATGAAGCCACTTATCCACCAGCAAAAGGATAATATCATAGTTGTTAAGAATAAGGACAGGCTTAAAAAGTACGATGTAGCCGTTTATGTTACACCACAGGGTAAATATATAATGCACCGTGTTATTGAAGTGCACGATGACCACTATATTATCGTCGGTGATAATCTGCTTAGAAAAGAATATGTAACCGACGATATGATTTGCGGTGTACTTGTCGGATTTTACAAAAACGGTAAAAAGTATATTGATTGTACCTCGTCAAAGGCATATAAGCTTTATTCAAAAATTTGGGTGGCACTTCTTCCGATAAGACCTGCTATTTTATTTATACCAAGATGCATTAACAAGATTAAATATCTATTTTCAAAATTAGGTGGCAACAAGAATGAACAGTAAAAAAACTTTAAAAACAGATAAAAATGTTCTTAAATGGATATTCAGAGTTTGCCGTGTTCAAGTACCTATGATGATACTCCTTGTCTTTCTTAATGCCGTTTACGGTGTATCTTCCGTTTTTTTTGCTAAGTTCTCCAAAAGTATAATTGATGGCGCTACTCAGGCAAAGGATTTTAATATCGTTGTTAAATTTGCACTTTGTATGCTCGGCTTGGTTGCGTTTCAAATGGTGCTTAATATTACTAAAAACAGCTTGAGTGAACGGTGCAGTGCCAGACTTGAGATGATACTTAAAAAGTATTTGCTTGATTTGGTAATTACAAAGGATTATCAAAAAGTCACTTCTTACCATACGGGTGATTTGCAAAACCGTATGTTTAACGATGTCAGGCTTGTTGCAACCGGCTTTACAACTATCATTCCTGAATCGGCATATTTCGGTGCAAAGCTTCTCAGCGCACTTATTTATCTTGTTATCATTGATAAAATTTTTGCTTTGATATTTGTAATCGGTGGTTGTACCGTATTTTTGGTAACTCGATTTTTCAGAAAAACACTTAAAAGATTACATAAAAAGGTTCAGGAAACCGAAGGCAAAACTCGTTCGTTTATTCAGGAAATTCTTACTAACCTTCTTGTTATCAAAGCTTTTTCCGTCGAAGACAGAATCAACGATTCAACAGATGAACTTCAGGAAAATAATTTTAAAGCAAGAATGAAAAAGAGAAATTTCAGCATTTGCGCCAATGTCGGTCTCGGTGCTGTTTTCAGCGTCGGTACTGTTTTTGCGATAGCTTTCGGTGCATATTCAATTTTGTTTAACGGTATGACATACGGTACCGTTACTGCAATTATTCAGCTTGTAAATCAGGTTCAATCTCCGTTTGTTTCCCTTTCGGGTATTATGCCTAAGTATTATACTACATTGGCTTCTGCAGAAAGACTTATGGAACTTGACGATTTGCCGGATGAAACGACGAGAAATAATTTTGAATTAGATAAAGAAAAAGTATATGGAAATTTAAAATATATTGATTTTAAAAATATTTCTTTCAAATACGACCGTGATAAAATTCTTGACGATACTTCGTTGCAAATTAATAAGGGCGATTTTGTTGCGATAATGGGTATTTCCGGTATAGGTAAGAGTACACTTTTAAAGCTTCTTTTGGGCGTGTTTAACCTTGATTCGGGTTCAATTACGCTTGAAACGGATAGCCAAAGCATCCCTATTGATAAGAATACAAGAAAAATGTTTTCTTATGTTCCACAGGGTAATATGCTTATTTCCGGTACAATCAGGGATAATATTACTTTTATCAATCCTAATGCCACAAATGAAGAAATTGAGCAGGCGATAAGAATAAGCTGTTCAAAGCAGTTTATTGATGAACTTCCACAGGGCGTTGAAACCGTTATAGGTGAAAAAGGCTTAGGTCTTTCGGAAGGCCAAATTCAGCGTCTTGCAATTGCACGAAGCCTCCTTGCCGGTGCGCCGATTCTTCTGCTTGATGAAGCTACTTCGGCACTTGATGAAAATACTGAAAAAGAATTTTTGAAAAATTTAAAAGAACTTAAAAATGTTACTTGTATTATAGTGTCGCATAAAATGGCTGCACTTGAAATATGTAATAAAAAAATTCAAATTAAAGACGGTAAAATTATAAGTGAGGGATAATTATGCTTCTTACAAAATGGGGTAAAGAACTCGACAAAAACAATCCACTTAGCGAATATCCAAGGCCACAATTTGTTCGTGACAGTTACATAAGTCTTAACGGTATGTGGAAATGCGCTTTTTGCGATATGCCTGATTGCGATGATGAAAAGTTCAGGTATAATATCTGTGTGCCTTTCTCACCGGAGTCTGTTCTTTCAGGTGTTGAGAGGACTCTTATGCCGGGTGAATTTCTTATTTATAAAAGAAAATTCGATATTCCGAAGGGCTTTAATAAAGGCAGAGTATTTATCAATTTCGGCGCTGTTGATCAAATAGCGAATGTATTTATCAATTCCAAAGAAGTCGGAAGTCATAAGGGTGGCTATACTCCTTTTAAATTTGAAATAACCGATTATATTAATGACGGCGAAAATGAAATCAGAGTTTCGGTTCTTGATTTCAGCGATACTAATGAATTTTCAAGAGGTAAGCAAAAATTTAACCGTGGTGGTATTTGGTACACCTGTCAAAGTGGTATTTGGCAAAGCGTTTGGCTTGAATCTACACCGAAGAAATATCTTGAAAAAGTTAAAATTACACCGCATTACGATGATTCGAGCGTTTCTTTTGAATATTTCGGAATTGACGATGTGGAAGTGTCAATTTTCGACGGCGACAAATTAGTTGCAAAGACTAAAGATAAAACAGTGTCGATACCTTATTTTAAATCTTGGTCACCTGAAAATCCGTTTCTCTACAATGTTGAATTTAAAGCAGGTAAGGATACGGTAAAGTCATATTTCGGTATGCGCAAGTTTTCATTGGGCACTGATAAAGACGGCGTTAAAAGACTCTTTTTGAATAATAAACCGTATTTCCATAACGGACTTCTTGACCAAGGTTATTATCCTGACGGTCTTCTTACTCCACCGGCTAATGAAGCTATGGAGTTTGACATTAAATATGTTAAATCGGCAGGATTTAATATGCTTAGAAAACATATTAAAGTTGAGCCACTTTTGTGGTACCACTATTGTGATGTTAACGGTATTATTGTTTGGCAGGATATGATTAACGGTGGTGGCAAATACGGTTTTGAAGTGTCTGCTATTCCGTTTGTAAATATAACCTTAAACGATAATAATTATAAAATCTTCCACAGAACCGATAAAGAAGGCAGAGATTTATATTATCAAGAACTTGAAGAAATTGTTGACACACTTTATAATTGCCCGTGTATCGCTATGTGGGTGCCTTTTAATGAAGGTTGGGGTCAGTTTGACAGTACCAAAGCTTATAAAAAGCTTAAAGAACTTGATAAAACAGGAACTGTTGATACTGCTTCCGGTTGGCACGATATGGGCGTCAGTGATGTTATTTCAAAGCATATTTACTTTACACCTATTAAGGTTAAAAAGGGTGGCAGGGCGTATGTTTTGTCAGAGTTTGGTGGCTTGGGTCTTAAACTCAAGGGTCATACTTTCAACGATAAAATGTTTGGCTATAAAGTCTTTTTCAGCAAGGAGTCTTTGACCGGCGCTTATGAAAGACTTTTTACAAAAACTATCATACCTCAAATTAAGGGCGGTTTGAGTGCAACTGTTTACACTCAGGTTACCGATGTTGAGGATGAACTTAACGGTCTTTTGACATATGACCGTGAGGTTCAAAAGGTAGATTTTGATACATTAAAAAAGATTAACGAAAGGGTTAAATTAAATGATTAAAGCAACTATTAAAACCAATAAGGGCGATATGAGCTTCGAGCTTTTGCCTGATGCTGCTCCAAAGGCAGTTGAAAATTTTGTAACTCACGCTAAAAACGGTTACTACGACGGTCTCATTTTCCACCGTGTAATCAAAGATTTTATGATTCAGGGTGGTGACCCTACAGGTACAGGCTGTGGTGGTGAATCTATTTGGGGCACACCGTTCCAGGATGAATTTAATCTTGATGCCCGTAACTACTACGGCGCTCTTTCAATGGCAAACAGTGGTCCTAATACAAACGGCTCTCAGTTTTTTATCGTTCAGGCTAAAGATGTTCCTGATACTTTGCTTGAACAAATGGAAGAACTTAAGGACCAAGGCTATCCACAAGAAGTAATTGATAAGTATAAAGAAGTCGGTGGTACTCCTTGGCTTGACTTCCATCATACTGTATTCGGCAATATTATCGATGGCAAGGATGTACTTGAAGATATTGCTTCAACCCGTACCGGTATGGGTGACAAGCCTGTTTATGATGTTGTAATCGAAACAATTGAAATCGAAGAGTAATTTTGACAAATTTACCCCTTCCTATTGGTTATAATTAATCGATAGGAGGGGGTATTTTTGGTTATATATGTTGATGTGCTGTTTGTAGTTAATTTCTTTATTACATATCTCCTTTTGCTTGCAACTTCGTTAATATCAAAAACGGAAACAAAACAAATACGACTTATTTTATCATCAGCCTTGGGTGGACTTTATTCACTTGTAATTATTTGCGACAAACTTAATTTTTTGATTTCGACATTTGGAAAAATTGCCGCTTCAATAATTATAGTACTGGTTGCTTTTTCGTTTAAACGATTTGGTTTATATGTTAAAAACCTATTGATATTTACTTTTTCAAATATGCTGTTTTTCGGAATAATCAGCGCAATTTATATTTATCTTAAGCCACAGGGAATGGCTGTTAAAAACGGAAGCGTTTATTTTAATATTTCTGCTCCGCTTCTTCTTTCCTGCGCCTTTTTGGCTTATGTAATAACATATGCGATAATAAAAATCTGCAATCGTACTTTGTCAAAAAATGAAATATATAACTTAACCGTAATTAAAGGTGATAACACTTATCACTTCTTTGCGCTTTGCGACAGTGGAAATAAGCTTAAAGAACCGTTTTCCGATTATCCGGTAATTGTTGTTGATAAGGCTAAAATATCAATTGAATGTGACAGGGTAATACCGTGCCAAACGGTTTCCGGTGAAGGAATTTTAAAGGCTTTTAAACCTGATAAGATTATACTTTCAAACGGTAAAAATAAAACGGAAATCAGCAAGGTTTATGTTGCTCTTTCAAATATAAATTCAAAATCATATTCGGCTGTTATTCCGAATGATTTAACTATTATGTGAGGTGCTTTTATATGTTTAAATTTATAAAGAGGTTGTTATTAAAACTGTTTAAAAAGCAAAAATGCTACTATATAAACGGTCCGGAAACTCTGCCACCACCACTTTCAAAAGAGGAAGAAGCAGAAATAATGGAAGAACTTCAAAACGGAATTGAAGACAGAAGAGAACTCCTTATAATTCATAATTTAAGACTTGTTGTTTATATTGCAAAGAAATTTGAAAGTAAAACTACTTCAACCGAGGATTTGGTTTCAATCGGTACAATAGGTCTTATGAAAGCAGTTAAAACTTTTAATCCGTCGAAAAATATTAAGCTTGCTACATATGCTTCCCGTTGCATTGAAAATGAAATTTTGATGCATCTGCGAAAAGTTAATAATGTGAAAAGTGAAATGTCCTTTGATGAGCCTTTGTCGGTTGATTGGGACGGTAATGAGCTTACACTTCGTGATGTTTTGGGCACCGACCCGGATGATGTGTATGAAGAAATTGAATATGATGATGAGAAAAGACTGCTTAGAAAAACTGTTGACTCTCTTGACGAAAAGGAACGAAATCTTATGATTTTGCGCTTCGGTCTTGACGGTAATGAAGCTTTAACTCAAAAACAACTTGCCGATAAAATGGGTATATCACAGTCGTATATCAGCCGTCTTGAAAAAAGGATACTTCAAAAAATTAAAAACGAAATACTTCGTCAAACAGCTTAATTACCATTTATTCCTTTTTGGCATAGTATAAAATGTAAATTAATTATTATGCGAAAGAGGAATATATTATGACTTTATATATAAAGGTAGGTTCAATAACCAATGCACAGCGTTCTCAACGATTGCTCAGGCAAAAAGGTTATAAATCAATAATAAAGAAACTTGAAAATCCGTCACCCGAGGACGGTTGTGGATATGTTGTATCAGTTCAAACATATACGGAAGAGCCGATTCAAATTCTCCTTAAAGAAGGAATACAGGTAAGGGGAGTTGACAGGAAATGATATATTTTGATAACAGTGCAACAACTTATCCTAAGCCTAAAAATGTCAAACTTGCAGTAAATCGTGCGATGAACATTTATTCATTTAACAGTGGCAGAGGTGGTTATAAAGAATCGGTTAATACATCCGAAATGATTTTCACTACTCGTGAAAAAGTTGCCGATATGTTTAATTTTGAACCTCAAAATATTGTTTTTACGCAAAATTGCACATATGCACTTAACCTTGCAATCAAAGGAATAGCACAAAACGGTGACCATTTTATAATTTCAAATCTTGAACATAATGCTGTGGCAAGACCGATTTTTGCACTAAGCCAAAAAGGTGTCATAACTTATGATACTTTTGAATTTTCATATGATGATGACGAAACTGTTGAAAATATAAAAAGACTTATTAAGCCTAATACCAAAGCAATAGTTTGTATGCATGCATCAAATGTGTTCGGTTGTATTTTACCTATTCAAAAAATCGGCGAGCTTGCACATAAAAACGGCTTGTATTTTATTGTCGACGCTGCTCAAAGTGCAGGCATACTCGATATTGACGCTGAAAGAGATAATATTGATATTCTTTGTGCACCGGGTCATAAAGGTCTTTACGCTCCTATGGGTACAGGCTTTTTGGCAGTTGATGATAACATTAAGCTTGATACAATTATAGAGGGTGGCACGGGTACACTGTCTATGGAGCTTACACAACCTGAATCACTGCCGGAAAGAATGGAATCGGGTACGCTTAATAATATTGGTATAGCAGGACTCGGTGCAGGTATTGACTTTGTAAAATCAAAAGGTATTCAAAATATTTATAATCACGAAAACTCGATAACTTCTTATCTTTATGAGCAACTTAAAAAGAACAGCGAAGTAACACTGTATACACCTGCCTTTAACGAAATAAAACAGGCACCGATTTTGTCATTTAACTACAAAGATTATCCATCTGAAAAAACTGCTTTTCTTCTTGCTCAAAACAATATTGCAACTCGTGCAGGTTTTCATTGTTCAAAGCTTGCGCACGAAACCTTCAAAACAAAAGAGCGTGGTACGGTAAGACTCAGTCCGAGTGCTTTCACTTCTTTTGTTGAATGTGAAAAATTTATTAATACTTTGAAAAAACTTTAAAAAACTGAAATATTCACTTTATTTATTATTTTTTGTGTGATAAAATAATAGTAACTAAATGAGTAAGGAAGTTAGTTATGTTAGATAAAATATCAGATACATTTAATAAGGTATTAAGTGTATTTTCAACTTTCGGCATATCGGATGCACTTGACATCATTATGGTTGCCGTAATTATATATATTTGTGTACGAATTATCAGAGAAACAAGAGCTATGCAGCTTGCAAAAGGATTTATCTTTATCGCAATTATTTACGGTATAGTTAATCTTCTCGATATGGAAGCGTCAAGCTTTATTTTTAAAGCAATTTTCTCAAATATTCTTATTATTCTCGTTATCCTTTTCGGACCCGAGATTAGAAATATTCTTGAGCAAATCGGTAAGGGTGCTACTGCTAAAAGCTTGAAGTCAATCATTCACCCGGGCGTGGCTGTTGATATTGCCGAAATATCCGATTGTATCGAAGCAGTATGTAAAGCGTGTGCCAATATGAGCGACCAAAGAGTCGGTGCGCTTATCTGTTTTGAAAATGAAACACTTCTCGGCAATGTTATAAAATCGGGTACTGTATTGCAGGCAAAAGCTTCAAGAGAACTTGTTGAAAATGTATTCTATCCAAAATCACCTCTTCACGACGGTGCTATGGTTATTCGTGACGGTAAGATTTATGCGGCAGGCTGTATTTTGCCTTTGACTAAAAAGACTGTATCTTCTGCGCTCGGTACAAGGCACAGAGCCGGCATAGGCTTAACCGAAGAAAGTGATGCAGTAGTTGTAATTGTCAGCGAAGAAACAGGTGCAATTTCGGTTGCAAAGGGTGGTATTCTTCAGCGTGGGCTTTCTTACGGTGATTTGAGAGATGTACTTACTACCGAATTTGTACCGTCCGGTTCGTCCTCCGATGATAAAATCATTTCTAAGCTTGTAAGGAGGATTAAAAAATAATGGCAAATAATAATCAAGAAAAAAATAATAAAAAATTCTCTTTAAGAAAGCTTATATATAACGATAAATATTTAATCGTTTTTTCAATTGTAGCAGCTATTATCATTTGGGTTTCGACCTCAATGAGCCTTTCGCCTGAAACGACCAAAACTATCAGTGTTCCTCTTAATATTGATTTTTCAAATTCTGCTGCCGACCAGCTTGGCATCAAATGCTATGGCGATAAAAGAATAGATGTCGATGTAACGATAAGCTGTAAAAAATATCTTGCAAGGGATATTACGAGCGATGATATTAAAGTTGCGCTTCAAACAAATGCAGTAACCTCAAAGGGCAATTATGAAGTTCCTATCAATGTAACTTCTGTTTCGGATAATGCTGATTTTACAATTTCGTCTTATTATCCTAAAACATATAAAGCTTACTTTGATGTGGAAGACGAAAAGACGCTTGACATAAATGTTGAATATCAAAATAAAGATTTTGTCGCCGACGGATATGTTATGGGCGATGCACTGTTAAGCGAAAAGGTAGCAACCGTCAAAGGTCCTAAGTCATATGTTTCCAAGGTAAAGCAACTTGTGGCAAGTGTTGATATTGAGCAAAAGCTTAAAGCTACAAAATCGTTTGACATTACTGTTACACCTGTTGATTCAACCGGCAGTGCCGTCGATTATGTTTCTGTAAATACGGAAGCTGAAAATCTAACTCTTACCATTCCGGTTCTTAAGGAAACCACTTTGCCTGTCACAAGCTCATTTACAGGCAAGCCGGATAATGTCGATACAAGCGATTTTGATATATCTTACAGCGTTGATTCTGTATCTGCTGCCGTGCTTGAGGATTCAGGCATTAAAGAGGCTAATATAGGTAATATTGATTTTTCAAAACTTAATGTGGGTAAAAATACAATTAAGTTTGATGTCACTACTCTTGAGGGTATAGTTATTCTTGACGACACTAAGTCGATTACAGTAACCGTTACCGTTCCAAGCAGTTTTAAAACTAAGAATATTGCACTTAATAAAACAAATGTAACAGTCGCAAATGTACCTGACGGATATGAGGCAAATGTTGTTTCTGTTGACGCTAAAACATTTACACTCGTCGGCAGAGAATCCGACCTCAATAATGACCAAATCGGCGTAGGTATGGTTGTTGATTTGTCGTCATATAAGAGTGAAGATATTACCGAGGGTCGTGATTATTACGATATAACTCCTAATATCGAAAACTCAACGGGTTGCTGGGTGTACGGTAAATATCGTGCCCAAATTGAAATTGTTAAAAAATAGTGTAAAATGTTCTAATGGCACATAATTAAATATTATTAAGCAGTCGAGTAATCGGCTGCTTTTTTATGTTAAAAACATATTAAGAAATTTTAAGATTATGTAAAATCTATTCAAAGACAAATTAACCTAAGCTTTACTTAATTTTTACTTTAACTTGATTTTATTTTAATCACCCTGATTTATACTTTAGTCAACGAATCAGGAAAGGAGATAAAAATATGAGCGAAAAATTCAGAACAGTATTATCATCAATTCTTGCAATTTCACTTGTTGTATCTGTAATGACAGTTTCAGGCTATGCTTGTTATGCAGGTGCTAAGGGTGATGATATTATTGAAAACACACAATATACATATATTGAACAGTAATAACCGTAAGAAGTGATTAATTTCACGCTTACGGCTTTCGCTTAATTTGGACTGATTAATTATGAAACAAAATAACAATTCTCAAATTATATATACAGACGAAACAATGGCAATGGAAAATACAGCCGTTAAAACAAACGAAGAAAACAAATTTAAAGCAAACATTACAAAATTTGTAAATAAGCATGCTGAAATTTGGAAGTTTATCAAATTTACCTTTACCGGTGCGTCAACTTCTGTTTTGGAGCTTGCAGTATTTTGGCTTTTGCAATATGTGATTTTTAAATCACTTAATGAAGTACCTGTTACAGATAATGCAGTTTTATCGTTTTTAGGTATTGAATATAAAGGCTATATGTATTCTTACTTTATTTCTGCAGTGATCGGTTACGCTGCTGCTTATGTAATGAACAGAAAGCTTACTTTTAAGGCTGACGCCAATCCTGTTCTTTCTACAATTCTTTACACAATAATGGTTGTGTGCACTATCACATTTAATACTTGGTTTGGTTCATTCCTCGGTACTCTTATTAAAAACAGTGGTTATGACAGTGTGTTTATTGTGCTTTTAACAAAACTTGTGGTTATGACTGTTCCTACTTTGTGGACATATCCGTTAAACCGTTTTGTTATCCACAGAAAGAAAAAAGCTTGATTTTGTGCGCATAGTTCTAATATAATTAACTTATAAAATGTAATTTGGTTGGGAAATAAAATGAAATATAAACTTTTAGCGTGTGACCTTGACGGCACACTTCTCGATGATGATTCAAATGTATCTGATGATAATTTGAAAGCTATCAATGAGCTTACTGAACTTGGTATTGAATTTGCGCTTTGCACCGGCAGAACTTATTATGAAATACCTGAGGTTTTAAGAAATTGTGATAATATCAGGTACATAATTTATTCAGACGGTTCTGTAATATTTGACAGAAAGAATAATAAAAACATTTATCAAAATTATATTGATAATGAAACCGACAAAAAACTTTTCGACTTGTTGTCATCATATGACACTATGATTGAATATTACGACGACGGCAATGCTAAAACGGATAAGTCTAAGCTTAATGATGAGTCGTACAAATATTATAACATTGACCCTAACTATGTAAGCGTTATCAAACAAACCCGTATAGGATTTGATGATTTTAAAAGCGCTGTCAATTCTTTTAATCATACAGAAATATTAAATATCTTCTTTAAAAATCTCGGCGAAAGAGAAGAGTGTTTTGAAAAGCTAAAATCAATTGCTAATCTTAACTCTACTACTTCGATGGATAACAATATAGAAATAATGTTAAGTTCTGTATCAAAAGGCAATGCACTTGAGATTTTATGCGATAAGCTTCAAATAGACAAAAAGAATGTTATGGCTGTAGGGGACAGCAGAAATGACCTTTCAATGTTTAAAATTGCAGGAACTTGTGTTGCTTCAGGCTCAGGCAGTCAATTCGTTAAGGATAAAGCTGATTTTGTTGCTTGCTCTAATAACGATTCAATTGTAAAACATATTCTTGATAATATCATTAGATAAGAGGTTTATATCAATGCTTGGTAATATACATTTTTTAAATACAGGTCACAGTGATTGTATTATTCTTGAAAGTCAAGGAAAAATTGCAATGGTTGATTCGGCAGAGGATACGGATTTTCCTGCTGATAAACCACATCTTAACCTTAAAGGGTATGAGGATATTGTAGTTAAATATCTTTTAGACCATTTTAAAAGTGACGACGGAAAAGTACATATTGAATTTGTTTTGGGTACTCACGCTCATTCGGACCATATCGGTGGATTTGATACTGTTATAAATCACCCTGATATTGAAGTTAAAACTGCATATTTGAAGCCGTACAGGGAAGAGAATATTTGCCTTTATGAGCGTAAAAGATGGGATAATGTTGAAGTTTATACTCAAATGCTTGACGCTGTAAAAAGAAATAATGTTGAGCTTATTCAAAGCTTTGATGAAAAAGAAATCACTCTCGGTGATTTTAATATTAAATTTTTCAATGGCTCATATCAAAAACATTTGATTAAATTCGGCGAGAATGTCAGCAGTGTCGGAACACTTGTAAAAATAGGGGACACTAAAGCATTTTTAGCCGGCGATATAAATTATAAAGCAGGCGACGAAAAGAAAATTGCCGATAAAATCGGTAATGTGGATTTGCTCAAAGTCGGTCACCACGGATATTTTTATTCAACTTCATTTTATTGGGTAAAAAAACTTGTGCCTAAAATTGCAGTTTTTTGCAATGAATACAAAGGCGTTTATCCTGATGTTAAATATAAACTTAAAAATATTTCTCACTCTAAGCTTTATGCCACAATGGATTCAAACGGAATCATTGCTCACTTCGACGGCAAAAGCATTGAAATTGAGGAAAATATTATGTAGCCCAACCTCTGCGTAATACTACTATTACGCATTATTACACAAAAAGTCTTGAGTTTAGCTTTACTGCTTTACTCAAGGCTTTTGTTTATGTTGACTAACTTATATTTGAAGTGGTAATATATTAAATATAATATGTTGATTAAATCAACAAAATTCGGAGGGTAAAATTATGAGTAAGTACGACGGTACAAAAACACAAAAGAATCTTGAAGCTGCTTTTGCAGGTGAGTCACAAGCAAGAAATAAGTACACTTA
This sequence comes from Eubacterium sp., assembly GCA_050872345.1. GTDB lineage: Bacteria > Bacillota > Clostridia > Oscillospirales > Acutalibacteraceae > Eubacterium_R. The sequence continues at coordinate 3,860 of JBNMGQ010000010.1, read as the reverse complement.
TTTTGCTTCTGTTGCTAAAAAAGAAGGCTTTGAGCAGATTGCTGATTTGTTTTTGAAAACTGCTAATAACGAAAAAGAGCATGCCAAAATGTGGTTTAAGGAAATGGAAGGCATTTCCGATACTGCAAATAATCTTAAAGCTGCTGCCGAAGGTGAAAACTACGAGTGGACAGATATGTATGTAGAATTTGCGAAAACTGCAGAAGAAGAGGGCTTTAGTGAACTTGCTGCTAAGTTTAGGCTTGTAGCTGCTGTTGAAAAACATCACGAGGAAAGATACAGAAAGCTTCTTGAAAATGTTGAAACTATGAAAGTTTTTGAGAAGAGCGAAGTTAAAATTTGGGAATGTCGCAACTGTGGTCATATTGTTGTCGGTACTAAGGCACCTGAAGTTTGTCCTACCTGCAATCATCCTCAAAGCTTTTTTGAAGTCAGCGCAGAAAATTATTAATGATACTTTAGGAGTGGCAAGTCCACTCCTTTTTTATATAGGATTTGTGTAAATAAATCGGATATTTGATATACAAAGCTAAATATTTTTATTATGATATAGACAACAAAGCAATTTATAAACGAAATATAAAATAAATTGTAAAAATGCACAAAAATTATATTGATAAGATGATTATTTTATTGTATAATAGATGTGTTATTATTTTGAGAAGGAGCGTTTTTGTGATATGAGATACCCACAAATCGTTAAAAAAATGTCACTTGAGCAAAAGGCTGCTTTTGTTTCAGGTTATGACTATTGGCATCTTGAGGAAGCACCTGAACTCGGTCTTCCTAAAATTATGATTACTGACGGACCTCACGGCCTTCGTAAAGCTAAGGGTAAGGATTATGTTCCTGCCGAAGGCGAAGAAAAAAAGGGTGGTATCGGTCTCGGTAACTCTGTACCTGCTACTTGTTTCCCACCTGCAGCTACTTCATCTTGTTCTTGGGATGAGGACCTCTTGAAGCAAGAGGGCGAAGCTATGGGTCAGGAATGCTTGAAAGAAAAGGTTTCAACTATTCTCGGACCAGGTACTAATATTAAGCGTGCACCTGTTTGCGGCCGTAACTTTGAGTATTTCAGTGAGGACCCATACCTTGCAGGTAAATGCTCTGCAAGTGTTATCAACGGTGTTCAATCAAAGGGTGTAGGTACTTCGCTTAAGCACTTTGCTTGTAACTCACAGGAAGCATTCCGTATGGTTCTTAATGAAGTTATTGATGAAAGAACAATGCGTGAAATTTATCTTCCTGCATTTGAAATTGCTGTTAAGGAAGCTCAGCCTTGGACCGTTATGAACTCTTATAACAGACTTAACGGCGTTTATGCTTCACAGAATAAACACCTTCAGCAGGAAATTCTTCGTGACGAATGGGGTTTTGAAGGTCTTATTGTTACTGACTGGGGCGCTTCGGTTGACAGAATCCCTGGTCTTCAAAACGGTACTGACCTTGAAATGCCTACTTCAGGTTCACTTAATCAAAAGAAGATTATTGCTGCTGTTAAGAGTGGCGAACTTGATGAAGCAGTCCTTGATGAAAGAGTTGACAATGTAGTTAACCTTATTATGAAGTCAAAGCCTGCTCTTGAAAAGACACATACATTTGACCCTAAGGCTCATCACGCAATCGCTCAGAAAGTTGCCGAAGGTTCAATGGTTCTTCTTAAGAACGATGATAAAATTCTTCCTCTTAAGAAAGGTCAGAAGGTTGCCGTTATCGGTGAAATGGCTAAGGCTCCTCGTTTCCAGGGTGCCGGTTCATCTGTTATTAATCCTACAATGCTTTCAAACGCTTATGACGAACTTGAAAAGCTTGGCGTTGACCTTACATATTCTCAGGGCTACTACAAGTCAGCTCCGACTAAGAAAGATAAGAACAGACTCAGCGACGCTGAACTTACAAAGCAGGCAGTTGACGCTGCTAAGAATGCCGATGTAGCAGTTGTATTTGTCGGTCTTACAGAAGATTTTGAAGGTGAAGGTTACGATAGAGAAACTATCAATATGCCTGCTAACCATAACGCACTTGTTTCAGCAGTTGCTAAGGCTAACGCTAATACTGTTGTAGTTCTTGCAGGTGGTTCGGTTGTACTTATGCCGTGGCTTAGTGAAGTTAAGGGTCTTCTTAATTCAGGTCTTGGTGGTCAGGCAGGTGGTATTGCAGTTGCTAATATCCTTACCGGTAAGGTTAACCCATCAGGTAAGACTTCTGAAACATATCCAACTTCATTTGAAGTTAACCCAACATATGGTAATTATCCTGGTGGTCCTGTTACTTCAGAGCATAAGGAATCAGTTTATATCGGCTACAGATATTATGATTCTGCTAACCTTGATGTAGTATTCCCATTTGGTTACGGTCTTTCATATACCACATTTGAATACAGCGATATTAAGCTTTCAGCTGATAAGATTAAGGATACTGATACTTTAACAGTATCGTTTAAGATTAAGAATACCGGCGATGTTGACGGTGCTGAAATTGCACAGGTTTATGTTGCCGATAAGGAATCTACAATTTACCGTCCTGTTAAGGAACTTCGTGCATTTAAGAAAGTATTCCTTAAAGCCGGCGAAGAGAAGGAAGTTTCAATTGAACTTTCAAAGAGAGCATTTGCATTCTATAATGTAAACATTAATGATTGGTTCGTTGAGTCAGGCGATTTTGATATTATCGTTTCTGCATCATCTCGTGACCCTAAGCTTACAGCTAATGTTTATGTTGAATCAACAGTTGAAGCCGAAGTACCTGATTACAGAGAAACTGCTCCTAACTACTACAATAATGTTGCTAATATCACTCGTGATGATTTTGCTAAGGTTTACGGCGAACTTCCAAATCCTGAAATTGACAGAACTAAGAAGATTGACCTTTACTGTTGCCTCAATGACGCTCGTCATACTAAATGGGGTGGTAAGCTTTGCAATATGATTACTAAGGTTATGAGTGGTATGGGTTCTGACGCTAACGGCGATGGTAAGATGCTCGCTGCTATGGCCACTCAAATTCCTATTCGTAACTTTATCGCTATGAGTATGGGCGTATTTTCACCTGCAATGGCTGACGGTCTTCTTATGATGCTCAATGACGACCAGTCAAGCTTTGTCGGTTTCAATAAGATTTTCTGGAGACTCGGTGGCGCTCTCACAAGACTTCCTGCTCTTCTCAAATCTATCTAACGAATGAAAATTTAAAGATTATTAAAACGGTTATCATTTTTGATAACCGTTTTTTGCTGAAGAACAATAACAAAACGAGACTTCATATGAGGCCTCGTTTTTCTTATAATATAGTTGAAAAGAACAATAACAAAAGAGTGGCAGATATGAAAAAGTTAAAAGCGGGTGCTTACAAAAAGATGACTCATGAAGAAATATTAAAAATTTTTGAAGAATGTAAGTAAACTCTTGACTTAAAGTCAACTTTAGATGTTACAATTAAATTATCAAAAAGAAAAGGAGTAACTACTATGGAATTTACAAAGTTAAATAACGGTGTTCAAATGCCAATGCAGGGTATCGGAACATTTTTGCTGTCCCCTGATGAGGCAGATGCATCGGCAACCTACGCACTCAAAAACGGATGTCAGCTTATAGATACTGCGAATGCTTATTGTAATGAAAAGGCAGTAGGCAGAGCAATGAAAAATGCAGGTGTTACACCTCAACACCTGAAATGCTTAAAAAGTATGCCGAGATGATACCACCTGTTGACGAACAAAAATAATTAAAAGGAGATTAACATTATGAAAAAAATAACCTCAATTTTTTTAGCACTCGTGCTTGTATTTTCTTTTGCAGCTTGCTCCAATAATTCGAGTGGCAATTCAAATACAACTTCAAGTACTTCACAAACCACAAAAG
>JBNMGQ010000009.1:0-39977 GCA_050872345.1 Eubacterium sp. | reverse complement strand
TTGCTCAAAAGATTATTTCCGAATCGTCAAATGATTGATGATTTACTTTATCTCCTTTATTTCTTCTCAGCAAAACAGGCAGAGCCGAATGACTCTGCCTGTTTTGTTATGCTTATATTATTTTATTCATAATCTTTAATTTTATCAACATTGCTTTCACCAAGTATAACGATTCCGTGGTCGTAAAGCATTTGCGCAGCAATGCCGTTGCCGTATGTCAAATTTCCCGAAAATGTACCGTCATAAATTTTACCGAATCCACACGACGGACTTCTTTCCTTCAGTACTGCTATTTGGCACGCACTTTCTTCTGCCACATAAAGTGTCTTTTCGGCACCGTCATAAAATTGTTCGGTTAAATCTTCACCGTTTTTTGAATAAACCCTGCCGTCTTTGATTTCACTCGGAACTCTCGGAGTAGGCAGGTTTGCAAATGTTTCCGGGCATACAGGTATAAGCGTATGCTCTTTTGCAAGTTCGATTACTTTGTCGCATTTATTGTTGCCACCGTTATATTTGCAGTTTTCACCAAGTAGGCAGGCACTTACAAGAATTTTCATTTACTTTCTCCTTTTTGCAATAATTATAAAAAATACCAAAACAAATATTACTAATAAAACGGCAAAAACAAATACTAAAATTCTGCCTATAATCGGTAATTTTCCTGCTAAAGCAATAATTCCTGCAATTATCATAAATACTATTATAAATACAGCTACAATCATTGCATTTTTCTTGTTTTCCATAATATCACCAATTCCATAATATCACAATTTTATTGTTAAGTCTATAGCTTGTGTAAAGCACTTTTCTTTACATATATGCAATATATACAAATATCATATAAGTGTCACACTTCTTTTTTGAACTAACTTAAGAAAATATTAAAATTTGGTGTCAAATTAAAAAGAATAGTTGCAAAATTTGTAATTTAGTAATAATATATTAACACATTATATTATTACTATTTTTCGGTGGTACAAGTATGGATTCATTAAAACAGAAAATATTAAACGAAGGCGAAGTTTACGAGGGTAATATCCTTAAGGTAGACGGCTTTTTAAATCACAGAATCGATATTCCTTTTATGCGTGAAATTGCTAAGGAATTTCATCGTTTATTTAAGGATGACAATGTTAACAAAATCCTTACTATTGAAGCATCAGGTATTGCTATCGGTGCGCTTGTTGCCGAAGAATTTGGTTGTCCGCTTGTTTTCGCTAAGAAAACAAAGACTAAAAATATTGCCGGTGATGTATACACCTCTAAGGTTGAAAGCTTTACTCACGGCACTACATACGATATTATTGTATCAAAACGATTTCTCGATGAAAACGACAGAGTACTTATTGTTGACGATTTCCTTGCTATCGGTAATGCGCTCAACGGTCTTATCGACCTTGTAAATGACAGTGGCGCTTCTCTTGCCGGCTGTGGCGTTGTTATTGAAAAGGGCTTTCAGCACGGTGGCGACAAGCTCAGGAGCGAAGGCGTTAAGGTTGAATCACTTGCTATTGTTGAAAGTATGGACCACGAAACAGGCAAGGTTTATTTCAGAGATTAATTGTTTTTTATTTTTATTTATGGTTATTCGGTGTTTTCACCTTATAATAAATTGATTTATTTGTACGGAGGTAAGACAAATGAAACTCACAAAGAAAATTCTTGCAGTTGTTCTTTCAGTTCTTTTTGTTGTAGGCGTGTTCGCAGGCTGCTCATCAAACAAGGACAATAACGACTCAAAAGAATCAACAAGCCAATCTGCTAAGTCAGACATTAAGGTAGGATTTATTTTCCTTCACGACGAGAACTCAACTTACGATAAGAACTTCATCACTGCTGCTGACGAAGCTTGTAAGACTCTCGGTATTGCTGACGAAAACAAAATTTACAAGACTAACATTCCTGAAGGTCAGGAAGCTGCTGAAGCTGCTGAAGACCTTGTTGATAAGGGATGTTCAATCATCTTCGCTGACAGCTTTGGTCACGAACCATATTTAATCGAAGTTGCTAAGAAGTATCCTGATGTTCAGTTCTGCCACTCAACAGGTACAAGAGCTCATACAGAAGGTCTTGACAACTATCACAACGCATTTGCTTCAATCTACGAAGGCAGATACCTTGCAGGTATTGCAGCAGGTATGAAGCTTAACGAAATGATTAAGAACGGCGACTTCAAAGAAGACGAAGCTAAAATCGGTTATGTAGGTGCTTATACTTACGCAGAAGTTATTTCAGGTTATACTTCATTCTTCCTTGGTGCTCGTTCAGTTTGCCCAAGTGCTACAATGGAAGTTCAGTTCACAGGTTCATGGTATGATGAAACTGCTGAAAAGGAAGCTGCTAACACACTTATCGCTGACGGTTGTAAGCTTATCAGCCAGCACGCTGACTCAATGGGTGCTCCTACAGCTTGTGAAAATGCAGGCGTTCCTAATGTATCATACAACGGTTCAACTGTAAGCGCTTGCCCTAACACATTCATCGTATCTTCAAGAATCAACTGGGCTCCTTACTATGAATATGCAATCAAGTGCGTAATGGACGGTAAGAAGATTGACACTGACTGGACAGGCGACCTTGCTACTAACTCAGTTGTTCTTACAGATGTAAACGAAAAGGCTGCAGCTGAAGGTACTCAGAAGGCTATCGACGAAGCTAAGGCTAAGCTTGAAGACGGTTCTCTTCAGGTATTCGATACTTCAACATTCACAGTTGACGGCAAGAAGCTTGACAGCTACAAGGCTGATGTTGATACCGATGACAAGTATACTCCTGACACAGAAGTAATTGAAAACGGTGCATTTAAGGAATCAAAGTTCCGTTCAGCTCCATACTTCGATGTTAAGATTGACGGTATTAAGCTTCTTAACGAGAAGATGTAATCGATTATAATTTAATTATAATTTATAAGTAAAACCCGTGGCCGTACCCTAAAAAGTACGGTCACGGTAGTATTTGTTTTAAGTGATATGAAATTTCCGGAGGACGGTATGAGTGATACTTTTGCAATTGAATTAAAAGGCGTCACCAAAGTATTCGGGCAGATTGTTGCAAATAAAAATGTTAATCTGCAAGTTAAAAAAGGTGAAATATTAGCCATTCTTGGCGAAAACGGAAGTGGTAAAACCACTCTTATGAATATGCTTTCGGGCATATATTTTCCTGACGAAGGTCAGATTTATGTTAACGGTGAAGAAGTAGTTATCAAATCACCGAGAGATGCGTTTAAATACGGCATCGGTATGGTGCATCAGCATTTTAAACTTGTTGATGTATTTACTGCTACTGAGAATATAGTTCTCGGTATCAACGACAAGCAGAGATATAATATTAAGAAAGCCGAAAAGAAAGTTAAAGAAATTACAGATAAATACGGCTTTGATATTAACCTTGAAAGTAAGGTTTACGAAATGTCTGTATCTGAAAAGCAGACAGTTGAAATTGTTAAGGTGCTTTACAGAGGTGCTCAAACTCTTATTCTTGATGAGCCTACTGCTGTACTTACACCACAGGAAACTGAAAAATTATTTGATGTTTTGCGTCGAATGAAAGAAGACGGAAAGTCAATTATTATAATTACACATAAACTCCACGAGGTTATGTCACTTACCGACAGAGTTGCTGTTCTTCGTAAGGGTGAATATATCGGCACTGTAGATACTAAGTCTGCTACCGAGCAATCACTCACAGAAATGATGGTCGGTAAAAAAGTATCACTTAATATTGAGAGAACAGACCCTGTTAATCCTGAAAACAGAATTGAACTTAAAAATGTTACAACTCTTAATGCTGAAGGTGTTAAGGCTATTGATGACATTTCATTTAACATCAGAAGTGGCGAAATTCTCGGTATCGCAGGTATTGCCGGCAGTGGTCAAAGGGAACTTCTTGAAACTATTGCAGGGCTTCAAAAGCCTGAAAACGGCGAAATTATCTATCATTCACCTGAGGGCGAAACAGTCGATTTGAGAGCAAAAACACCTACTCAGATTAAAGAACTCGGCGTAAGGCTTTCGTTTGTACCTGAGGACAGACTCGGTATGGGTCTTGTCGGTAATATGGATATTATCGATAATATGATGCTTCGTTCTTACAAAAAGGGCGCTACTGCTTTTCTTGACCGTAAGGACCCTAAAAAGCTTGCCGAAAAAATTATTGAAAGCTTAGAGGTTGTAACACCGGGTGCTACAACTCCTGTAAGAAGGCTTTCGGGTGGTAATGTTCAAAAGGTACTTGTCGGCAGAGAAATTGCTGCTAACCCTAAGGTACTTATGGCTGCTTACCCTGTAAGAGGTCTTGATATTAACTCATCTTATATGATTTATAACCTTCTTACAAAGCAGAAGGAAAACGGCGTAGCTGTAGTATTTGTCGGCGAGGACCTTGATGTTCTTGTAGAACTTTGCGACAGAATTATGGTTATCAATTCAGGTAAAATTACCGGTATAGTTGACGGCAGAACGGCAACTAAGGAAGAAATCGGTTTGTTAATGACTAAAACAGAAAGGGAGGATGCGTAATGAGTAATAAGCAAAAAACACACGAACCTCTTTTTCATATTAGTAAAAGGGCTTCTTTGCCTTGGTATTTTTCTTGGCTTATAAGACTCGGTTCAATTCTTCTTGCGCTTATCGTAAGTGGTCTTGTAACAATGATTTTGACTCACCAAAATCCAATCAGCGTATACGGTACTATGATTGACGGCGCTTTTGGTACTTCAAGAAGAGTATGGAACCTTTTCCAAAGCCTTGCTATTCTTCTTTGTATAGCTCTTGCTTTGACTCCTGCATTTAAAATGCGATTTTGGAATATCGGTGGTGAAGGTCAGGTACTTGTCGGTGGTCTTGCTACTGCTGCTTGTATGATTTGCCTCGGTGGTAAAATTCCTAATGCACTTCTTATCATTGTTATGATTGTTGCAAGTATGCTTGCAGGTGCTCTCTGGGCAGTTATTCCTGCTGTGTTTAAGGCTCAGTTTAACACTAATGAAACTCTTTTCACTCTTATGATGAACTATGTAGGTATTCAGCTTGTATCATATTTCGTTATGGTATGGGAAGTACCAAAGGGTTCGGGTAAGGTTGGTATCATCAACCAAATGAGCCACGCAGGTTGGCTTCCTCAACTCGGCAACTATGAATATTTACTTAATATTCTTGTTGTTCTTGCACTTACAATATTTATGTATGTTTACCTCAAGTACAGTAAGCACGGCTACGAACTTTCTGTAGTTGGTGAAAGTGAAAACACTGCTAAGTATATCGGCATCAATGTTAAAAAAGTTATTATCAGAACTATGTTCCTTTCAGGTGCTATTTGTGGTATTGCAGGTCTTCTTCTTGTAGGTGGTACAGACCATACTATTTCAACAACTACTGCAAACAACCGTGGTTTTACAGCTATTATGGTTTCTTGGCTTGCTAAGTTTAACCCGATTTATATGGTACTCACTTCACTTCTTCTTGTATTTTTTGACAAGGGTGCTACTGAAATTGCTACCGTTTACGGTCTTAATGAGTCATTTAGTGAAATCATTACAGGTATAATCCTTTTCTTCATTATCGGCAGTGAGTTCTTTATTAACTATAAACTTAATTTCCGTAAGGCACATAAGGAGGGTAAATAATATGTTTTCTTTTTCAACTTTAGTAACATTTATCCAGCGTGCCATTTTGCAGGGTATACCTCTTCTTTACGGCTCAACAGGTGAAATCCTTACCGAAAAGTCAGGTAACCTTAACCTTGGTATTCCGGGAATTATGTATGTAGGTGGTATAAGTGGTGTTATCGGTGCTTTTCTTTATGAAGAGTCAATGGGTACTAATGACCTTAACCCACTTCTTGCAGTTCTTATTCCACTTCTTTGTACGATTATAGGTTCTCTTTTAACAGGACTTATTTATTGCTTCTTAACCGTAACACTTCGTGCCAACCAAAATGTAACCGGTCTTGCTATCACAACATTCGGTGTAGGCTTCGGTAACTTCTTCGGTTCATCACTTGTTAAGCTTACAGGCAGTGACATTCCTTCTGTTGCTCTTACAAGGACAAGTGCTTTCTTTACAAAAAAATTACCTTTTGCCGAAACTACAGGCTGGTTTGGTAAGATATTCCTGTCTTACGGTTTTCTTGCTTATTTGGCAATTATCATTGCGTTTTTGGTTGCATTTTTCCTTAGGAAAACCCGTGGTGGCTTGCATCTTCGTGCTGTAGGCGAAAATCCTGCAACAGCCGATGCAGCAGGTATCAGCGTTTCTAAATCAAAATATCTTGCTACTTGTATCGGTAGCGTTATCGCAGGTCTCGGTGGTCTTTTCTATGTAATGGACTATGCTAACGGCGTTTGGTCAAACGAGGGCTTCGGCGACAGAGGTTGGCTTGCAATTGCACTTGTTATCTTTGCTATTTGGAAACCGGACTTGGGTATTTTAGGCTCAATCCTTTTCGGTGGTCTTTACATTGTTTACCTCTTCATTCCGGGTCTTAAGATGAGTACTCAGGAACTTTTCAAAATGCTTCCTTATATTGTAACTATTATAGTTCTTATTATTGTGAGCGTCAGAAAGAAGAGAGAGGACCAGCCACCTGCATCTCTCGGTCTTTCATATTTCCGTGAGGACAGATAAATCAATTTATTATAGATATGCACTTCTTAATGAGGTGCATATTTTTTTATAAAAATTTTTGAAAAACACTTGACCTAAAGTGAACTTTAGGTGATATAATGTCTACAATCTGAAAAATCGGAAATAATTAATTTGAAAGGAAATGAAAAAATGTATCTTGAAAAAATTAATTCACCAAAAGATTTAAAAAGCTATTCAGTTGATGAAATGAAAGAGCTTGCAAAGGAAATGAGAGCAGCTCTTCTTAAAAAGCTCAGCATTCACGGTGGACATTGTGGTCCTAATTTCGGTATGGTTGAAGCAACAATTGCGCTTCATTATGTTTTTAATTCTCCTGTTGACAAATTTGTATTCGATGTATCACACCAAACATATCCACATAAAATGCTTACAGGCAGAGCATACGGCTTCCTTGATGAAAGCAGATATGATGATATTACCGGTTACAGCTCTCCTGAAGAAAGTGAACACGATTTCTTTACGGTAGGCCATACTTCAACTTCTGTCAGCCTTGCTTGCGGTCTTGCAAAGGCAAGAGATTTGAAGGGTGATAAGGAAAATGTTATTGCAATTATCGGCGACGGTTCACTCAGTGGTGGCGAAGCACTTGAAGGTCTTAATGTAGCTGCCGAGCTTGACAGCAACTTTATCATTGTAGTTAACGATAACGATATGTCAATTGCCGAAAATCACGGTGGCATGTATCAAACCTTAAGCTTCTTCGTGATACAGACGGTAAAGCCGAATGTAATTTGTTTAAGTCAATGGGTCTTGATTATGTTTTTGTTAAGGACGGTAACGACCTTGAGTCACTCATTTCTGCATTTAAGAGTGTAAAGGATACCGATAAGCCTGTTGTAGTTCATATCGTTACTCAAAAGGGTAAGGGCTTTGCTCTTGCAGAAAAATATAAGGAAAATTGGCACTGGTGTATGCCTTTTGATATTGAAACCGGCAAGCCTAAATTCAACTTTGACGGCGAAGATTACAGCAGTATTACTGTTGATTACCTTCTTGATAAGATGAAAAAGGACGAAAAGGTAGTTGCTATCACTTCTGCTACACCTACCGTATTCGGTTTTACAGAGGATAAAAGAAAGCTTGCAGGCAAGCAGTTTGTTGATGTAGGTATTGCCGAGGAAACAGCAGTGGCACTTGCTTCAGGTATTGCTGCCGGTGGAGGTAAACCTGTTTACGGTGTATACAGCACATTTATCCAAAGAACATATGACCAGCTTTCTCAGGACCTTTGCATCAATAATAACAGCGCCACAATTATCGTTTATGCTGCGTCGGTATTCGGTCTGAATGATGTAACTCACCTCGGTATTTACGATATTCCTATGATGTCGAATATTCCAAATCTTGTTTACCTTGCTCCTACAACTAAGGAAGAATATCTTGCTATGCTTGATTGGAGCATTGAGCAAAACGAACACCCTGTTGCTATTCGTATTCCTTGTTGCGAATATGTTTCAACTGGTGAAAAAATCACTAAGGATTTCAGTGTTCTTAATAAATATGAAGTTAAAGAGCAGGGCAGTGAAGTTGCATTTATCGGTCTTGGTACTTTCTACCCACTTGCAGTTGAAGCTGCTAAGCTTTATGAGGAAAAGACAGGAACTAAGGCAACTGTTATCAATCCTTACTATATTACCGGTGTTGACAGCGAACTTCTTGACTCACTCAAAGCAAATCATAAAACAGTAGTTACTCTTGAAGACTGTATTCTTGACGGTGGCTTCGGTGAAAAGATTGCTCGTTTTTATGGCGACAGCGATGTTAAAACTCTTAACTTCGGTCTTAAAAAGGAATTTCTTGACCGTTATGACCCTGTGGAAATTCTTAAGGAAAATCACCTTACCAAAGAACAAATCGTTGATGATGTTCTCAATTTAAAATAAACACCTCGGACATATTTGTCCTCAAAATAAAAGGCTTTACGAAATTAATCGTAAAGCCTTTTTGTTGTTTGTAAATTATATAGTTTAGCCTCCCTTGTAAAGGGAGGTGGCACGCTTGCGTGACGGAGGGATTGTCGGGCGAACACAGTTCGCCCCTACGGTGATTTTTCTAATTTAGATAGTCTAAAATGATAAGACTTTCGTAGGGGCGACCTGTGGTCGCCTTTATATAAAACTACTCACTACGAAACAGTCCACCGGACTGTTTCTCCCAAATTTGTTGCTTCCTACGGTCGCCAAATTTGGAGTTTCGTGTCTCTTGTGCTACGCACAATTCACTCGTCAGCCGTCAACCTTTTATAAACTATGATTTATTTTATTATTTACTTTCCTTACTTCTCTTCTCAACTATATGGTCGTGAACTTTATCTGCAAGTTCGCCGTGAAGCTTGAATTTCTTTGAAAATACGATAAGAGAAATCAAAATAAGAATAGGTGGAATACCAAAGCAAATTATACCGATACCTGCTTTTGTGCTTTCGTTAATAGCCTTTGTTGCGCTTGTAATCTGCTTGTTGTAACCCATAATTGCAAGACCACCGAAAAGTACGATTGTCTGAATTGTATAAGCCATTTTCTGCAAAAAGCCTTTCATAGAAAATGTGATAGATTCGTTTCTTTCGCCGTTCTTGTATTCGCCGTAGTCAACAATATCTGCAAGGAAAATTGTTTGTCCTACGAACATAGCTGCAATACCTGTTGAAGAAATAATGTACGCTATGTCAAGCGCAATTGTAATCTTAAGTACAGGACCGAAGATATACATAAGTATGTAACCTACAATTGTAGCGATAAGTGAAATTTGGTAAATTTTCTTTTTGTTCATCCATTTTGAAAGAACAGGAATTACTACAAGACCTAATACAGAACCGACTGCACCGATAGTTTGGAAAAGACTCTGCGCTTTAGGTTCGCCTAAAACATCCGAGAAGTAGTAAACTGCCGTACCTGAAGTAAGATACCAACCTGCATTTGAAAGCATTGCAACAACCATAAACACTACAAGCTGGTCGTTATGAGCAATAACCGAGAAAATCTTTTTGAATGAAAACTTTGTCTTTTCGCCGTAAACAACATTTTTCTCTTTAGTTGAAAGAACACAAATACTTGAGAAAAGTACAAGCATAATGCCGCAAATGCCTGCCCAACGAGAAAAGCCTGATGCACTGTAACCTTTGTCGGTAGTCATACCACTTGAAAGCATAGGCAAAATGATAGGCGTTGCAACGGTGATGATACCTTGACCGAGACCACTGAAAGTTCTCGCAACTGTTGAAACAAGGTTTCTGTCCTTAGGGTCGGATGTGAATGACGGCACCATACTCCAATACGGAATGTCAGCCATTGTGTTTGTCATACCCCAAAGAATGTACATAACGCCAATGTAAATGTAAAGCTTAGTGCCACTCATACCAAAGCTGGTGAAAAGTAAGAAGAGTACAACTGCGTTGCATATTGCACCGATGAGTATCCACGGTCTGTACTTTCCGTGCTTTGTTCTTGTGTTGTCAACGATTGTACCCATCATCGGGTCATTGATACCGTCCCAAATTCTTGCGATAGGGGTGAGGAGAAGTAAAAATGCTTCCTTAAGTCCAAGCACGCTTGACAAATAGTAACTCAAAAACGAGTAAAACATACCGTAGCTGAGATCAAGACCGATTGCACCTACACCGAAACAGATTTTTTCTCTCCACGAGGTTTTGTATTCCTGCATAACCTGTCCTCCGAAAATATATAAGATGTGTTTATTATAACATATTATTGTACATTTGTACAATAACAATTTGTTTTTATTACCCTTAAAATATTACAAAAGTATTACAATTTCAAAAATCGCCGTATCGACAAAATTTATCCTTGACAATACTATTTCCCACCTTTATAATGTAAACAAAGGGAAAAATCCAACAAAATCCCATAAAATTCAAGTTAATCCCATTAATTTGAAACCAAAATTCACGAAAGGAGCAGAGAATATGCGTTTATTTGTAGGTACTTTAGACGGTTACAAGCTTGATTCTAAAGGCAGACTTTCTGTTCCGACTAAGTGGAGAGAACGCCTCGGTAAAGAATTTTATATGGTTGCAGTTACCGTCAGGGGTTGCAAATGCCTTACTCTTTATCCGGTTGACTATTTTGAGGAAACATATGACTCAATGCAAAGAGGTACCGAAAATCAAAAGTACGATATTACAACGGCTTTTCTTGATGATGCCGAAGAAGGTACACTTGACGCACAGGGCAGATTTACGGTAAATCAAAGGCTTAAAGAAGCAAGCAATCTTTCAAATGATTCTACCGTAGTTTTCAAAGGTAAGGGCAAGGTTATCGAAATTTGGGATAACGACGAGTACGAGCAAATGTACAACTCTTACGACCATTCTCAGGGCATTTATGACCTTATGGATAAGGTTAAGAACGGGGAGAATGAATAATGGAATTTGTACATAAAAGTGTGCTTTTTGACGAAGCAGTTAAGGCTCTTAATCTTGATGAAAATAAAATTATCGTTGACGGCACGGCAGGTGGCGGCGGCCACAGTGGCGAAATTGCCAAAACTGCCAAGAAAGTTATCTCTATCGACCAAGACCCGGACGCTATAAAAGTTCTTAACGAAAGACTCGGCGATAGGGAAAATGTAACAATTGTTCACGATAATTACTCAAATATTAAAAATATACTTTCAAATCTTAATATAGATAAAATCGACGGCTTACTTCTTGATTTAGGTGTAAGCTCGTTTCAGCTTGATACGGCAGAGCGTGGTTTTTCTTTTCATAAGGATGCACCACTTGATATGCGAATGAGCAAAAGTGGGCTTAGCGCTTTCGATGTAGTAAACACTTATGACGAAAAACAGCTTGCCGATATTATTTATCGTTACGGCGAAGAAAAATTTTCTCGTCGTATTGCTTCAAATATTGTTAAAGCAAGGCAAGATAAACCGATAAAAACAACTTTTGAACTTGTTGATATTATTAAATCTTCAATGCCGCAAAAGGCTATGCGTGATTCTCATCCTGCAAGAAAAACTTTTCAGGCTATCAGAATCGAAGTAAATGCCGAACTTGATGTGCTCAAATCAACGCTTGAAGATACATTTGACCTGCTAGCACCGGGTGGCAGAATTGCAATTATTACTTTCCATTCTCTTGAGGATAGGATAGTAAAGGAACAGTTTGCCAAGTGGTGTCAGGGTTGTACCTGTCCGAAGGAATTTCCTGTTTGCGTATGTGGAAATAAACCTAAGGGTAAAACTTTTAAATCGATTTCACCGTCTGAGCAGGAGCTTGAAGCAAACCCTCGTGCACGCTCATCAAGGCTCAGAATTTTTGAAAAATATTAAATTTAAATCTTGAATTATAAAGTGAGGAGGAAGTTAAAATGACTAATACAGGCGATTTCAGGCGCTATTCTTATGCAAATGATGCATCTTATGCCGTAAAGGCTTTTTCATATGAACGCTCTTCTGCTGCACCGGCATATGTTCCGGCTCCTAAAAAGGAATTTAAAGTAAGAGAAAATAACAAAAGTGCAAGAAAATCTATGAAACAGCTCGTTTTCGAGCAACATCTTTCAGTGAAAAAAGCTCTTAGAATCTTTGTGATTGCAGGGCTTTGTTTGGGTATGCTTTTTGCAGTGCTTTATACTAATGCAAAAACATATGAACTTACAAGTGAAATTTCAAGTCTTGAAAAGAATCTTTCTGTGGCTCAAAGTGAAAATACAAGGCTTAACAGCGAACTCGACAGCCTTGTTTCAATGAGTATGATTGACCAGTATGCCGTAGAGCAACTCGGTATGACAAAAATGAAGTCAAATCAAATAAAATACATAGATGTTTCTCAGTACAAGAGTAAGCGTCTTGCTGCTGCACAGGCAGTTTTAAATCAACAAGAGGTTAAGTCTAAGGCAGAAAAACCGTCTTATCAAAAGAAGTAATATTGCTTTGTAACTTAGCGTAGTATTTATGAGAGTTAAGCATATCTTAACTCTCATATGTTATATTAAATAAGATAACAATTGCGAGGATGATGAAATGAATACATCAAAACGAATGTTAAAGCGAATACTCATTATGATATTTGTTGTCATCTTTCTTATAACCGGCACGGTAGCAAGAGTGTTTTACTTGACAATAATCAAGGGCGATGAACTTTCGGCAAAGGCTGAGTCACAACAGCTTAAGGACGCAGAGATTTCTGCAATGCGTGGCACGATATACGACAGCGAAGGAAATGTGCTTGCACAGTCGGCGTCAGTTTGGAATGTTTTTATTGACCCACTTAACATTAAGGACGATGAGGAAAGAAATTTAATAGCAAACGAATTTGCAACACTTTTCAAATACGACGATGAAGCTAAAAACGATTTTATCGAAAAAACAAGGCACAACAATCACTATGAACTTGTTGAGAAAAAAGTCGAAAATAACATAAAAGAGAAGCTTTCAAAATTCGTGTCGAAAAACAGACTCGGTGATTGCATAGGTACCGAACAGGCAACAAAGCGTTACTATCCTTACGGTTCACTTGCTTCAAGCGTTCTCGGTTTTACAAGTACAGACGACCAAGGCGTAACAGGACTTGAAGCTTATTACGATGAAGAACTTACAGGTACTAACGGCAGAATTATTACAATGCAGGACGCTAAGTCAAACAACATTACCGGCGATTACGAAACTTCCGTAGCAGCGTCTGACGGTGACTCACTTGTTTTGACAATCAATCAAACCATTCAGTATTACCTTGAAAAAGGCTTGAGCGAAACTATGAACGAGTATCAGGCAAAAGGTGCTTACGGTGTTGTTATGAACTGTAATACGGGTGCAGTTCTTGCAATGTCTTCGCTTCCTGATTACGATTGCAATGAGCCTTATAAACTCACTTACAGCAAAAATAAAAAATATATCAAGAGCCTTAAAACGAAGGAAGAAAAGCAGGTTGCCGAAAGTGAAGCAGTACAAAATCAGTGGAGAAACTTCACAGTCAACGACACATATGTTCCGGGTTCCGTATTCAAAACATTTGTCGCTTCTGCTGCCTTGGAGGAAAATGTTGTAAATTTGAATACAACATACACCTGCACAGGTGCTATTCAGGTTGATAAGTACAAGATGAAATGTCACTATCATCCGGGTCACGGTACGCAGACTCTTACACAGGGTCTTGAAAATTCTTGTAACCCATTCTTCATTACAATCGGTCAAAAGCTTGGCGTACACAATTATTTCAAGTATTTTGATGCATTCGGCTTTACACAAAAAACAAATATTGACTTTCCGGGTGAAGCTTCACCTCAGTACTACAAAGAAAATCAATACGGCATAGTTGAGCTTTCGTCGGCATCTTTCGGTCAGACAAACTCACTTACACCGATTCAGGTTTGCACAGGTCTTTGTGCAATAGCAAACGGTGGTAAACTTCTTCAGCCGTATCTTGTTTCAAGTATTGTCGATTCCGACGGTAAAACTGTCAAAAAGACTCAGACAAAAGAAATAAGACAGGTTATCAGTAGCGAAACCTCCGAAAAGGTTCGCAAAATGATGAAATCTGTTGTTGATAACGGTACAGGTAAAAACGGCTATGTAGCCGGTTACAGCGTAGGTGGTAAAACAGGTACATCAACAAAGCTCGGTGAATCAAAAGAGGGCGAAGGCGATAAATATATCGTATCTTTTGCTGCAATTGCTCCGAGTGATGACCCTGAAATTGCAATGCTTATAATCGTTGACGAGCCTAACCAAGACTTGGGTGGTGGCGCTCTTTGCGCTCCTATCGCTGCACAGGTTACCGAGGAAGCTATGAATGTTTTGGGCGTTGAGCCTAAGTATGACGATGACGAAATGAAAAAGCTTTCTAAGGAAACTCCTAATGTTATCGACAAGAGCGTTGACGACGCAAAGTCAACACTTAAAGAAAACAATCTCAATTATGTTGTTATCGGCGACGGTTCAACTGTTACAAGACAGTGTCCGTCAGGCGCAGACACAACTCCGAGTGGTGGTACGGTTTATCTTTATACCGACGATGCCGAAAAGCAAACGGTTGCAGTTCCTGATTTCACAGGGCTCACTGTAAGTGAAGCAAAGGATTTGGCTTCGACAAGCGGACTTAATATTCAAATTGCCGGCAACAGTATGTCGAGTGGCACGGTTGTTGCATACAGGCAAAGCGAAGATAAATCATCAAAAGTTGAAAAGGGTACGGTTGTTACCGTAACATTTAAAAATACACAGTCTGTATTAGACTGATAAAGATATGGGGTCTTAAAATGAAACTTAAAGAATTATTAAAAGGAATCGAAGTTTTAAACAGCTTTGAGGATAAAGAAGTCCTTGATGTAACTCAGGACTCAAGGCTTGTTAAAGAGGGTTCACTTTTTATTTGCATTAAAGGTGCTGCTTTTGACGGTCACAGCGTTGCAAAGGAAATGCTTGATAAAGGCGCTGTTGCAGTAGTAGTTGAGCACGATTTAGGTCTTTCAAATCAAATCATCGTTGATAATTCAAGAGCCGTTTATTCTCCTATTTGCGCTAATTTCTTCGGCAATCCTGCCGACAAACTTAAACTTATCGGTTTAACAGGTACTAACGGCAAAACAACAACCACATTTCTTATCAAGCAAATTCTTGAAAATGTAGGTAAAAAGGTTGGTTTAATCGGTACTGTTCAAAATATGGTCGGTGATGAAATTTATCCTGCAAAGTATACAACTCCTGACCCGTACGAACTTCAAAAGCTTTTTTCGTTAATGGTAAAAGCCGGCTGTGAATACTGCGTTATGGAAGTTTCGTCACAGGCTCTTGCACAGGGCAGAGTAAACGGACTTCGCTTTACTTTGGGCGCATTTACAAATCTTACTCAGGACCATCTCGACTATCATAAAACTTGGGAAAATTATTTTAAGGCTAAGCGTATTCTTTTTGAAAATTCAGATATTGCCGTTACTAATGCAGATGACGAGCATGGACTTAAAATTATTGACGGTCTTGATTTTAAAGAAGTTGTAACATACGCAGTCAATACTAACGACGCAACATATACTGCAAAGAATGTAAGGTTCAAAGCAAGTGGCGTTGAGTATGAAATTGTAGGCAATGACACAATTGGCAGATGCTCCTGTCCTATTCCGGGCAGATTTTCTGTTTACAATTCACTTTGCGCTTGCAGTTGTGCTTTGGCACTCGGTATTGATTTTGATGATGTACTCGGTGCTATAGCAAAGTCAAAGGGTGTTAAGGGCAGGATTGAAGTTGTCCCATCAGGTAAAGATTTTACAATCATTATCGACTATGCTCATTCACCTGACGGACTTGAAAATATCATCACTTCGCTTAAGGAAATTGCTAAAGGCAGAGTAGTTACTCTCTTTGGCTGTGGTGGTGACAGAGATAAAACAAAAAGACCTAAGATGGGCAAAATTGCAGCAGAACTTTCAGATTACTGCATTGTCACCTCGGATAACCCGAGAAGTGAAAATCCGACTGCAATTATAGACGATATTCTTGAGGGTATGAAAAATATTAAGACTCCTTACAAGGTTATTGAAAACAGACACGAAGCTATCGAATATGCAATAACTCACGCAAAAAAGGACGATATTATTCTTCTTGCAGGCAAGGGTCACGAAACATACCAAATTTTACCAACAGGTACAATTCATTTTGACGAAAGAGAAGTAATTGCCGAAGTTCTCGGTAAAATGAACTAAAATTATGGAAATATTAACATTAAAAGAAATTGCAAAAGCACTCGGCACAACTACCGAATTTGACACAGAGGTTAATGCCGTTTGCATTGATACAAGAAAAATTACAAAAGGTTGCCTTTTTATTTGCATTAAGGGTGAACGCTTTGATGCTCACCAATTTGCAAATGAAGCTTTAAAGCTTGGAGCAAATGCCGTAATGATTAGCGAAGATATTGAAGTTGACGGACCTTTTGTAAAAGTTGACGATACAGCAAAGGCAATGCTTGAACTTTCCGGTTACTATCGCAGTAAGTTTGATATTCCGGTTGTTGCGCTTACAGGCTCGGTCGGTAAAACAACAACTAAGGAATTTACTCATCTTGTAGTAAATTCAAAATACAATGCAATCAAAACTCAGGGTAATCTTAATAACGAAATCGGTTTACCTCAAATGCTTTTCCAAATTGACAACACCACCGAGGCAGCAGTTATAGAAATGGGTATGAACCATTTCGGAGAAATTCATCGTCTTGTAACTGCAACTAAACCGACCGTTGCTATGATAACAAATATCGGTGTGTCGCATATTGAAAATCTCGGTTCACGAGAGGGTATTCTCAAATCGAAGCTTGAAATCCTTGACGGACTTAAAGAAGGTTCACCGTTTATCATAAATGTTGATAACGATATGCTCAAAACCATCCTTGATAATGACGATATTATTACAAAGTATGAAGTTATCACATTTGGTATTGAAAGCGAAATTGCAAACTTTAGGGCAGTTAATATTAAAGAAGAAAACGGTTCAACTTCATTTGACATTAAATATTTGACTTCAAAAATCATTGATGAAACCGACGGACCGACTGCTGAATTTAGCATAAATACTTCACATATTACAATTCCGACAATCGGAATCCATAATGTTTATAACGCTCTTGCAGCATTTGCAGTAGGTA
Organism: Eubacterium sp.; assembly: GCA_050872345.1. Classification (GTDB taxonomy): domain Bacteria; phylum Bacillota; class Clostridia; order Oscillospirales; family Acutalibacteraceae; genus Eubacterium_R. The sequence continues at coordinate 22,730 of JBNMGQ010000009.1, read as the reverse complement.
TCACTTTGGACATTGAGCCTGAAAGATCTGCAAAGGCACTTTCAACTTATGTTCCTGCCGGTATGAGGCAAAGAAGTGTTGAAGTAGGTGGCATAACTTCTATCGAAGATTGCTACAATGCAAGTCCTGATTCAATGAGCGCTGCGCTTAAAACACTTGCAAATACAAAAGCAAATAAAAAAATTGCAGTTTTGGGTGATATGCTTGAGCTTGGTGATTTTTCAAAGCAGGCTCACGAGGATGTCGGCAAAATGGTTGCAGACAATAAAATCGATTATCTTTTGGCTTACGGCAATGACGCAAAATATATTGTCGAATCTGCAAAAGCTTTGGGTATGGAAAATGCTTTTTATTTCGATGATAAAAATGAACTTTCAAACAAACTTTTAGATATTGCGTCAAAAGGAGATGCAGTAATATTTAAAGCTTCAAGAGGTATGAAACTTGAGGATGTAATAAATACCGTATATGATAGGTGGGGAAAATAAATGAACAGTACAGTAGCATTAATTATCAGCGTGGTTATCGCTTTCGGAGTAACGGCAGCGCTCGGCTTTGTTATTATTCCGTGGCTTAGAAAACTTAAATTCGGTCAAACTATTCTTGATATAGGTCCTAAGTGGCATAAGAAAAAACAGGGTACACCTAATATGGGTGGCATTATGTTTATTATCGGTATAGTCGTTTCTTTCGCTGTATCGACTTTGATTTTCCATTTGTCCGGTGGAAATCTTGAAAGCGACTATTCGTCAATTATGAACGGTCGTGAGCTTGTTCTCCTTTTTGCAGGACTCCTTTTGGCACTCGGTTGCGGTATTGTCGGTTTTATAGATGACTTTACAAAAATTAAGCTTAAAAGAAACGAAGGTCTTTCACCAAAACAAAAGACACTCGGTCAACTTATTGTCACACTCGGCTATATCTGCACCTTGTGGGTGTCGCATAACACAAGTTGGTACATTCCTTTTGTAGGTACTGTTAATTTTGAAAAGAATGTATTTACTGCTATTGTATTTTGGCTTCTTTCAATCTTTATTGTTTACGGCTGTGTAAATTCCGTAAACCTTACCGACGGTATCGACGGTCTTTGTTCAAGCGTAACAACTACCGTTGCAATCGCATTTATCGTTCTTGGTTATATCCAACACTTTGCAGGTCTCAGCATTTTTGCAGGTGCTCTTTTGGGTGGCGTTCTCGGTTTCCTTTGCTGGAACTGGAATCCTGCCAAAACTTTCATGGGTGATACCGGTTCTCTTTTCCTCGGTGGTATGGTTGTAGCACTCGGCTATCTTTGCAAATGCCCGATTATCCTTTTACCAATCGGTATCGTTTATGTTTGCGAAACTATGAGCGATATTATCCAAATTGGTTATTTCAAAATCACTCACGGTAAGCGTGTATTTAAGATGGCTCCTATTCACCACCACTTTGAAATGTGTGGTTGGAAAGAAAAGAAAATTTGTGTAATCTTTTCACTTGTTAATGCAATAGGTTGCGTAATCGGTGTGCTTCTTCTTTATTTCGGCAATTTTGCAAAATAAATTTTATTATATTAAATGAAAGGAATTAATATGCTCAGAAGTAATAATGACAATCAAAAGGTTGTCAAAGGCGAAAAAACGCTTGGCGTAAAGAAAAATGATATATTTATTGTGGGTGGCATTGACATTCCTTTCTTGGGTCTTACAATTGCTCTTTTGACAATAGGCTTGATAATGCTTTTTTCTGCGTCATATCCGTATGCTTATTATAATAAAGACGGCAATTCGTATTACTATTTTATTCGTCAATTCGTTTTTGCAGTTGCAGGCTTGGTTGCAATGTTTGTGCTGTCAAAAATTAATTATAAACTCCTAAAAGCTATATATAAATTACTGTTTGTTATTACAATAGGACTGCTTGTCATAGTTCTTTTCTATCATACAAATGTCGGCGACTTTAAAAGATGGATTCCAATCGGACCTGTAACTTTTCAGCCGTCTGACCTTGCAAAGTTTACAATTATTTTAACTATGTCTGTCTATATAAATAAGTATTATAAGTATATGAAAACCGTTAAATACGGTATGCTTATTCCTATTGCAATAATGGCAGTTTTCTGTGGGCTTATTTATCTTGAACACCATTTGTCCTGTACAATTTTGGTATTTTTAATCGGAGCTACATTAATGTTTGCAGGTGGTACCGACTGGAAGCTTTTTGCTTTCGGTATCGGCGCAGTTGCACTTGTTGCTTTCATTGTAGTAAGCTTTCCGGGTCTTGTTGAAAACTATGCAGGTGAGCGTATCGAAGCTTGGCTTGACAAAAGCTATGACCCGTCGGGTGCTCGCTGGCAAACAAATAATTCACTCTACGCTATAGGTTCGGGTGGATTTTTCGGAGTAGGCTTGGGTAATTCAAAGCAAAAATATCTTTATGTATCCGAACCACAAAACGACTTTATTTTTTCAATTGTATGCGAAGAACTCGGTTTCTTCGGTGTTACAATAATTATAATTTTGTTTGCTGCACTTGTAATAAGAGGTCTTTATATTGCAACAAGGTGTAAAGATAAATTCGGTTCTCTCCTTGTTATCGGTGTTGTAGCACAAATCGGTTTGCAGGTAATATTCAATATTCTTGTTGTTACCGATACTCTTCCGAATACCGGTATTGCTTTGCCGTTCTTTTCATACGGTGGTACGGCAATATTTATGCTCCTTGCAGAAATAGGCGTAGTCCTTTCGGTGTCACGAAAAACAAATCAACAAAAGGTAGATGTATAAATTATGAAAATTATATTTGCAACAGGTGGTACAGCCGGTCATATCAATCCTGCTTTGGCTGTAGCTTCATATATAAGAGAAACTCATCCCGAATCAGAAATATTATTCGTCGGTACTGCCGACCATATGGAATCAAGGCTTGTACCTAACGCAGGCTTTGATTTTAAAACTATTAAAATTTCAGGCTTCAGAAGGTCATTTTCGCCAAAGGCAATTGCGCATAATGTAAAAACAGTATGCCAGCTTGTAAATTCAAAATCTTCGACTAAGAAGATTATTAAAGATTTTAAGCCTGATGTAGTAGTAGGCTTTGGTGGTTATGTTTCGGGTCCTGTGCTTCAAACAGCTGTTGATATGAAAATACCGACCTGTATTCACGAGCAAAATGCTTATCCGGGTATTACCAATAAAACCCTTGCCAAAGAAGTAGACAAGGTTATGCTTACAGTTGAAGATGCTAAAAAGCACCTTGAAGTTAAAAACGAAGCAATAGTAACAGGTTTACCTGTAAGAGGTGAACTTCTTAAGGCTCGTAAGGACGAAGCAAGGAAAGAATTCGGCATTCCCGACGGCAAGTATTTGGTGCTTTCATTCGGTGGCTCACTCGGTGCAAAGCCACTCAACGACGCTATGTATCCTATTTTGCTTGACAGCGCTGATAACGGTAAGTATTATCATATTCACTCCGTCGGTACTAACGGTGGTGAATTTCTTGACAAGTTTAAAAATGACGGCTTTAAAGAAGGTAAAAAAGGACTTGTTAAGGGCAGCGTAGAAGTAAGGCAATATATTGACGATATGGATAAATGTATGGCTGCCTGTGACCTTGTAATCGGCAGAGCAGGTGCTTCAAGCCTTTCCGAAATAGAAGCACTCGGTAAAGCTTCAATTCTTATTCCGTCACCGTATGTTGCAGAAAATCATCAGTTCCATAATGCAATGGCACTCGTAAATCGTGGAGCAGGAAGCATTATTGAAGAAAAAGATTTGAACAGTGACTCTTTGTCAAAGGCAATCGACTCTATGCTTTCTAATCCTGCAAAGCTTATTCAAATTGAAGAAAATGCAAAAAATATGTCTATCTCTGACGCAAGAGAAAGAATAGCAAATATAATTCTTTCACTTATAAAATAACAAAAAATTCACCACTGCATAGTATATCTTGCAGAGGTGATTAAATGGAATATTTTAAAATTAATGGTGGCAAAAGGCTCGGTGGAGAAATATCGGTCCACGGTGCTAAAAATTCGGCACTTCCTATTTTAGCTTCAACACTTCTTGTTAAGGGTGAAAGTGTAATACATAATTGTCCGAATTTAAGCGATGTAAGAGCAACGCTTGATATACTCGAATCACTCGGTTGCAAAGTTAAAAGGGAAGGCGATACTGTTTGCGTTGATGCCACAAATGCAAACAAAAATAATATTGATGAAAAAATAATGAGGACAATGCGTTCTTCTATTATTTTTTTGAGTGCACTCTTGGCACGAATGGGCAGTGCGTCGATTTATTATCCCGGTGTATGTGAAATCGGTGTAAGACCTATTGATTTACATTTGAAGTCGTTAAAAGATTTAGGTGTAAATGTAGAAGTAAACGGCTCGTCAATTCGGTGTAAATCAAATTCAATAGTCGGCACTAAGATTATTTTACCGTTTCCGAGTGTCGGTACTACCGAAAATATAATTATTGCCACGGCAATATCTAAGGGCAGAACTGTAATCGTTAACCCTGCAAGAGAGCCGGAAATAAGCGACCTTGCAGACTTTTTAAACCATTGCGGCGCAAGAATTTACGGCGCAGGTGAGTCAACTATATTGATTGACGGCGTAAGTGAACTTAAGCCTTGTGAACACACAATAATACCTGACAGAATACTTGCATCTACCTATATGTCTATAGCTGCTGTTAATTGCGACAGCCTTGTTATAAAAAATATCAAGCAGGCTCATTTGTCGCCGGTGCTTCCTGTGTTTAACGAAATGGGTTGCAAGTTGTATCTCGGTGACAATTCAATAAAAATCGAATCACCGAAAAGGCTTAAACGGGTAAGAAGCATAAAAACAATGCCATATCCGGGTTTTCCTACCGATTCTCAATCACCCGTTGTTGCTGCACTGAGCGTGGCTCGTGGCACTTCAATACTTCAGGAAACGATATTTGAAAACAGATTCAGGTATGTAAGTGAGCTTAATCGTTTCGGTACGGATATTGATATAAAGGATAATGTAGCCGTTGTAAACGGTGTTAAAAAGCTTCACGCATCTAATGTTCACGCAACCGATTTGCGTGGTGGCGCAGCGCTTGTTGTATGTGCACTTTATGCTGACGGTGAAAGTAAAATATATGATATTCACCATATCGACAGAGGGTATGAATCGCTTGAAAAGGCTCTGTCGTCAATCGGTGCAGATATTAAGAGGAGTAATAATGAGCAGACAACCAAAGAAAAAGAAAACAAACAGTAATAAATCCGAGTCTTATTACGATATGGATTTAGCTGACCTTGGTATTGAACCACCAAAAATATATCGCCATTCAAACGAAAGGCAAAACTCGGCACCTAAAAGAAAAAGTAAATCTCCAAATACTAAAAATAATTTAACCAAAGCCGAGAAAAGGCAAAAGGAAACTAAAAAAAGAAAACAAAAAAATAAATTCAGAAAAACATTGAAGTGGATTATTGTTTTGCTTTTGATAGTTGCAGTAGGTGTTGCAATTTGCCTGAGCGTTTTTAAGGTTAATAATATAACGGCGACAGGCAGTAAGATTTATTCAGCCGATAAGATTCTTTCACAGTGCATTATTGAGAAAGGCGATAATCTTGTTACAATTGACACTGACAGTGCTGCTTTAAGAATAGAACAGAATTTGCCATATGTCTACAAGGCTGAAATTAAGCGCAAATTGCCTGATACGGTAGTTATTACCGTAACAGATGCAAAGCCTGCTTATTCTCTTTTGTGCGAAGATAAAACATATATTTTACTTGACAATAATTTCAAAGTACTTGAAAAAGGTGCACAAATGAAGCAGGGTATCGTTATAAGCCAAGGCGAAGTTAAATCTGCAAATCCGGGTCATAAAATTGAATTTAAGAACGAAGATGTAGGCACTTGCCTTGAAAGACTTGCGAAAAGCGTAAAAGACAATAATTTTACCGAAATTACTTCTATTTACAGTAAAAATATAAGCGATAACTATGTTGTTTATGACAATAGAATCACATTTAAGCTTGGCAACAGCAAAGATTTGGACAGTAAGATTATGAAAGGTTTGGCTGCTTGCGATAAGCTAAATGAGTCAAATCCTAATGCAACAGGCGTTATGACTATATCAACTGACAAGTCAATATACTTTACAGAGAAATAGGTGTAAAGTGACTTGTTTTACAAAGTATGTGAAGAATGTTGGAATTTGTGCAATTATGACAAACACTGCAAAAATATGATGTAAAACATTGTCAAAAAGTTTGAGAATAATTCAAAAAAAGTATTGCAATTTGATTACAATATTGTTACAATATGAAATGTAACAAAAAGCCTATAGGGACAAATAGACTGATTATAAAATATTAAAACTAAGGAGAATCAATGCAATGGGAAGATATGAAATCGACACAGATGACACAAAAGTAGTTCAGATTAAAGTAGTAGGCGTCGGTGGCGGCGGTGGAAACGCTGTTAACCGTATGGTTCATTGTAATATTCAGGATGTAGAGTTTATAGCTGTTAACTCTGACCAACCTGCTCTTGCTAAATCAACAGCAACACAGAAGATACTTATCGGTGAAAAGGCTACAAAGGGTAGAGGCGCTGGTGCAAAGCCTGAGGTTGGTACTCGTGCAGCCGAAGAAAGCAGAGAAGCTCTTACAGATGCTCTTACCGGTGCTGAAATGGTATTTATCACAGCCGGTATGGGTGGTGGTACCGGTACAGGTGCTGCTCCTGTTGTAGCTAAGATCGCTAAGGACCTTGGTATTCTTACTGTTGCAGTTGTTACAACTCCGTTTGCTTTTGAAGGTAACAGAAGAATGAAGCAGGCTCAGGAAGGTATTAAGGAACTTGCTCAGTATGTTGACTCAATTATGGTAATTCCTAATGAGAACTTGAAGTATGTTACAGAAGAAAAGATTACTCTTCTTAACGCTTTTGAAATTGCTAACGATGTTCTTCGTCAGGGTGTTCAGTCAGTATCTGACCTTGTTAATGCAACGGGTCTTGTTAACTGTGACTTTGCCGATGTAACTGAAATTATGAAGGATTCAGGCTATGCTCATATGGGCGTTGGCCGTGCAAAGGGTAAGGATAAGGCTGAACTTGCTGCTCAGCAGGCTATTTCTTCACCTCTTCTTAACACATCAATCGACGGTGCTCGTGGTATTCTTATTAATATCACTGCTTCAACAGACATCGGTCTTGAAGAAATCGATGCTGCATCTTCAATCGTAAGCACAGCAGTTCATCCTGATTGTGAAATCATTTGGGGTGCTAACTTCGATGAAGAGCTTGAAGATGAAATGATTATCACTGTTATCGCTACTCGTTTCGGTGACGAAGGTCCGGGTGCTCCAATCAAGTCAACTACAGCTAATAAGGAAGTTGCTCCTCCACAGCCTGTAGCTCCTACATTCGTTGCTCCTGCAGCTCCAACTGCACCGGCTGCTTCATCATCTCCTGTTTCAACATTCAACGACAATGATGATGACGCTTTCACTGATATTGTTAATTTCTTCAAGAAATAATAATTGCAATTTTAACACCTCTGATTTATTCAGGGGTGTTTTTTATTCATATTTGTAACTTGTAATTGTGGAAAAAATTGTTAATGCAAGTTAAAGCCTTTACATTTTTAACATTTTCCACATAGTTTTCAACAATTGATTGTTAATAAGTCTATGGTTTTCCACATTTTGAACACAATTTTCCACTGCTCTTTAACAATTATTTGCGTGTAAAGGTGTATATCATTACAAAAAAATAACCGGTATACTTGGTCGTATACCGGTCCTTTTTTATCTTTTACCATTCACTTTTTGTGTATGACCTGATTATGTTGGTGATTATATTATCTCTCTTCCAACCTTTGCCTTTGCCACCGTTGTATTGGTCTTGAATTTTACCTGCTCTTATTGTTAATGCTTCGGTTTTATCCGTAAGCTTGTCAATAGGAGGTATTTTACCGAAATCGTAATTATCCTTGGCAATGTCAATAACATTTGCAGCAAGCTTTGTATATTCACTCTTTTTGGCTAATGTCATAGCAAAAATAACAATTTTATTATTTTTAGGAAGCTTAATTACATGTTTGTTTTTAACATTGAAGCTATATAAATATAATCTTGCTTTCTTAACAACATTGCCTTCCGGGTGATGAACATGGCTAAATTCATATCCGTATGAAGTATCGTCATCCGTATGAGCCACTTGCTCTAAGCCGTACATATCCCATTTGCTGAACGGCGCTGTCATTGACTTTATTTTTACATTGTGAAGCGCTGCATCGATTTTAAATGTTTCTTCAATATCTTCGTCACCGACTGCACCTGCAAGAATGTAAAGCTGTTCGTTGTCACCTTTTAATTTGATTTTTTGACCTCTGCACGCAACAGCGTCAAATCTCGGCTTTTTGTTTTTATTGTTGCCGTGTGGAATATAAAAATCAATACCGTTGATTTTAGTATTCCTTTCAATCAAATCAATCGGAAGTGAGAAGCCTGTACCTTGGAAAATAATATGCTTCATATTATTGTAGTTTGTAAAAGCTTTAATGTTATATGTAAGACGCATAGGTGAGTAAACATTGTTAAGCTTACATTCTTGTGCCTTTTTGAACTTGATTTTTAATGTCATAGTTTCAAACGGCTTAAGATTAACTCTTATTACTCTGTCCTTGGCAGCCTCGTGCTTACAAATAAATTCTTCACTTGTATTGACTTCGTCAACCTCTTCAAAATCTCTGTAAACGCTGAGTGCTGCATTTTTTTGTTCGATTGCAGTTGCGTTGTTAAGCCTTACTATTAATGCATCTTTGTCATATTCGCTTATTTTAACGGCTCTTACCACAACATTGTCGTGCGACATTTTTAAAAGGCTTGCAACTTGTGAAAATTCACCTTTTTCATTTTGCTTCTTAAGTTCGGCAGTTATAAGCTTTCTTGCAAAAATCATTGACTGCTTGTTGGTGCCGTTTTCAATGTCGCCCTTGTGTGAATAAATACCGAAGCTAAAACAGTTCCTGCCAAGGTCTTGAAGGTCCTGCCTTGTTTCTTTTGTAAATGCACCGAGTGGTGAATGAATACAGGTAAGCCTTAATGTGTTGTCGTTTGGCTTGTCCCAACCGTGCTTGCAGTCTGTAAAAATGCTGACACCGTATTCACCGTTTTTGTCTGTAATATCTGCCCACTTTTGCGCTGGAACTTCATAAAGGTTTTCTTTGTTGTTGCTTCTTTCGGTATAGCCTATGCCTGAATCATACTTTGCAATGTCGTTTTCTGCATTAAGAGGAAATACTGCTTTGAGAAGTGTTCTCCTCGTTCTCCAGTCAATGTAGTTGTCAACTCTGATGTATTCGCTGTTAGGGTAGAGTGAAACTATTTGAGTTACGGTTGAGTATTCGGCTTCTCTTGTAATTTTGATTGCAACCGACGCCGGACCGTTTTCAACTATTTCAAACTCAGGAGTGTTGGCAAAGCAATACGGCTCTTTGTCAATATCTTGTTTTCTGAGTTCCCAAGAAGGGTAGGCAAGTGAGCCTACATCTTTCAAAAGCGCAAGCTTGATAGGTGCTTTGATAACCTGTCTTGCAAGTTCTTTGTCGTAAAGGTACGCAAGGTCGCCGTTTTTGTTAAACTTAATTTTATATTTGCTGTTTTCAAGAGTGTGTAGTGTAACCTTAAGGTCTGTTTCAAGCTTGCATTCTTCGTCACTTGCAACTACTGCATAAATGTGAATTGCATAAGACGGTACATCAGCCTGAAAAATAATGTCAAATGTTTTGGCGGTTTTACTGATAATTTGGCAAGGAACTTCCTTCTTTTGTTTGTCAATAACCTTGACGAAAGGAGTGTTGACATTAAGCCTTACCTTAGCTTTAACACTTTCAATTCTCCTGTATTGAGTAGGGTTTGATACAGAAATTGCAACACCGTTTTGAGGAATCCAAGAAGTGTCCATATTTCTGCCGATTGCCTGAAGCGAAGAGGTAAATTCGCCCTTGAACTGCGCTATTGAAGCGTAGTAGTCATCCCAAGCGTCATTGTAAACCTCCATAAGAGAAGTACCCGTAATGTCGTCGTGGAATTGATGCTTAATCGAACGCTTCCAAGCTTTGTTAAGATTTTCCTTAGGGTAATCGTATGTACCGCAAAGACTTGCAAAACTGCACGCAAATTCAGCCGTGTGTGCCATTTGCTCACTTTGGTAGTCAAGCCTTTTGCTCTGAGTTCTTGAAGTGTAGCAACCTGCACCGTGGTTAGTCATAAGCATATCGCCTTTGACTCTCGGTACAAATTTACCGTTTGAACCACGAACATATCTCTTAAGGTCAACGAAAACTTTGTCACTTCTTGCAGACTTAACTTCAAAAAGTGGATTTTTATAGTTTACTCTCTTGCTTTGGCAAACATTTTTTACGCTTTCTTCAGTCGGCGAACCACCCCAGTCACCTGTGCCGTAAAGATGATTAACCCAAGGAAGCTTCATATTCGTTTCGTTTGCGCATTTTGCAATGCCGTCGATAACGCTTAAATCGGCTCTTACATCACCGTCAAGCTTGTATCTGTAGCTTTTAGCGTTGAAAGATGCGCCGATTTCCTTGCCGTTTGGTGCAACCCACATACCAATATCAAAAGGAATACCGTATGCACTGCCCCAAGAAAGCTTTTGAGTAGTGAAGCCGATAAGACCTGCGTCACTGATAATTTGCGGCAATTGAGCACCGAAACCGAAGCAGTCCGGTAAAAATATATCCTTGCTTTTGACACCGAAGTTGTCGTAAAAATAATTGTTGCCAAGCATAATATTTCTCGAAATAGCTTCGGGTGACGGAATGTTAACATCACCGTTTTCATATTCCGAGCCTGCCGGATACCAGTTGTGGCTTTCAACATATTTTTTGATTTGCTCGAATGCTTTAGGATAATATTCCTTGATAAGCTCGTATCTGTAAGCACCTTCAAAATTGAAACGGTAGTTAGGATACTTTTCAATCAAATCAAAGTTTTTGCTAAGTGTGTCAGGAATAAATTTTTCAATTGTGTCGGCAATAGTCCATCTCCATACAGTATCAAGATGGGAAGTAGCGACCATATATGCTGTCTTTTTTTGCATAATAATACCTGCTTATTTTAATTCTTATTTTTCGATTATTTCGTAAGTAAATTCATATTTTTCCTGAAGAGCCTTAACTTTGTCTTCATTGTCCTCAATAAAGGTTGGAGTATAAACACTTTTACCGTCTACGCTGTAATCCTTAACTATTTGGTTAAGTGCTTCCCAAGCTTCAGCTTCTTTTTCATATCCTTCCTCAAACTTAATAAGAAATTCTTTGTGCTTTGGTAAAATAACTTTCATAATTTTAAATACCTTTCTTTTTAATATACTAATTTATTATATTATTTTATTTATAATATTTCAACACTTAATTTAACTCTTTAGCTATTAATTCGGCTTTTTGTGTCAATAATTGCTTGGCATTTTCCATTGCGTACGAAACGCTTGTGTTCTTGTCGCAAAGTGAATACATTTTGTCACCGAGTTTAACGCTGTCAATAGTTCCACTTAAAACGATGCATTTTTTGTTGTACTTATTACAAAGTTCACTGATTTTAAAAGGTAACTTTCCCATAAGCGTTTGACGGTCGGTTTTGCCTTCGCCGGTGATTACTATGTCACTGTTTTCAATTTCTTCTTCAAGATTTGACGCTTCTTTTAGAATATCAAATCCACTTTTAATATCTCCACCGTAAACAGAATACAGTCCACCACATATTCCACCTGCAGCGCCACTGCCTTTTATATTTCTTATGTCATTAGGTAAGAATGCGTTAATCATTTTAAGCCCGTCATCAAGGATTTTCACCTGTTCTTTATCGGCACCCTTTTGGGGAGCAAACACATAAGCAGCACCGTTTTTGCCGAAGTATACATTTTCAACATCGCAAGCATATGTAAAGTGTATATCCTTTACAATATTGGTAAATCCTGCACCGTAAATATTAGTTAAATCTTTTCCACAAGGGTAGTCAATTTCGTCACCGTCAATATCTCTGAAAACGGCACCTAATGCAGTCAGTGCTCCTGCGCCACCGTCACAACATCCACTGCCACCTAAACCGAGTATAATATTCTTAAAACCCTTTGATACAGCGAACTTTATAAGCTCGCCTGTACCGTAAGAAGTGGCATTCATTACATCTTTTTTCTTTTGTAAACCACTTGCTGTTGCACTTTCGATTATGGCTGTGTCAGCGTATGTATATATGTGTGCTTTAATCGGTCTTGCATAAATGTCACAAGCACGAGTGTAAAGTATATCACCATTACAAAAATCACTTAAACATTCGCCGAATCCTTCACCTCCGTCAGCAAACGGTAAACATTTTATGTTGTGATTTGAAACATTTTCTATTCCTTGTTTAATACATTCGCAAACTTCTTTCGACGATAAACTTCCTTTAAAACTGTCAGGCACAATTAATATGTTCATTTATAACTCTCCTCAGCGTTTCTTCAAATTTTCTGTCTTGCTCACTTGTCCTTTTTGACGGACCTTTAAGGTGCTTACCACTTCTTCTTGCTTTCTTCGCAAGGTGACGAGAGGTAAGAAGAGTGTCAATGTTAAAATCACTTATTATTAAGCCGTTTTGATTGACAACAACAGCACCCTTTGAAAGCGCCATTGCCGACAAACCGTAGTCTTGACTTATAACAATATCTCCTTTTTCACATTTGTTAACAAGCGCAAAGTCGGCGCTGTCTGCACCTTTTCCTACAGTGATTATTTCAACATTATCAATATTAAATTCGTGGCTTGTGTCACAAAAAATAATACTTTTTATACCAAATTCTTTTCCTATTTCGATTGCCGATTTAGTAACAGGGCAACCGTCTGCATCAATTAAAATTTTCATATTGTAATAATAACATAATTGTAATAAGCTTGCAAATATGATATTATTTGCTTGGTGATATTTATGAAACTTATTATTATTCGTCACGGCGACCCTGATTATGAAAATGATACTTTAACCGAAAAGGGTGTTCGTGAAGCAAAACTTTTAAGCGAGCGTATTTCAAAGCTTGATGTAAAGGCATTTTACTGTTCACCTTTGGGCAGAGCACAGGACACTGCTTCTTATACTCTTAATAAAATGAACCGTACTGCCGAAACATTGCCGTGGCTTTGTGAGTTTGAGGGCAAAATTTTTGATAAATTAAAACTTGTCCAGTGTTGGGATAGACTTCCGAGTCAGTGGACTAAGTACCCTGAGCATTACGATTATAATAATTGGTATAATTCTAAAATTATGAAGCACAGTAATGTTGAAAAGAAATATAAGGAAGTTTGCTTTGGTATTGACGAACTTCTCAAAAAACACGGTTATGAGCATAACGGCAATGTATATAAGGTAAATGATTCAAACCACGATACGGTGGTTCTCTTTTGCCACTTCGGTGTTGAAAGTGTTATTTTATCTCATATAATGTCGTGTTCACCTATGATTTTTTGGCACAATTTTGTTGCACTTCCGACTTCTGTAACTACTCTTATAACCGAGGAAAGGGAACAGGGTATTGCAACATTTCGCTGTCAACAGTTTGGTGATATAAGCCATCTTTATGCAGGTGGTGAAGAACCTTCGTTTCAAGCTCGTTTTTGCGAATGTTTTGACGACGATACAAGGCATTGATTGTACAATTTCTCATTTTTATCTGTTTATTTATAATATAGTATTGCGCTTGAGCGAATAATATAGTATTATATTGTATAAAGTAAACTAAAATAAGAGATGGGAATGTAAAATTTTATGGAAAACAACAACACTAAATTTAAACCTTTTGGGTTTAAAGACAAAATCGGTTATATGTTCGGTGACTTTGGTAACGACTTAACCTTTTTGCTTTCGTCAAGCTTTCTTATGAAATTTTATACCGATGTTATGGATGTAGACGGTTACATTGTCGGTATAATTATGATGATTGCAAGGTTTGTAGATGCGTTTACCGATGTTGCTATGGGTCGAATTTGTGATAAAAGCAAAATGACGGCAGTCGGTAAGTTTAAACCGTGGATCAGAAGAATGTGTGGTCCTGTTGCCGTTGTTTCGTTTTTGATGTATCAAAGCTCTTTGGCAGGGTTACCTAAAACTGCAAAAGTTGTTTATCTTTTTGTAACATATATTTTATGGGGCTCTGTATTTTATACCTCAATCAATATTCCGTACGGTTCAATGGCTTCTGCTATTTCCGATAATCCTGACGACAGGCAATCGCTTTCAACTTTCAGAACTATGGGTGGTATGTTTGCCGGTGCAATAATTATGGCTGCTGTGCCACTTCTTATTTATAATAAGGAAAACGGTAACGATGTTATCAGTGGCACTAAGTTTACAATCGTTGCAGGTATATGCTCCGTTCTTGCAGTTGTTTGCTATCTTCTTTGCTACACGCTTACAACCGAGCGTGTAAGAACAGAGGTTACTCAAGCAGAACTTAAGCGTAACAATCTTGGCAGAATGTTAAAGAACGCTATTTCTAATCGTGCTCTTATTTCTATTATTGTAGCTACAATCTTTATGCTTGTATCGCAACTTACAATTCAGCAAATGGCTAACTATGTTTTCCCTAACTACTACGGCGATGCTAAAATTCAAAGCCTTTCTGTAGTAATGATGGGTGGTGGTATGCTTATTGCAGCAATTATTGCTAAGCCTTTGGCTGCAAAGTTCGGCAAGGCTGAAATCAGCGTAGCGTCAAATATGCTTGCAGGTATTGTAAGCTTGCTTCTTTATTTTATCCGACCTCAAAATGTTTGGGTTTATGTTGGACTTCAATTCCTTTGCTGGTTCGGTCTCGGCGTATTCTCAATGGTTGTTTGGGCGCTCATTACCGATGTTATTGACTATTCGGAAATTAAAAACGGTATTCGTGAAGACGGTTCCGTTTACGCTCTTTATTCATTTGCAAGAAAGCTCGGTCAGGCTTTGACTTCGGGTCTTTCGGGTGCACTTCTTTCAATGATTGGTTATAAAAAAGCAACTGCTTTTGACCCACAGGTTAAAGAGGGTATATTTGATATTTCGACTCTTGTGCCTGCTATCAGCTTCATTTTGCTTGCGCTTATTCTTTGGTTCTGGTATCCGCTTAAGAAGAAACTTGTTGATTCAAATGTTGAATACCTCAGGAAAAAGCATAATGGCGAAACAAACGAATAAAATATGAAAAACAAAAGACGGTGCAGAATTAACTGTACCGTCTTGTTTTATGCTTATCTGTTACATTTATATTTTAGCAATCTTCTTTATTGCTTCAAAGCTTTCACTTGAAATGATGTGCTCAATTCTGCACGCATCTTCTGCAGCAGTTTTAGCGTCAACGCCAAGGCTTACGAGCCATTTTGAAATAGTAGTATGCCTTTCGTAAATCTTTTCTGCTATCTGCCTGCCGGAGTCAAGAAGTGTAATGTATCCTGCACCGTCAACTTCGATATAACCGTTTTCTCTTAAGTTTTTCATTGCAACGCTGACACTCGGCTTTGAAAAGCCAAGTTCGTTGGCAATATCTATTGAACGAACAGCACCGTTTTTATTTTTTAATACCAATATCGTTTCAAGGTAATTTTCGGCTGATTCCTGAATTTTCATATGACACCTTCGCTTATTACATAATATACAATATATTATAACATTAATCTATTATTTTTTCAAGTTTTATAAAAAGTTAAAATTTTCTCTTGACAAAAAAGTTAGTCAGTGCTAACATATAGACGGTTAGAGAACACTAACAATTGTTAGCAGTACCTAACATAATCACAATTTATGTAAAGGATGTGTATATTATGATGCCTCTTACTTTGGCAGATGCCGGTGAAGATTTCATCATTCAGCGTATTGCAGGCAAACCGGAAATTAAATCTCATTTGGCTGACCTTGGCTTTGTTGTGGGTGGTAATGTTACGGTTATATCTTCACATTCGGGTAATGTAATTGTTAATGTTAAAGGTGCCAGAATTGCAATAAGCGAAGGTATGGCGCAAAAGATTTTTGTTTAATATTTAATTTTTAATAAATTAAGGAGGGAACAGGATGAACACTTTAAGACAAGTAAAAGTAGGTCAAACCTGTATCGTAAAGAAAGTACACGGCGAAGGTGCTTTAAGACGAAGAATTATGGATATGGGTATTACAAAGGGTGTTGAAATCTATGTAAGAAAAGTAGCACCACTCGGTGACCCTATTGAAATTACTGTCAGAGGTTATGAGCTTTCGGTTCGTAAGGATGACGCAGAGCTTATTGAAGTTGAATAATTTGGGCAATGCCCATTTTTTTTAGAAGTTAAGGTTAGTGATAACTAATAAAAATTAGCCTAACCTAACACAACTTTGTAATTTATTTAATATGAAAGGATATACATAGTATGAGTATTAAAATTGCTCTTGCCGGTAACCCAAACTGTGGTAAAACCACATTATTCAATGCACTTACCGGTTCAAACCAATATGTCGGCAACTGGCCCGGCGTTACGGTTGAGAAAAAAGAAGGTAAATTAAAGAAGCACAATGATGTTGTCATCACTGACCTTCCGGGTATTTACTCACTTTCTCCTTACACATTAGAGGAAGTTGTAGCACGAAATTATCTTATTGATGAAAAGCCGGATGTCGTTCTTAACATTATCGACGGTACAAACCTTGAAAGAAACCTTTATTTGACAACTCAGGTTGTTGAACTCGGTATTCCTGTAGTAGTTGCCGTTAATATGATGGATGTTGTTAAGAAAAGCGGCAACAAGATTAATACAAAAGAACTTTCAAGACAGCTTGCTTGCCCTGTAGTTGAAATTTCGGCATTAAAGGGTACAGGTATTATGGAAGCTGCCGAAAAGGCTATTGAGCTTGCAGGCAGTGTAGCTCAAATTCCTCAGCATAAATTCTCAGGCGTTGTTGAACATGCTATTGCTCATATTGAAGAGGCAGCTGTTCATAATATGCCGGGAGAACAACAGCGTTGGTACGCTATCAAGATTTTTGAGGGCGATGAAAAGGTACTCGAAAAGCTTCATCTTTCACAGCAGACACTCGACCATATTCATAAAGATATTGAGGCTGCCGAGGAAGAAATGGATGATGACGCAGAAAGTATCATCACAAATGAAAGGTATCTTTATATAGCTTCAATTATCAAAGCTGTTTATAAGAAAGCAAGTAAGGAAAAGCTTTCAAAGTCAGATAAGATTGACCGAGTTTTGACTAACAGATGGCTTGCTCTTCCTATTTTCGCAGTAATTATGGTTGCAATCTATTATATCGCCGTTTCAACAATCGGTGGTATTGTAACCGACTGGACAAACGACACACTCTTCGGTGAGTGGATTCAGGGTGGTGTTCAAACACTTCTTGAAAACGCACACGCATCCGATTGGGTAATTTCACTCGTAGTTGACGGTATCATCGGTGGTATCGCTGCTCCTGTCGGCTTTGCTCCTCAAATGGCTATCGTATTCCTCTTCCTTTCAATTCTTGAGGACTGTGGTTATATGAGCCGTGTAGCTTTCATTATGGACCGTATTTTCAGAAAATTCGGTGTATCGGGTAAATCATTCATTCCGTTCCTTATTTCTTCAGGTTGCGGTGTACCGGGTATTATGGCTACTCGTACAATCGAAAACGAAAAAGACAGAAGAATGACTATGATGACAACAACTGCAATTCCTTGTGGTGCTAAACTTCCTGTTCTTGCACTTCTCGGTGGTTACATTATGGGTGACAAATCAGGTCTTCTTTCTGCAGGTTTCTACTTTATCGGTATCGCAGTAGTAGTTATTGCTTGTATCATTCTTAAGAAAACTAAGATGTTTGCAGGTGACCCTGCTCCATTCGTAATGGAACTTCCTGAATATCATATTCCGTCAGTTAAAAATGTTCTTCTCCATGTTTGGGAAAGAGTATGGGCATTCCTTAAAAAAGCAGGTACTATCCTCTTCCTTTGCTGTGCAGTAATGTGGTTCCTCGGTAACTTCGGTGTTATGGACGGTTCATTCAAACTCCTTGATACCGAATCATCGGAAATCGAATATTGCTTCCTTGCAATTATCGGTGGTGCTATTGCTCCTATCTTCAAGCCACTCGGCTTCGGTACTTGGAGAGCTGTTGCAGCTACATTCTCAGGTTTCGTTGCAAAAGAAGGTATCACTTCAACAATGGGTGTTATCGCAGGCTTCGACGGTGAAGCTGAATCATACTCAGAAGGTATGAGAGCTGCTTTCAATAACTTCCTTGCAACAACTTCAAACCCATCAGCTAAGCTTCTTGCTCTCGCTGCTTTCTCATTCCTCGTATTCAACTTGTTCGACTCTCCTTGCCTTGCTGCTATTTCAACAATGGCAAAGGAAATCGGTTCTAAAAAATATTTCTGGTTTGCAATCGTATTCCAAAATGTAATGGCATATTGCCTTGCACTTATGGTTTACCAAATCGGTGGTTTGATTATGGGCGTAGTTCCATTCGGCGTAGGTACAGTTGCAGCTCTTATCGTTCTTGCAGTAATTCTTTACCTCCTCTTCAGACCGGACCCGTCAAAGAAATTAAAAAAACAGGCTCAGAAAAATAAGGTGAACTATGAACATGCTTAATGCAGTAGCATCTAATGTCCCTATGGGCAAAACAGATGTAATAGTTTTAGTAATAATAGCAGTAATAATGGTTGCAGCAGTAACCTTTGTTAAAAGCTTTTTCAAAAAATAATTTATTATTTAAAGGTCGTGATTATATGATTACTTGGCTCACACATAATCTTACAAATATAATAGTTTTGGCAATTGTCTTTACTCTTATGGTTCTTGCTGTTGTAAGAATTGTTAAGGACAGAAAAGCAGGTATTATGGCTTGTGGTCAAAAATGCGAGCATTGCCACGGCAGTTGCGCTAACTGCAATGCGTGTTGCTCGGTTAAAAAACAAGCTAAATAAAAACATATAATCTTTTAAATAGTATAGAGTTTTCCGTCTGTGTCTGTTATAATGATGCAGACGGAATTTTTTATTTTGAGGTGAATTATGATTAAAACTGTTTTATTGGATTTGGACGATACAATTCTTGATTTTAAAATGAGTGAAAGAATTGCTCTTTCAAAAACTCTTAAAAAGTTCGGAGTTGAACCGACTGAAGAGATTATTCAAAAGTACAGCCGATATAATATTTCTCAGTGGAAAAGACTTGAGCGTGGCGAAATCAGTAGGGAAGAAGTTAAGGTTAACAGATATAAACTTCTTTTTGACGATATAGGCGTCGATATTTCACCAAAGGACGCTACTGCCGATTATGAGGAAAATCTTGCTCACGGTCATTATTTTGTTGACGGTGCAGAAGAAATGCTTAATTCTCTTTATAAAGATTATGATTTGTACCTTGTTTCAAACGGCGCTAAAAAAGTACAAGAGGGCAGAATGAGTACGGCAGGTATTAATCATTGCTTTAAGGATATTTTTATTTCCGAGGTTATAGGATACGAAAAACCGAGCGTGAAGTTTTTTGACAAAGTATTTGAAACAATAGGCAATGTCAACAAAGATGAAACAGTAATTATAGGCGATAGCCTGACCTCCGATATTATGGGTGGTAAAAATGCAAAAATAAAAACCGTCTGGTTTAACCCAAACGGTCTTGACTGTGGCGATATTGTTCCCGATTATCAAATTTCTTCCCTCAATGAAATAAAACCACTTCTTGTAAGCTTATAATAAGGCTCCCTTGTAAAGGGAGCTGTCAGCTATGCTGACTGAGGGATTATAAATACTTTCACAATTTAATTCTTCTCTCAAGCTCCTCGGTGCTAAGACACTTAGCATCTTTGAGGAGTTTTTTATATCTGTCCATATTATACTGTGAGTGCTCCGTTTCTTTGCTCCAAAGGTGAATTACCCAGCTTTCTTCACCGAAATATGTAACGATAAGTACGCCTATAACTGCCATTTTAATTTTACTCATAATGTCATAGTCGTAAACGGCATTCAAAAAATATTTAAACAAAAAGTACATAATGATTTGTTCGTTAAAGGTTTCGTTTGCTATCGATTTTACTTTTGCATTGTTAACCTTTTCAACCCATTCTTGGTTTATAACTTCAGGATTTTTGAACACATCAAAAAAGTCAATATCGTCGTCACCTTCAACATACTCGTCAAGGTCTTTTTGAACTTCTTTTCCAAATTTAAGCAGTTCAATCAGCCTTTCTTTAATGCTCTTATCTCTGTTTTGCGCAATGTCGTAAGCTTTTTTTCTTGCCTTTACAAGATAAAAGTAAGTCTGTGCATCGATTTCGTTAAGCTCGGGTAATCTGTCATTCATCTCATCAACAAATGTCATTTTATCTTTAAGATTAAACATCATATCATTTGCAACAGGGCAGGAAAACGAAACACCCATTTCCTCTGTGCCACCGAAATCGTTGATAAATCTCGGAAATGTACGGCAGGTGTACGGTGTGTGCTCACCACCTATTGCAATGTGCATATCGCAAAGATTTTCATTATTTAAAAACGGACAACGCTTTTTGTCGGCAAGCCTGAAAATAGTGTTTCCAAATTCATCGTGTGTCAAAACGCTGTCAATTCTGTCCCTGATTTCACCGGTGATTGTTTTGTAATATTCAAGTGATTTCTCGTCTGCGTCAACTTCCCATCCTTGGCAACAGGAGTCAGGGCAGGCACCTGCAATGCATTTAAAATCTTTGTAAAAGCTTGGTGTTCTAAGTATCATAATTATCCCTCATAATGATTTTTATAAGCCTATTTTATCACGATAAATCAAAAACGCAATATAAATTTATTGCATACTGTTTGTATTAATGATATTATAAGGCTAATGGGGGTGTTGTTATGATAAAGAAATATAAACCTTTTATAATTACATTTTATATCGTTGCCATAATCGCAATGATTGTAGCTGCTTTTTACGATTTAAGCCTTGATAAAATGCTTAATAATACATCAAATTCATTTGCAATTTGGCTTCAAAACACCGGTGAAATACCTTCAAGGCTTGTGTGCCCTTTGGCAGGTGCAACTCTTTTTTACCTTGTTAAAAATAAATTTGCTAAGTTTGTTTCACTTGTAATTGAACTCGGTGGCTCGGCGTATCTCGGCTATTATTTCGGTAAATATTTCTTTGCCGATGATGAAAACAGAATGATGTTTAGCATAATTTACGGCTTGGGCGTCGGTGTTATAATATTAATCGCAGGTAAATATATTAAAATTGACTCGAAATATACTGACGCATTAAAGGCGATTGCACTTATCTCAATTATAGTTATGTTTGTTCAAATCGGACTTATCGAATGTATGAAATATCTTTGGGGCAGAGTTCGTTTTCGTGACCTGCTTGCAAACGGTAACTTTGATGCATTTACACCTTGGTATGTTTTAAACGGTATTAACGGTAATAAATCTTTTCCGAGTGGACATACAGCCGGTGCTTCAATGAGTTACCTTTTAATGTTTATGCCTTTCGTGTCAGATAAACTTAAAAATAAAACTTCACTTTGCTTTTTGATTCCTTGTGTTTATACTTCACTCGTTGCATATACCCGTCTTGTTATGGGTGCTCATTATTTGAGTGATGTAACTATGGGTGGTACAGTCGGCTTTACAATTGTTATTGTTGCACTTGCAATCTATCAAAAACATTTTGAAAGAAAAACTATAAAATCTAATTAATTAGGACTGATTTTTTGACTAAAATACTTATATCTAAACTGAAAAGTAAATATGATATTGCATCAACAGTGGGCAGAGAAAAGGTCAGCACTATGAGTGGTTGGTGTGGAATAATTTGCAACGCAATGCTTTGCCTTATGAAATTTATAATCGGTACGCTTACCGGTTCGGTTTCAATCACAGCCGACGCATTCAATAACTTGTCTGACGCAGGCTCAAATGTTGTAACAATTGCCGGCGCTAAGCTTGCTAATAAGCCTGTCGATAAAGAGCACCCTTTCGGTCACGGCAGGATAGAATATGTTTCGGCACTCGTTGTATCGTTCATTATTCTTTTAATGGGTTTTGAACTCGGTAAAAACTCTGTTATGAAAATTATTGAGCCACAAGAGGTTAGCTTCAGCGTTGTATCTTTGCTTGTCCTTGTTCTTGCAATTTGTGTTAAGCTTTGGATGGCATATTTTAATAATAAATTATATAAACTTACCGATAATATTAATCTAAAAGCAGTGTGCCAAGACAGTTTAAACGACTGTATTGCTACCGGTGCAACCATATTGTCGCTTGTTATATCTCATTTAACAGGCTTTTATCATATCGACGGTATTGTCGGCTTGCTTGTTGCAGGTGCTATTATTTTGTCAGGTATCGGCATACTTAAGGATACTCTCGGACCTTTACTCGGTCAACCACCTTCGCCTGAGCTCGTTAAAAAGATAGAAGATTTAATCACAAGCGAGGCAGAAATAGTAGGCGTACACGATTTGATAGTTCACGACTACGGTCCGGGCAGAATTATAGCGTCTGCCCACGCAGAAGTGCCGTCAAATGAAAATATTGTTCATATCCACGATGTTATAGATAATGTTGAAAAGAAAATTCAAAAAGAACTTAATATTGTGATTTGTATTCACTTGGACCCGATTGACATTGACAATGAAGAGGTGAACAAGTATAAAGCTATAGCCGAAAAAATTATCAAAGGCTATAACAGTGAATATTCCTTCCATGATTTCAGAATGGTTAACGG
>JBNMGQ010000008.1:0-41476 GCA_050872345.1 Eubacterium sp. | reverse complement strand
ATTGCACTTTTAAGTGAAAAAGGTATTAAGTGTGAGCGTAAATCGATTTACGCCGATATTGAAGCTCTTAACGAAATCGGTTGTGATATTATCACTGTTACAAGTCCTAAGCGTGGCTTTTTTATGGCAAGTCGAACTTTTGAAATTCCGGAGGTTATGCTTCTTATTGACGCTGTTTCAAGTGCAGGCTTTATTACTCCTAAAAAGACGCAATCACTCATTGATAAGCTTGAAACCCTTGTTTCCGTTGAACAGGCGAAAACTATGGAAAGTCAGGTTTATGTCGATAAAAATTCTACAAAATGCGATAATGAAGAAATATACATAATTATTGACCATCTTAATTCTGCAATAGTTGATTCAAAAAAAGTTAAGTTTGTCTATAAGAGAAGAAGCGTTGATGTTCAAAATAAAAAGAAACATACGGAAAAAACTTTTACGGTTTCACCGTATGCGCTTATTTGGAAGGACGACCATTATTATCTTGTTTGCAACAATGAAAAATATGATAATTTAATGAATCTTAGAATTGACAGAATGAAAAAGCTTGAAATTCTTGATACTCCTTCAAGGCATTTCAGCGAAGTCAGTCCGTATAAGGATAAATTTGACGAGCAGGATTATGTTTCAAAAAGATTTAATATGTTCTCGGGTGATGAGTGCAAAGTTACGCTTAAATGTGACCTTAAACTTCAGGAAGAAATGCTTGACCGTTTCGGCAAAAATATTCCTTTGACAGCTATCGACTCCTCTCATTTTGAAACGACCGTTATCGCAACTGTTTCCGACGGATTTGTTTCTTGGCTTATGCAGTACGGCGATGGAGTGGAAGTTACTTCACCGCAAAAACTTGCTAAAATGGTACGAGATAAAGCTAAAACAATATATAATATGTATAAAGGAAAGTATTAAAATGAAAAAATCAATAAAATTTATTTCTGTATTTATGTCTTTCGTAATTGTATTAACTGCATTTTCTGTTTTTGCATTTGCAGATGATATAAATTATTCTTATGATGAGAATACATATACATTAACTATTTACGGCTCCGGTAATATGTCAGATGTGGATGATGAATATTCTCAGCCTTGGCGACAATATGCAACTAAGGCGAAGTGCATTATCGTTGAGAAGGGTATTACATCACTTGGTAAATACGCCTTTTCCGGTTTTAATAAAGCTGAAAGCATTTTATTACCGGATAGTTTAACTACTATAAATCAGCACGCTTTTGCTTCATGTAATTCTCTTAAAGAATTAACCTTGTCAAATAATGTAACTTCAATTGCCGATACATCATTTGCGTTTATCGGTGGCACAAAAAAGGATGATTTTACCCTTGTCGCTAATCTTGGTTCCTATGCTTTGAGCTATGCTATTCAAAACGGCATTAACTATTCGTGCGATAAAGTCGTTTGCAATAATCCTTATTCAGTTTATATTCCGGTTAAAAAGATGGAAATATTTTATCCGTATACTCCTAAGTATTCAGGTGAATATAAATTTTATTCAACCGGTAATTGGAACACTTACGGTGAACTTTATGACAGCAGTATGAATTTGCTTGCTTATAATGACGACTACAGCGACAATAATAACGATTTGAACTTTGGCTTTACATATAACCTTGAAAAAGGAAAAACATATTATTTTGGCGCTAAGCTTAGGAGTAATTTCCTTTATAACCGTACTTTTGAAGTTGCTATTGAGCCACTATCTTATACAGTAATAGGTAAATTTACTGCTATGGCTGACCCAAGTGGGAAAGCGTCAGATATTCCACTTTCAGGTGTAACTCTTGACTCTGAAACTCTTGATTCTTCATTCGAATTAAATATTACTCCTGCTTCTTCATCCAAAACTTTTGTTTATAATAATCAATCGCTTACTTATACTTTTTCACCGGATGAAGATGTAAATATTTCTTTCGTCGCAGTTGATGCAAACGGCGACGGCTATGTAAATGCAAAAGATTTTGCTCTTCTTAAAAAACAATCTTCACCGTATTTGTCCCTTTATAAAAACTTTGTTAACTATAAAGTATAGCAGACTTTTTTGATTCGGATTTCTGTAGATGTCGGCTTCCCCGACGACCCTTTATCATTTCTAAAATATCTTAATATGAACGAAATTCTGCCGGGCGAATGATATTCGCCCCTACGGTTATCTTTCTAATCAATATAATCTAAAATGATAATATTATCGTAGGGGCGAACTGTGTTCGCCTTTTTTCTTGCTTCCATCTGATGAGGAAATGTCAGCTATGCTTACGATAGGGGAGAATTTTTATATTACACATCCCAACATTTTGTACTCGATTTTCAATAAATAACCATTTAACCCAATATTTTGTCGATTAAATTGTAAAAAAATCTTGACAAAATTTAATATATGTATTAAACTATTCCCAAATTAAATGTATTGCTATAATTGCGCCTAAATATATCCTTGGCAAATTTTAGACAATGTGGGAATACAAGAATGAAAGGAGATTTCAAAAATGAAATTTAAAAGTCCTAAAAAAGTCTTATCGCTTTTGATGTCATTGGTACTTATAGTTTCAACTTTTGCTTTGCCTGTTGTTGCAAAAGCTGCCACTGTCAGTCCTACTTCCGGTATGCTTGCCGGTTCCGGTGCATCAGGTCGTGCTAATGGTGATAAGTATAATATTATCAATGACGGTAGTAACAATAAAACTACTGCTGCTTTTTGGAACTATAGCCTTAGTGACTATTCTTCTTCCAAAAATCTTGACAGCGCGTCAGTTACTTTTACTGCCAGCGATTGGAGCGTTGCATCTATAAGTGGTCTTGGTATTAATTTTTATTATATCAATCCATCTCTTGCTTCAAGCTATGTTAAAAGTACTCCGGGTAATATTACTAATGAAGATTTGCAACCAAACAATACCACTGACCGTCACGCTTACTTAGTTAGTAAGTTTGGTCTTACTGATGACAATAAGCTTGGTACTCTTGAACACAATTACAGTAACCAAAGTACAATTACTTTTACTGATACACTTAAAGAAGCAATTAAGGAATCCTATTCAAATGGTTGGTCAAGCGTTTGTATTATCGCTATTGTTAACCAAAACAGAACTTCAAACACCGGTGGTTGGTCTGATACATGGATTCAGTCCGGTTCAATGTCTTTCGAACAATCAGACTATAGCTATACAATTACTGATTTAAAAAATGCAATTACTGCTTATGAAAATGCCGTCAAAGGTGGTGCAGTTAAAACTAATATGAAAGCTGCATACGATGCATATGTTGCAGCTAATAAAGTATATGATGCATATTATTACGGTCAAAATACTTCAGTAAACATTGCTGCTGTTTGCGCAAAACTTATTGAAGCAACAAATGAAATGACTGCATGGACTGCATATACAGGTACTGCTCACGGCACTTTCTCCGGCGAAGGCGACAGTTATGCAACTGACGAAAATTATGCAAAGTTTTGGAAAAATGTTCTTTATTCAACATCTGCTAATGAGGTTGGTTCAGCTACAGTTAAGCTGGGTAGCAATTGGCTTGGTTCTAATAGTGAAACTTCTCGTTTTTATTATCCTGAAACTGTTATGATGTATGATGGTACTACTGATCCTCAAATGGGTATTTTATATCATAGCAACCCAACTAAGAGTGGTACATGGAGTAAAGATTCAAGAGTTCGTTGTGCTTATCTTGATTCTAATTATGGTGGTTTAGCCTTTGTTAATAGTACCTGGAACGGTACGGCAACGAGTGCTAATTTTATTAACATTATTAATCAAGGCTTTACTTCAGTAAAATCTAGTAATGATGATTCAAGCACTACTAATTTGAGTGCCGATAACACATTCTTTGCTAATTTGCTTTCATTTAATGTTTCAAATGATTCATTTGAAAGTGGTTCTTATGTAAAGTCTTATAAACCTACCTTTAAAACAAGGCAGTCAAATAGTGACAATAAAATAAAAGAAAATACTATTACATCTAACACAACGATTTATGTGTTTAATTACAGGGCAGTAGTTGATAAAATTAAATCAATTTCACTTCCTGATTTTAGAAACTATAAGCAGGGTGGTTTGTCAACAGCTTTAGCTACACTTGATAAGCTTACTGCTGACCCTAATTCATTCTTTACATCAGGTAATAATATTAGTGACTGTGAAAGTAATTATAAGTCAGCAATTAACAGCATTTCTTCAGACCTTAGTTCTGCTTCTACTGATGCAGTTCAGTATCAAAATCTCCGTAATGCTATTGACAACGCTACCAATGAAAGCACAGATTACACTGCATCTTCATTGATTGCATACGGTCAAGCTATCAAAAATGCAAGAGATATTTTTGCACTCGTTCCAAATCTTGGCTATGATCGTGCTTCAGATGCTCAGACAAAAACAAATGAACTCAATACAGCAAAAAATGCTCTCGTAAATGCTTATGGTGATTCAAACGAGCAAAGCTTTAATGCAGCTGTTAAAGTAGTTGAAGCAATGGATAAGAATTCATTAAAAGATGCGTCTTATCTTGAAACTCTTATTTCTTCATCTAAGGCTCAGCTTAAAACAACACTTTCAGATACAGACAAAACATATTATCAGTTAGCAACAGGCGAAACTGTTGACTCAGCTAAGAATATTTCAGGCACTGAACTTGATGACCTTACTAAGGCTCTTCTTGAATATGCTTCTAATAAGGATAATATTAAGGATGTCACTGTTGAATTTGGTGCGCAAGTGAATGATAAAGATTCATATTCTGCAGATGCTGAAACTGTCAAATACGGTGAATTGGTAAAACTCAGCCTTGACAATATTCCGGGCTTCACTTATGACGACACTAAGATGTCGGTTAAGTGGGAAGTTGCTCCTGAAAACGGTAATTCATATTATGTTTCAACAAATGAAAATTATATTGAAATTAAAGCAACCGATAAAGTTCAGGTAACTGCATATGTAGTTGATACTGCTGCCGAATTAAGCGATTATGCTGTTAAGCTTTATAACTTGTACGGCAATGTTTATGATATTGTTTATACAAAAACAGAACCAACCGTCGGTACAGTTGATTCTGTTGTAATTAACAATAAACCTTATCCTGTAGATGCACCATTTTACACAGTAAATAATTATACAATTTCTAAGCAGTCTGACAAAGTTTATATAGTTAAGCCTAATTATCAGCCAGAAAGTACAGTTGAAGTAAATGTTTTGGGTGGTAATGCTGATAGTAAATATCTTGATGATAATGGCACAACTGTTACTATTGACCGTCCTGTAACAATCAGTTATACTGGCGCTGACACATTTGTTGCTTGGGCTGTAAAGACTGATAACGGTTATCAAATTGCTTCTTACAGCAAGGAATATACATTCAAAACATATACTAATGAAACATATGTACCTGTTATCGACGACAACGGTACATACAAAGTTTATTCCGATTCACACGGTACTGTTACACAGCTTACTGCATCTATGATTGACGAAGTTGGTCTTGATACAAATGCTTCTAATTACAATATGACACCTGATGCATATCTTAAAGCTAAGCTTGATAAGAGGACACCGTTTGTATCTGTTCAAACGGCTAAAATTGTTGACGGTTCTAAGTACAGGATGTACATTCGTGTAACCGAAGGTTCGGATGCTAATATCTCAGCTTTTGGTGTAGCAAAGAACGGTAAGATGATTGCTGTTAAAAACAGAAATACAACAACCGGTCAGTTATCTGTTACATTCTCTTCTGAACAAACCGGTGTTCAGGCATATGTAACTTATAATTTTGATTACACATTTAACGGTAATAACTATAATATCGTTGCTACCGATTACGCTTCAATTCACTGATAAAGGAGGAAAATATAATGAAAAAAGAATATAGTACTCCACAGTACGAAGTAGAAAAATTTACAATTCAAAATATCTTCACAACATCAGGTGAAATTGAAACACCTGATAACCCGGATATTACATTTCCGGATAATGATGAATATTAAAACAAAAGGTCGCTGTTTTTCAGCGACCTTTTTTGTATGCATATTTTGACCAAATAAAAAAGACAACCTAAAATAGGTTGTCTTTGGTGCTGGTGACCGGACTTGAACCGGTACGGTATTGCTACCGAGGGATTTTAAGTCCCTTGCGTCTGCCGATTTCGCCACACCAGCAAATTGCTTTAGCCAAATGGCTTGGTGCCGGCGATGGGACTTGAACCCATACACCCAAACGGATAACAGATTTTGAGTCTGTCTCGTCTGCCAATTCCGACACGCCGGCAAATCAGCTTCTTTATTATATAAAATCTTTAAGTCAAAGTCAATAGTTATTTTATTTATATTAAAATTAAATAATCTATTGAAAATATTTGACTAATATAGTAATATAAAGTGATATAGTTTATGGAGGGGTTATATGTCGAATTATGTTTTAAACGGTAGTGAAGTCTTAGGCATTGAGTTTGGTTCAACAAGAATTAAAGCTGTATTAATTGATAACAATGCAAATGTGTTGGCATCAGGTAGTTTTAATTGGGAAAACAGGCTTGAAAACGGTTATTGGACTTATCACATTGATGATATTTGGCACGGCTTACAAGAAGCTTACAGATGTCTTAATAACGAGTGTGAAGAAAAATTCGGTACAAAAATCACTAATCTTTCTTCTATCGGATTTTCGGCAATGATGCACGGATATTTACCGTTTGATGAAAACGACAATTTGCTTGCAGAATTTAGAACTTGGAGAAATACAACTACTTCGCAAGCGTCAAAAAAGCTTACCTCTTTATTTAATTTTAACATTCCACAGCGCTGGAGCATTTCTCATCTTTATCAGGCTGTACTCAATAAAGAAGAACATATTGATAAAATATCGTATATTACAACTCTTGCCGGATATGTACATTATAAGCTTACAGGTCAAAAGGTCGTCGGAATAGGCGAAGCGTCGGGTATGTTTCCTATTGACAGCAATATTAATGACTATGATGCCGATATGCTTGAAAAGTTCAATAATCTTGATGAAATTAAAAAGCTTGGCTGGAATATAAGAGATATTTTACCTAAGGTTTTGTTAGCAGGCGATAATGCAGGAACACTTACAAAAGAAGGCGCAAAGTTACTCGACCCTACAGGTACGCTTCAATGTGGCGCTTTAATGTGCCCACCGGAGGGTGATGCCGGTACCGGTATGGTGGCAACGAACAGTATTGCTGTTAAAACCGGTAATATTTCTGCAGGTACTTCAATCTTTTCAATGATTGTTCTTGAAAGAAAGCTTTCAAAGGTTTATGAAGAAATTGATATGGTTACAACTCCTACTGGCAAGCCGGTTGCTATGGTTCATTGTAACAATTGCTGTACCGACCTTGATTATTGGGTGAAGTTGTTTATCGAGTTTTCTAATCTTTCAGGCAGTAAACTCGGTAAAGCACAAATTTATGATTTACTGTATAACGAAGCTTTAAAAGGTGACAGTGATTGCGCCGGTCTTGTTTCGAGCAACTATTTTTCAGGTGAGCCTGTAACAGGATTTACTCAGGGAAGACCAATGTTTTTAAGAAGTGAAAGCAGTAATTTCAATTTGGCAAACTTTATGAGAACTCATATTTATTCTGCTATTGCAACTCTTAAAATCGGTATGGAAATACTTGAAAATGAGAATGTTAAAATTGACAAGCTTATGGGTCACGGTGGTTTGTTTAAGACTGAATATGTCGGTCAAAAGTTAATGGCAGGCGCAATGAAAACTCCTGTTTCGGTACTTTCTACTGCCGGTGAAGGTGGCGCATGGGGTATTGCAGTTCTTGCTCTTTTCGCCAAAAACAGCTTTGGCTTGACACTTGATGATTATTTGAATGAAAAAATATTTTCAAAATTTGAAATTTCAACAGTTGAGCCTAACGAAAATGATATTTTAGGTTTTGAAAAATATATGTCACTTTATAAAAAATCGCTTGCAGTTGAAAAATCGGCTGTAGAAAATATATAAGGAGAAGAAAAATGGCTATTAAAGATTATGAATTTTGGTTTATAGTAGGTACTCAGCACCTTTACGGCGAAGAGATTTTTGCTGATATTAATTCTCATGCTCAGCAGATGGCTGATGAATGGTCTGCAAAACTTCCTTGCAAAGTTGTTGCTAAGCCTTGTGTAAAGACTTCGAGTGAAATTCTTAATGTAATCGAAGAAGCTAACAATACACCTAATTGCGCCGGTATTATTACTTGGATGCATACATTTTCACCGTCAAAAATGTGGATAGCAGGTCTTAATGCTCTTAATAAACCTTATCTTCATGTTAATACTCAATTTAACAGAGATATTCCTTGGGACAGTATTGATATGGATTTTATGAATCTTAATCAATCTGCTCACGGCGACAGAGAGCATGGCTATATTCACGCAAGAATGAGAAAGAAAGTAAAAGTTATTGCAGGCTACTGGAAAGATGAAGAGTTTCAAAACAAGATGGGTGTTTGGATGAGAGCTGCCGTTGGTGCAAGTGAATCGAGAAAGCTCAGAGTTCTCCGTATTTCTGATAATATGCGTAATGTTGCCGTTACAGACGGTGATAAGATTGAAGCTCAAATCAAACTCGGCTGGCAGGTCGACCATTACGGTGTCGGCGACATTATAAAATATGTTAATGCTGTCAGTGAAGAAGAAATTGACGCTCAAATGGATGAGTATAAGAAGAATTACGAATTTGATACCGATAATATCGATTCTGTTAGGTATCAGGCGAGAGAAGAAGTGGCGCTCAAAAAGTTCCTTGATGAGGGTGGCTTTGGTGCTTTCCATACTAACTTTGAGGATTTGCAGGAATTAAGGCAGCTTCCGGGTCTTGCTGCGCAGGATTTAATGCGTCAGGGTTACGGTTTCGGTGCTGAAGGGGACTGGAAGGTTGCTGCAATGACAAGAGTTATGAAGCTTATGGCAGAAGGCTTAAACGGTGGCACTGCATTTATGGAAGATTATACATATCACTTTGAACCCGGCAACGAAATGCTTTTAGGTTCACATATGCTTGAAGTATGTCCAACTGTTGCACAGGATAAGCCGAAAATTCAAGTTCATCCACTTGGAATAGGCGACAGGGAAGACCCTGCAAGACTTGTGTTTAAAGCACAAACAGGTGACGCTATTGTTGTTACTCTTGTTGATATGGGTGACAGACTCAGAATGATTGTTAATGATGTTGAATGTAAAGAGCAGGTTAACGATATGCCTAAACTTCCTGTTGCCGGTGTACTTTGGAAACCACTTCCTTGCCTTCAAACTTCAGCAGAAGCTTGGATTTATGCAGGTGGTGCTCATCATTCTGTTCTTTCATATACACTTACAGCAGAGCATATGAGAGATTTTGCTGAAATTATGGGTATTGAATTTATTCATATCAATAAAGATACAGAAATTAATTCATTTAAAAAAGAGTTATTTTACAACGATGTTGCATATAAACTCGGAATGTAAGGTGATTTGTGATGTTAGAGGAGCTTAAAGAAAAAGTATTTAAAGCTAATTTACAACTTGTTAAATACGGTTTGGTTGTACTTACTTGGGGCAATGTTTCCGGTATTGACAGGGAAAAAGGCTTATTTGTAATAAAACCGTCAGGTGTACCATATGATGATATGAAAGCATCGGATATGGTTGTAATGGACCTTGAGGGTAATAAGGTAGAAGGTGAACTGAATCCTTCTTCCGACACACCGACTCATCTTGAGCTTTACAGAAATTTCAGAGAAATCGGTGGCATAGTTCACACTCATTCATCCTGGGCATGCTCTTGGGCACAAGCAGGAAGAGATATAAATGCTTACGGTACAACTCATGCCGACTTTGCTAACGGTGCAATTCCTTGTGCAAGAGGTCTTACTAAAGCAGAAGTCGAAAGTATGTATGAACTTAATACCGGTAAGGTAATTGTTGAGGAATTTGCTAAAAGGGGTATTACTCCTGAGGAATGTCCTGCCGTTCTTGTTCATCGTCATGGTCCGTTCACTTGGGGAAAAGACCCGTTTAAAGCTGTTGAAAATGCTTTGATTTTGGAAGAAGTGTCGAAAATGGCATATCAAACCGAGCAAATTGCTTCACTTGACAGTGACTCAAATATAGGTATTGAACAGTATCTTCTTGATAAGCACTATCAAAGAAAGCATGGAAAAAATGCATATTACGGTCAAAAATAACAGGAGGGTAATTATGAAAAAAAGTTTAAGTTTATTTGCATCAATAATGTTTGCTTCCATTTGTATGTTCTTTAGTGTAAATGCTTTTGCACAGGATACAACAACTGTGGCTGTCGCAAATGTAATTGATAACACAAACACAGTAATTTCAGTTATGCAACAGGATATTGTATATGACGGTGCTGAAAAAAAGCCGGATGTAACAGTAACTTACAACGGCATTTATCTTAATCCTAATACAGATTATTCTGTTACATATTCCAACAACATTGTTGCAGGTAAAGCTACAGTAACGGTAACCGGTATTAATAGCTATTCAGGTACTGCTACAAAGGATTTTACAATTTCACCTGCAAGTTTATCAAAGGAAGGTAAAACAACTGTTTCTCTTGATAAATCATCATATGTTTGTAACAACCAGGAAATTAAGCCTGTAGTTAATGTTGCTTATAACAACGGTTCAAGCGTACAAAATTTGATTCAAAATATCGACTTCACTGTTACATATTCAAACAACACTTTACCGGGCAGAGCAAAGGTTAAAATTACAGGTATCGGTAATTACAAGGACAGTGTAACTAAAACATTCGATATTCTTCCAAGTAAGGTTACCGGCATTTCAGTTGCGAAAAACTCAACCACTTCAGCATCGATTAATTGGCTTGCTCAAAGTGGTGTTACAGGTTATCAAGTTTTAGTATATAACCCAAGCAAAAATATTTATGAAGAGTTAGGTACTGCTGCTGCAGACGCTACATCATATACAGTAAGTGGACTTAACAACGGTAATATATATTATTTTGAAGTAAGAGCATATAAAGTTATTTCTGACAAAAAATATTACGGTGATTACAGTGATATTGTTTCAACAGTCATTAATCCGTCAAAGGTAAAGCTTACTTCTGTAACTCTTAACAAATCTACTCTTTGCATTGAATGGAAAAAGGTTAACTGTTCAGGTTACATAATTTCTTATTCAACTGATAAAAAGTTTAAAAAGAATGTTAAAACGATAAATATTAAAAAGAGCAGTACTACAAGCAGGAAAGTTAAAAAGCTCGATAAAAACAAAAAATATTATGTAAAAGTTAAAGCATATGTTGCAAGTAACGGTCAAAATTATTACGGTGAAAACAGCACAATGCTCAGCACATATTATTCAAATGTATATGCCACATACTATTCCTATTATGTGAATAATAAGGACAGAACAACCAATCTTCAAATTGCTTCAAAAAAGATTAACGGTACTATTATTCAACCGGGCGAAACATTTAATTTCAATACGGTTGTAGGCTCAAGAACAGCATCAAAAGGATATAAGAAAGCTCATGTATTCTCCGGTGGTGGTGTGTCAATGGGTCTTGCCGGTGGCATTTGTCAGGTTGCTTCAACTTGCTTTAATACTGCCCTTATCGGTAATGTTCAAATTGTTGAAAGGCATCAACACAGTCAAAGAGTTTCTTATGTTCCACTCGGCAGAGATGCAGCTATTTACGGTAATGTTCAAAATCTCAGATGGAAGAATAATACAAAATATGCTATCAGAGTAGGTATGGAAGTTAAAAACGGTAAAATTTCTTGTACTTTCTATACTTGCGAAAAGGCAAAGCCGAAGAAAGTATCTCTTAATGTTACTCAAAAGGGCGACCGTTTCACAATGAAAAGAGTTGTTGACGGTAAAGTCAATTACAAATGTAATTCAAAATACTAATAAATAATTCATCAAGGGTGTTGCTTATGTAACACCTTTGTTATTTTTATAAATGTAAACAATTAATTAATAATGTAAACATTATGTTAACAAACTATTGACCCGTATATCTTAGCTATATATAATATATTTTAAATTAAATAGATTAGAGGTAAGTTGAATGGTTAAGTCAATGACAGGCTTTGGCAGAGCTTGCAAAGAAATCAACGGCTATGTTATTACTGTTGAATTAAAAAGTGTAAATCACAGGTATTTTGATTTTTCTGCTCGCACACCAAGGCAATATGGCTTTATTGATGATAAAATCAAATCTTTTGTAAATTCTAAAGTTGCAAGAGGTAAGATTGATTGTTATGTCGGTATTGAAGCACTTAATACCGAAAGCGCAGATGTTGTAGTCAACAACACGCTTGCAAGCGCTTATGTAAAGGCTCTTAAGGAATTGTCACACAGTTATGACTTGAAAGAGGATTACGGTGCTGCTACTGTTGCAAGATTTCCTGATGTCTTAGTCGTTAAAAAGGCTGAAGAGGATGAGGAGAAAATTTGGCAACTTGTTAAACAGGTAGCTGAAGAAGCAATTGACAAGTTTACGCAAATGAGATGCGTTGAAGGTAAAAAGATGTACGATGATGTTTATTCACGCAGTCAGTTTATTCTTGATACCGTTTCGTTTATTGAAGAGCGTTCACCGCAAACCGTTAAGGAATATAACGATAAATTAGTTGAACGAGTTCATGAACTTTTGGGTGATGTCACACTTGACGAAGGCAGGATTTTGCAGGAAGTTGCTATATATGCCGACAAGGTTGCCGTTGCAGAAGAAACTGTTCGTCTTCGCAGTCATATTTCTCAGCTTCGTGAATTTATTTCAAGTGATGAAGCAGTCGGCAGAAAGCTTGATTTCTTAGTTCAGGAAATTAACCGTGAAACTAATACAATCGGCTCAAAATGCAATGATGTTGAAATTGCCAAAAAGGTTGTTGACATTAAGGCTGAAATAGAAAAAATCAGAGAACAAATTCAGAATATCGAGTAATTATTATGAAGTTAGTTAATATTGGTTTCGGCAATTTGATTAATGCAGACAGAGTGGTTACAATTCTTTCTCCCGAGTCTGCACCGGTTAAAAAAATAGTTAAAGAAAGCAAGGCAAATATGACTCTTATTGATGCAACACACGGCAGAAAGACTATGAGTGTAATTGTTACCGACAGTAATAATATTGTGCTTTCTTATTTGGATTTAAAACAAATAGCTGCTAAATTTGATGTGGAGGTTGAGGATGAATAATAACGGTATGCTTGTTGTCGTTTCTGCGCCGAGTGGTTGCGGAAAAGATACAGTGTTTAAAGAAATTCGCAAGAAAAGAGATGACATAGTAGAATCTGTTTCTGCTACCACAAGAGCACCGAGAGAAGGTGAAATTGACGGAGTCAATTATTTCTTTTTAAGCGAGCAGGAATTTGAAGATTTAAAGAATAATAACGGTCTTCTTGAATATGCTGAATATAACCATTGCTATTACGGCACACCGGTAAAGGGTGTAAATGACGCAATAAAAAACGGTAAAATCTGCGTGTTGATTATTGATGTTCAGGGTGCTGAAAATGTTAAAAGGCTTTACCCTGACAGCGTTTCCATTTTTCTTGTACCTCCAAGTTGGGAAACTCTTGAGCAAAGGCTTCGTGCAAGAAATTCAGAAGCTGAGGATATGATTCAAAACAGACTCAAAATTGCAAAAAAAGAGCTTGAATGTAAAGACAAATATGATTATGAAGTAGTTAATGACAATCTTGACGATTGTGTTAATGATATAGAAAAAATTCTTTGCGACGAATTAAAAAAGCGCAACAGTAAGTAAATAAAAATAACTTTTAAAGGAGATTATATTATGTTTAACCCGGATTTAAAGAAATTATTAAAAGGCTGCAACAGCCGTTACAGCTTGGTAGTAGGTACTGCTAAAAGAGCAAGAGAAATTCGTGACGAAGCTATTGAGCGTGAAGAGCCTATTGATGTTAAAACTGTTTCACTTGCTATTGATGAAATTCTTGACGGTAAGTTCGTTATCCAAGAACCTGACGAACTTAAGTCACATAATAAATAATGAATCGAACTATTGCCACGGTTGCTGTTGAAAAAACCTTTTTCAGCGTTGACTCTGATTTCGACTATTATATTAAGCCGGAGCAACTTGATGTTGTCAAAATCGGCAGCAGAGTTAAAGTTCCTTTCGGAAACGGTAATAAGCTCAGGGAAGGTATTGTTGTTAATATTTTTTCTGCAATTAATACTTCTCTTAAAGAGATTGACAGTGTAATTGACAGTAAGCCTATTTTAAGTGAAGAGGCAGTCCTTTTAGCATTGTGGCTTAAAGAACGCTGTTTTTGCACAACGCATGAATGTTTAAAGCTTATGCTTCCGAAAGGTATCGGTAAAATAGGTGATGCTTCAACAAAAACTGCATCACTTTTGATTACTAAGGAAGAAGACTTGCCGAAACTTACACCTAAGCAAAAAAGTGTTGTTGATTTGCTTTTTGATTTGGGCTCTGCTTCAACTGCTGAAATTTGCGAATTTTGCAGTGTCGGTATTTCGGTTTTAAAAAATCTTGAAAAATACGGCGTTATTTCTATTTATGATAAGGAAATATACAGGAATCCGTATAAAGATATTAAAGCTGATAAAAAGAGTGAAATCACTTTGTCAGATGAGCAGTTAAAGGCTTTTAATACCTTTAACAATATGATGCTCAACGACGGTGGCACGGCTTTATTATACGGAGTTACAGGCAGTGGTAAAACTCAAGTTTATTTGAAGCTGATTGACGAAACATTGAAAAACGATAAGGATGTTATTGTTTTGGTTCCGGAAATCAGCCTTACACCTCAGGCACTTTCAATATTTCATTCAAGATACGGTGACAAGGTTGCTGTATTTCACAGTGGTTTGTCACTTGGTGAAAGAAATGATGAATATAAGCGTGCCGACAGAGGCGAAGCTAAAATAGTTATAGGTACTCGAAGTGCAGTGTTTGCACCTCTTCATAACCTTGGATTAATCATTATGGACGAGGAGCAGGAGAGCACTTATAAAAGTGAAAGAACGCCTAAGTATAATGCTAAGGATGTAGCATCATTTAGATGTAAATACAACAAAGCATTATTCTTAATGATTTCTGCCACTCCGTCTTTGGAATCATATTCTAATGCTTTGAAAGGTAAATATGTTCTTTGCGAGCTTGAAAGCAGATACGGTGGCGCTTGCTTGCCTGAAGTTATAACTGTCGATATGAAGCAGGAGATGAAAAACGGTAACAAGTCGCCGATTTCTGCAAAGCTTAAGGAACTTATTACGCAAACGCTTGAAGATAATAAGCAGGTTATACTTCTTATTAACAGAAGAGGTTATAATACTTTTATTGCGTGCAATGATTGTGGACATGTAATTACTTGCCCTAACTGTTCGATTTCGCTTACTTATCACAGCATTAATAACAGGCTTACCTGCCACTATTGTGGCTACACTAAGAAGCTTGATAATATTTGCCCCGAGTGTGGCAGTGATAATATTAGGTACAGTGGTTATGGAACTCAGAGAATTGAAGATGAGCTTTCATTCCTTTTCCCTGAAGCAAAAATTCTTCGAATGGATGCTGATACAACTTCAACAAAATTCAGCCACGAAAAACTGTTTAATGCTTTTGCAAATCACGAATATGATATTATGATTGGCACTCAAATGGTTGCAAAAGGTTTGGACTTTGATGATGTTACGCTTGTCGGTGTAGTTAATGCCGATAATTCACTTTATGATGAAAATTATAACAGCAGTGAGCGAACATTCGATTTAATAACTCAGGTTGTAGGCAGAAGTGGCAGAAGAGATAATACAGGTAAAGCAGTTATTCAAACTATTAATCCTTACAACCAAACGCTTGAATGTGCTGCCGACCAAGATTATAAAACTTTTTATAATAATGAAATAGAACTTAGGAAGCTACTTATTTATCCACCTTATTGCGATATAATATCGGCTTCGTTTGTAGGCGAAAATGAAAGCAAAACAGCATTGTGTGCCAAGAAATTTTTTGAAATTCTTATCAAGCTCAACGAAGAATACAGTCAAAAAATTATCGTCCTCGGTCCGAGTGCTTCCAAAATAGCTAAGCTTAATAACAATTATCGATACAGACTTTCGGTAAAATGCAAAAATTCAAAGTCTGTTCGTACATTGTTCAGCGAAACTTTAAAGAAATTAAGTAAAATTAAAGAATATAAGGATGTTTCGGTTTCACTTGACCTTAATCCTTATGATTTGAATTAGGAGAATATAAAATGGCTTTAAGAAATATTGTTAAGTTGGGTGACCCTATACTCAACAAAACAAGCCGTAAAGTAGAGAAATTTGATGAAAAACTTGCAACTCTTATTGACGATATGCTTGAAACTATGTATCACGCAAACGGCGTAGGTCTTGCAGCAGTACAGGTCGGTATGCTTAAAAGAGTTGTTGTAATTGATATTGGCGAAGGTCCTATGGAGCTTGTCAATCCTGAAATCACACTTAAAGAAGGTGAACAAAGAGAGTCGGAAGGCTGTCTTTCTCTTCCGGGTAAATACGGTGTGACTGTTCGTCCTATGAAGGTTCAGGTTAAGGCACAGGACAGAAACGGCAAATGGCAGGTATTTACCGGTGAAGGCTTAAAAGCGAGAGCTTTTTGCCACGAAATTGACCACCTTGACGGTATTCTTTTCACTTCTCATGTTGTAGGTGAACTTGAAACTCAGTAACGGAGATTAAAATATGAATGTTATTTTTATGGGCACACCTGATTTTGCAGTGCCGTGTCTTGAAAAGTTAATAGAGCATCATAATGTACTTGCTGTATTTTCTCAACCGGATAAGCCTGTCGGAAGGAAGCAAATATTAAAACCGACACCTGTTAAGGAATGTGCACTTGAACATAATATAAATGTTTATCAACCAAATTCTTTAAAAGATGATGAGGTTGCAAATCAAATCGAACAGCTGAGTGCCGACATTATTGTTGTAGTTGCATACGGAAAGATTTTACCTAAAAGAATACTTGATGCAACTAAATACGGCTCAATTAATGTTCACGCTTCTCTTTTGCCGAAATATCGTGGCGCTGCGCCTATTCAGTGGGCAGTTATCAACGGTGATAAACAAACGGGTGTAACAGTTATGCAAATGGGTGAAGGTCTTGATACAGGAGATATGATACTTGTAAAAAAGACGAACATTGATATTAACGAAACAAGTGAAGAATTATTTGAAAGGCTTTCAGTTATCGGAAGCGAAGCACTTATTGAAGCACTTGATGAAATTTCATCCGGTACGGCAACATTTACTCCACAAGGTGACAGCGACACATCATATGCTGAAAAAATTACTAAGGCTCTCAGTCCTATTGATTGGAATAAATCTGCACTTCAAGTACACAATTTAGTTAGGGGTCTTCAAACCTGGCCTTGCGCTCAAACAACATTTAACGGTAAGAATATTAAAATTCATAAAACTGTTTTAACTGATAAAAAAGCAAATAAGTCGGGTGAAGTGGTATACAATAACGGAGTTTTAACAGTCGGTTGTGGTGACGGAAACTGTGTTGACATACTCGAGCTACAGCTTGACGGTAAGAAAAGAATGGATACTAAATCGTTTTTGATGGGAAATCAAGTACCACTCGGTACAATATTAGGAGAATGATATACTATGGGTCCTTATTTTGCATATTATTTGACAGGATTTATTATGATTCCTGTTTTTATCTTTGCAACTGTATGCCAAATTAAAGTTAAAAATTCTTTTAGGACATATTCAAGATTCAATAACCGTCGTGGTATGACCGGTGCACAGGCTGCATATGAACTTTTACAGCTTAACGGTATTACTGATGTTAAAATTAAAAAAATCGGTGGTACATTAACCGACTACTATGACCCTAAGAATAAAGAAATTTGTCTTTCTCAAGATGTATTTGATTCAACAAGTGTTGCTGCAGTGGGTGTTGCCTGTCACGAAGCAGGTCACGCTTGCCAGCACGCACAGGGATATGCCCCTCTTAAACTTCGAAACGCCGTTATACCTGTAACTCGTATAGGTTCATATCTCGGTGTTCCTCTTGCCTTGATAGGTATGTTTCTTTACAGCAATCCTCTTATATATGCCGGTCTTATTCTTTATTCGGCTGTAGCACTTTTCCAGCTTATCACATTGCCGGTTGAATTTAACGCTTCAAGGCGTGCACTTCAAACTATTGAGTCAAACAATTTCCTTGACGGTGATGAGTATGTCGGTGCAAAAAAAGTTTTAACAGCAGCAGCGCTTACTTATGTAGCTGCGTTAGCTTCGGCTCTTGCAACACTTTTAAGACTTTTATTAATAGTTAACAGAGGTAACAGAAATTGAAAAAAAGTTCAAGACTTATTGCTTTTGAAACATTATATAACATATTTTACAATGGTTCTTATTCTAATATAGCGCTTGATAAAGCCTTGTCTAATGTTACTTGTGATAAGGGTTTCATATCATCTTTAGTTTATGGTGTTACCGAAAGAAAACTAACGCTTGACTATTTTATTGATAAATACGCAAGTGGAAGAATAAAACCTAAGATTCGTGTTATTTTGTGGCTCGGTGCTTATCAAATTCTTTATATGGATAAGATTCCGTCATCTGCTGCGATTAATGAAAGCGTTAAACTTACTAAGCAAATTAAACAGGATTATTATTCCAAGCTTGTAAACGCTGTTTTACATAAAATTGATAATAACAGAGCAATACCGGATGATTTGTCGATTAAATATTCTGTTCCGTCTCATTTGATTAATATGTGGATAAAGCAGTACGGAAGGGAAAATGTTGAAGCATTTTTACCTTGTATTAACGGCAGACCACCACTTTTTGCTATACCTAACAGAAAATCTGTAAACAGTGACGAACTTATTTATGAACTTGACTGCGACGAAACAAAATGCGAAGCTTACAATGATTTTGTACTTATTGAGGATGCTTCAAATTTGCTTAAATCAAAGGCATTTCGCAACGGTTTATTCTATATTGAAGATTTGTCTAGCTTTGTATGTGCCAAGGCAATAGGTGCAATGCCGGGTGAAACGGTTATTGATATGTGTTCGGCACCCGGTGGTAAAGCGTTTACTATGTCACAGGATATGAAAAATCAAGGTAAAATATACTGCTTTGATTTATATGAGCATAGGCTTAAGCTTATTGAGGACAGTGCCTCAAGGCTTACCATTACAAATATTAAAACTGCTGTTAACAATGCAACTGTTTATAATCCGAACATTCCAAAAGCCGATAAAGTTCTTTGCGATGTGCCTTGCTCAGGTTTCGGAATAGTTAGAAGAAAGCCTGAAATCAGATATAAAAACCTTGATGATATTAAAGAATTGCCTTTAATTCAATATGATATTTTAAAGACTTCGGCTAAATATTTAAAAAACGGTGGCAAAATGATTTATTCAACCTGTACGCTTAACAAGAAAGAAAACGAGCAGGTTGTTGAGAGATTTTTGCAAAACAATAAAGAATTTAAACTTATAGATGAGAAAACAACTTTTCCGTCAGTATACAGTGGTGACGGATTTTACTATGCTTTAATTACTAAAAATGAAGACTGATATTAATTCACTTACTTATGAACAACTTAATAAAGCTATTGATGAAATGCTTCAGCCTAAATTCAGAGCAAAACAGATTTACACTTGGTTGCATAAATACGGTGTAACTTCGTTTGACGAAATGACTAATATCAGTAAGCAGTTAAGGGATGAACTTAGCAACAACTTCTTTATTTCAACTTGCCAAATTGAAGATAAATATACTTCAAAAATTGATGACACAGTCAAGTATTTATTTAAACTTTATGACGGCGAATACATTGAGTCCGTAATAATGAAATATAAATACGGTTATACAATTTGTGTGTCGTCACAGGTTGGTTGCAAAATGGGTTGCACTTTTTGTGCTTCTACATTAGCAGGATTTAAAAGAAATTTAACTGCCGGTGAAATTGAGGCACAGCTTCAAACGGCACAAAAGGATTTAGGTATAAAAATATCCCATATTGTTTTAATGGGTATCGGTGAACCACTTGATA
The DNA here is from genome assembly GCA_050872345.1 of Eubacterium sp. Lineage (GTDB taxonomy): Bacteria > Bacillota > Clostridia > Oscillospirales > Acutalibacteraceae > Eubacterium_R. Next base: position 21,416 of record JBNMGQ010000008.1, on the reverse strand, counting down.
ATTTTGATAATGTAATCAATTTTCTCTATAATGTTAATAATGAAAACGGACTTAACATAAGTATGAGAAACATTACAATTTCAACTTGTGGCGTAGTACCGAGGATTTATGACTTAATGAATCTTGATTTACAGCTTACGCTTACGATTTCGCTTCACGCTCCTAACGATAATGTCAGAAGCAAAACAATGCCGATAAACCGTAAGTATAATATGGAAGAGTTAATAGAAGCTTGCAAACTTTATGCTAAGAAAACAGGCAGAAGAGTAAGCTTTGAATATACCTTGATTAAAGGTGTCAATGATTCTGAAAAGGATGCATTGGAGCTTTCTTCAAGACTAAAAGGAATGAACAGTCACATTAACCTTATTCCTGTAAACGATGTTAAGGAAAGAGGCAATGTCCGTTCCACAAAACAAGCCATTTTGAATTTTCAAAATGTATTGAAAAAGCAAGGTATTAATGCTACAATAAGACGAACTTTAGGTTCGGATATTAACGCATCTTGCGGACAACTTAGACGACTCAAAAACAGAGGTGAAAACAATGAGAATTGTTGCAAAAACAGATAAAGGTCATATAAGAGATTCAAATCAAGACGCTTATGCAGTCGGTGAATTTTCTAATGAAGTTGTGTGGGCTGTTGTTTGCGACGGTATGGGTGGTGCTGTCGGTGGTAATATTGCAAGCGCACTTGCCGTTAAGGTTATCAGTGATAAAATTAATGTGTCTTACCGTGACCAAATGCGTGACGCATCAATTAAAAATATGCTTGATTCGGCTTTGACAGCCGCTAACATTGAAGTGTTTGATATGTCTGAAGATAAGCCTGATTTGCGAGGAATGGGTACAACGGTAGTTTGTGCCATTGTTAAGGACAATCAAGCTTTTATAGCGCACGCAGGCGACAGTAGGGCATATGTACTTAAAAATGATGAAATTCATCAAATTACAACCGACCACAGTGTTGTACAGGATTTACTTGATAAAGGTAAAATCACCTCTGAACAGGCGCTTCATCATCCGAATAAAAACATAATAACAAGAGCTGTCGGTGTTGAAAAGGATATTGATATTGACTTTGACCAAATAGATTTAGATGATGAATCTACACTTTTACTTTGCACAGACGGTTTATCAAACTATGTAAGTGACGAAGAAATAATTGAACTTACAAAAGATAAAAAGCATTATGCTTTTGCAGACAGACTTGTTAACAGAGCCAATGAAAACGGTGGCGGAGATAATATAACTGCAGTAGTAATTTCTAAATAACGGAGTTTTACAGTATGGATAATTATGTAGGAAAAAGACTTGATTCAAGATATGAGATACAGGAAATTGTCGGCGTGGGTGGTATGTCGGTTGTATATAAAGCCTACGATAATGTTGACGACAGAATTGTTGCCGTAAAAATACTTAAAGATGAATTTTTGACAAATGATGAATTTGTAAGAAGATTTAAAAATGAATCTAAGGCAATTGCGCTTCTTTCACACCCTAATATCGTAAAAGTTTACGATGTCAGCTTCGGTGAAAAGCTTCAATATATCGTTATGGAATATGTTGACGGTATAACGCTTAAAGAGTATATTCAAAAACAAGGCGCAATCACTTGGAACGATGCACTCTTCTTTACAACTCAAATATTAAAAGCACTTCAGCACGCTCACGACAAAGGAATAGTTCATCGAGATATTAAGCCTCAAAATATTATTCTTTTGCCAAACGGAAATATAAAAGTTGCCGATTTCGGCATTGCCCGTTTTTCAAGAAGTGACACTAAAACACTTACCGAAACAGCGATAGGTTCGGTTCATTATATCAGCCCTGAGCAGGCAAAAGGTGAGTTCACCGATGAAAAGGCAGATATTTATTCTGTAGGTGTTGTTCTTTATGAAATGCTTGCAGGTAAAGTACCGTTTGAAGCAGAAAGTGCTGTATCGGTTGCATTAATGCAACTTCAAAGCAATGCTAAAAGGCTTACTGAAATTAACCCCGATATACCTTTGGGTCTTGAACAAATCTGTATTCACGCAATGCAAAAGGACCCTAAGGACAGGTATCAGTCGGCAACAGAGATGCTTCTTGATGTCGAGGAAGTAATTCGTAATCCTAAAACAGTATTTGATTATTCATATTTTGTTGACAAAGAACCTACAAAATATGTTTCGCACACAGATAAAATCACTTCCGAACCACCGGTAATAAAAGAGAAAGAATATGTACAGGATACTGCCGAGGATGAGGACGAAGTATACTATGACCCTGACCATAAGAAAAAGGTAATTACTGCCGTTTCAATCGGTATTATAGTTCTTGTGGCAGCAATCGTACTTCTTGTAATGAGTATTACCGGTTCGTTTAAGACGAATACAACTACCCTTGATAATTTTGTCGGCTTTTCTTACGACGAGCTTATCAGTTCAAATAAGTATGATTATCAGTTTGTTTTGGAACAGAAAAAGACTGACGAAGTTGAACCTGGTATAATTGTTGACCAGTCGCCTGAAGCAGGCTCAAAAGTAATTTCAGGTTCTCAGGTTAAGCTTGTTGTTTCAGCTTCTGTCGACGATATAAATGTTCCTAATGTATATAACCTTAACGAGGAAAAGGCTAAAAAATCACTTTCTAACGAAGGCTTGACTAATTATAAGTTTACAACAATTTCAAGTGAAACTGTTGAAGAAGGTTTAGTAGTTTATACCGAACCTAAGGCAGGAACAGTTGTGTCGGCAGATACACAAATAGTTGTTTTTGTAAGTTCCGGTCCTACAACAAAGCAAGTAGTAAGTATTCAGGTACCTGATGTAAAAGGTCTTAAGCAGGAGGGCGCAAGAGCATTTCTTGAAAAGGCAGGATTTGACAGCAACAATATCACTTTTGTAACAAAAGATGATTTGACACCAAAGGGTGTAGTATTGTCACAATCACCGGCTGCAGGTTCAACAGCTACTGCTGACACTAAAATCAGAGTTGTAATTTCCTCCGGTGTGACTACAACAACTACTAAAGCTACATCTAAAGTATCAATTTCCGTTATGCTTCCAAAAGTTCTTGACAGTTCAGGTGATTACTCTTCAGATACTCTTGAAGTAACACTTAACGGCGAAACTTACCTTAATCAAGCAGTTACCCTTAAAGGTGGTAAAGCTAATGTAAGCATTACTCTTGAGGATAAGGAAAGTGCAGTTATTAAGATTTCGCTTACCGATACAGGCGCTGTTGAAACAAAGAGCATTACTGCTGATAATAATGAAAACCTTAAAGTCGATTTCTCAGGATTTTCAACCGATGCTTCAACTACACAGGCAACTACAGCAGCCGATAATACTTCCGATGTTGTAACAGGTGATGTTCAAAATGCACAGTAAAGGAATTATAATTAAAGGAATCGGTGGTTTCTACTATGTGGAAACCACTGATAGTTTATATGAATGTAAAGCAAGAGGTGTGTTTAGGAAGAAAAAAATCACGCCTTTAGTCGGTGATAAGGTTACAATCAGTATTAATGAAAATGCTGAAAATACCATTGACGAAATCGAGGAAAGAAAAAATTTTCTTGTAAGACCTCCACTTGCCAATATCGACCAACTGTTTATTGTATCGTCAATTGTTGACCCTCAAATTAATACTGTTGTACTCGACAGACTTGTAGCTATTGCAGAATACAAGAATATTGAACCGATAATTGTTTTTACAAAAACAGATTTAGATTCTTCTTATCAAAAATATGTTGATATTTATTCTAAAGCAGGTTTTAAAACTATAGTTTGTGACAATAATACAGGCTTGGGTTCTGATGAAGTAAAAGCTCTTTTAAACGGTAAAATCAGTGCTTTTGCAGGAAATACAGGTGTCGGTAAGTCTTCGCTGTTGAATCAAATAGATTCAAGCCTTGAACTTGCAACAGGTGAAACGAGTAAGAAGCTTGGCAGAGGTAAGCATACAACAAGGCATTGCGAACTTTTTAAATGTGGTGATGGCTATATTGCCGATACACCTGGCTTTTCTTCACTTGATATTGAACGATGTGAAACAATTATGAAAGATGAGCTACCACACTGTTTCAGAGAGTTTGGCGATTATGTTTATAATTGTAAATTTTTAACTAATTGTTCTCATATTAATGATAAAGGTTGTGCAGTAAGGAAAGCTGTTGAAGACGGTATTATATCAGAAAGCAGATACAACAGTTATATTCAAATGTATAATGAAGTTAAAGACATAAAAGAATGGGAAAAGAAATGAATAAATGCCTTATAATTTCCGGTGCTCCTGAAAAAGATATTGAGTACTATAAAAATTATGTAGATTCAAGATTTATAATTTCAGCCGACAGTGGATATGAAAAATGTTTAAAGCTTAATATTAAACCCGATTTGATTATAGGGGATTTTGACTCATCCGAAAAACCCGAAACCGATATAGACACAATTGTTCTTCCTGTCAGAAAAGACGATACAGATACTTTTTTCGCAGTAAAACAAGCTGTAAATAAAGGCTTTGACGATATTATAATCCTCGGTGGTATCGGAAGTAGATTTGACCATACATATTGCAACATTTTAGCACTTAATTATTGCCTTGATAATAATGTTAAAGCTTCGCTCATTAATAAGTATAATAAAATAGAAGTTTACGCCAACGATTTTTCTTTTGATAAAGGGGAATATTCAAACTTTTCTTTTTACTCAATATTCGGTGATTGTATCGGCTTGACTACAAGAGGTACGCAGTACGATTTAACCGATTATACATTAAAATCCGATTGCCCACTTGCTCAAAGTAATTCGTTTAAAGCTGATAAAGTAACAGTAAGCTTCAAATCCGGAAAATTACTTTTTATTCAGTGTAACGATTAGTTTTGTTTTGCATAGTATGTAGTAAATACAGCGTAAAGAGGTGTTTACTATATGAAAAAAATGTGCCCAAGGAACTACTTGTGGATAGCATTCGGTCTAGGATGCGTCATAGCTTGCTGTTGCTCTACAGTATGGATAACAAGGATTCTTGCAATTGTAGTAATCATTCTCGGAATACTTTGCTGTAAAAAATAAGTGAGGTATGGTTATGAAGGTTGTACTTATTAAAAGCCCTAAGTTTTTGGCTATGATTCTCAGAGCAGTGTTTAAAATTGAAAAAGTTAAAAACGAAACATAGTAAAACGCATCCTTTTGGGTGCGTTTTTTATAATATTAATTGATTAATTACATTATATGTGCTAAACTAATACTATTAAATTTTATTGGTGGTAGTATGTCTGAAATTGAAAAGAAAATAAATGATTTAAGAAAAACAATTAAATATCATTCCGACAGATATTACAATGATGACGCACCGGAAATCGAAGACTATGAGTACGATATGATGATGCGTGAACTTAAAAAACTTGAAGAGCAATACCCTGAGTATGATACACCTGATTCACCGACTAAGAAGGTTGGTGGCAAAGCAGATAATTCTTTTGCAAGCGTTGAGCACAGTGTAAGAATGGAAAGTTTGCAGGATGCTTTTTCAAAAGATGAGTTATACGATTTTGCTAACAGGGTTAAAGATACAGTAAATTCTCCGTCTTTTGTGGTTGAACCGAAAATCGACGGTTTGTCGGTAAGTCTTGAGTATCGTGACGGTGTATTTTTCAGAGGCTCAACAAGAGGTAACGGCGATGTCGGCGAAGATGTCAGTGGTAATCTTCGTGTAATCCACAATATCCCGTTGAAACTTAATAAACCTATCCCTTACATTGAAGTAAGAGGTGAAGTTTATATGCCTAAAAAAAGCTTCGAAAAAGTTGTGGACAGGCAGTTAATCAACGGTGAAAAACCGTTCAAAAATCCACGAAATGCTGCTGCAGGTTCACTTAGGCAAAAGGACAGCAGTGTCGCTGCAACAAGGGGTCTTGATATATTCGTCTTTAACATTCAGCAAATTGAAGGTGTAGAACTTCATTCTCATAAAGAATCTCTTGATTTCATTCGTGAACTTGGGTTTAACACAATTCCTACTTACAGAAGAGTAACTAATTTTGATGATGCTATTGATGAAATTAACAGAATCGGCGAAGCAAGAGGTTCGCTTGAATATGACATTGACGGTGCAGTAATTAAAGTTGACGATTTTAACCAAAGGGAAATTCTCGGCTCTACTGCCAAATATCCTAAATGGGCAATTGCCTTTAAATATCCACCGGAAGAAAAGCAAACAAAACTTCGTGACATTGAAATTGCTGTAGGCAGAACAGGTGTATTAACACCGACAGCTATACTTGACAGTGTTCATTTGGCAGGTACGACCGTTAGCAGAGCAACACTTCATAATCAGGATTTTATAAATGAAAAAGGCATAGGAATAGGCGATATTGTTACAGTTCGTAAAGCCGGTGACATTATTCCTGAAGTTTTATGTGTTAACGAGCATAACGCAGAATCCGTATTCAAATTTCCTGACACTTGTCCTTCTTGTGGCGAAAAAGTTTACAGGGATGAAGACGAGTCGGCAATAAGATGTATCAATCCCGAATGTCCTGCACAGCTCCTTAGAAACCTCATTCATTTCTGTTCAAGAGATGCTATGGATATTGAAGGCTTGGGTCCTGCTATTATCGAAACATTTGTAAATGAGGGTATGATTAATAAAACTTATGACATTTATTCATTAGATCCTCAAAAAATTGCAAGTCTTGACGGCTTTAAAGAAACAAGTGCAAATAATATTATTACTTCTGTTGAAAATTCAAAAAAGAATGATTTGTCAAAATTGATTTTTGCGCTTGGTATTCGTCATATCGGCAGTAAGGCAGGTAAACTTCTTGCAGACCATTTTAAAAATATAAACGCAATAATGAATGCAAGCGTTGATGATATACTTAAAATTGACGGATTCGGTCAAATTATGGCTGAAAGCGTTGTTGAATTTTTTGAAAGTGAATCAACTAAGGAACTTATTAATAAGCTTAAAGATGCCGGCGTTAATATGGAATCGACAAATGTTATAAGCGATACAAGATTTGAAGGTATGACTTTTGTATTAACCGGCACTTTACCTACACTTAAAAGAAATGAAGCGTCAAAGATTATTGAATCATTCGGTGGTAAAACTTCGTCGTCGGTTTCAAAAAAGACAACTTATGTCTTAGCCGGTGAAGAAGCAGGTTCAAAGCTTGATAAAGCTAATAAACTCGGTATAGAAGTAATTGATGAAAATAAATTTAAGGAAATGATTAAATGAGAGAAGTCAGAAAAAAACAAAAGAATTTTTATAAGTTCTTAAAAGTATTGGTAATTGTGAGTGTTATTTTTCTTTTCGGTTATATCGGTGCTCAGCCTTATGTAAAATCACTCAGCCAAACTTTGGCAGTGGCAGGTAATTATTTTTGCGATATTCTTGTTATTGCTAATTTGGTTGTTATCTTTTTGTATTATTCAAAATACGGAAAGGTTGAGTCATTTTTAAAAGATATTGAAAACGAACTTGAAGATAACGGCTATTATATCACTTCAAGGGAAAAAAGCAGTATTGATGAAAGATGCGATATTATTGCTGATGACTTAGAAAAGAACGGCTTTAAAATTGACAAGCAACTCGAAGTTAAAGATTTTTCTTTTGATGTAAGAGCACTCAAAAATAAAAATTATTTTTATATCGTTAAAGTTGAAAATCTCGATAAAAACGATATTTTGGCTTATCTTGACGAAATGATTTATGATTTGACTTCAAATTGCTTTAAGCGTAAGGGTACAGGTGTTTTGTGCTTTGTTACCGACAATGCTAATGATGATGCAATTGAAATAGGCAAGATGATTACACCACTTGGCAGAAAAGGTCAACTTAAAATTGCGCTTGCAATTGACGAAACAGAAACAGGTAATGTATATTTCCAAGGACGAGAAGACACTAAGGCAAAAACAATGATTGCTAATTTTGTTATGAACTGTGAAATGCCTTTGAAAGATAAATTTATACATAAAGAAAAGCTTGCTTATCAACTCGAACTTGAAAAGAAAGCTGAAAAGTTTACATTGAAAGATTTTAATAACGGTAATTTTTATATTCATTAATTTGGAGATGATAATATGAACAGTAAAGCAAAAGAATATTTTGATTCACTGAAAGGTAAAAAGGTTGCTTTTGTCGGTATGGGCGTTGCCAATGTGCCTTGCGCTAAGTTTTTTGCAAAACTCGGTATTGAAGTTTACGCTTGTGACAAAAGAGATAAAGATTATATCGGCAAGGATATTTGTGACGAACTTGAAAGCTTTGGCGTTCATTTCTCACTTGGTGAAAATTATCTTGATATTTTACCACAAATGGATTTGGTATTTCGTTCACACGGCATTTTACCTTTTCAAAATCCATGGATTGGAGAATGTATCGAAAGAGGTCAAAAGGTCACAACGGAAATGGAAGTATTTTTTAAATTGTGCCCTTCCAAAATTGTTGCCGTAACCGGTTCTAACGGTAAAACCACAACTACTACTTTGATTGCAAAAATGCTCGAAATGCAAGGTAAAAAAGTATATTTAGGTGGTAATATCGGCAAAGCGTTAATGCCTGAGCTTGAAACAATTACCGAAAATGATATAGCTGTTGTCGAACTTTCGTCTTTTCAGCTTTTAACTATGGGCAATATGAAAAACAGACCTGATGTTGCCGTCGTGACTAATATCGAATGTACCCACCAAGACCACCATACCAGCCTTGATGAATATGTTGACGCTAAGAGAAATATTCTTATTTATCAAAACAGCAACGCAAAAACCGTACTTAATGCTGATTGCGACTATTCAATAGGCAACAGAGTTTACCACGATATGAGATACGATGTAAGAGGTAAACTTTCGCAGTTTTCAATTAAACATAAGGTTGAAAACGGCTGTTATATGAACGATAACGGCGAAATTATTTATAACGATAACGGTAATGAAACCTTTATTATGAACAGCTCTGATATTGCAATACCGGGCACTCATAATATTGAAAATTATTGCACGGCAATTTGTGCTACCTGGGGACTTGTTGATATAAGTGTTTATGACAAGATTGCTAAGACATTCGGCGGCGTTGAGCATAGAATTGAATTTGTAAGAGAATATAAAGGCGTTAAATACTACAATGACTCGATAGCTACTTCACCGTCACGAGTTATCAGTGGGCTCAGAGCTTTTGGCAAAAAGATTATTGTAATTATGGGTGGCTCTGACAAAGGTAACGATATGAGCGAAATGGTACCGGATATTTTAAAATATGTTAAGGTGCTTATTTTAAACGGTGCTACTGCCGATAAGATTTACGACACGGTTGTTAACTTTGACGGTTTCAAAGAATCAGGTCTTAAGATTATTAAGACTGATGTGCTTGAAAATGCACTTAATGAAGCAAAGAATATTGCGCAAAATGGCGATATAGTTTCGCTTTGTCCTGCTTGCCCTGCGTTTGACCAGTTTAAAACTTTTGAATATCGTGGCAGAAAATTTAAAGAACTTGTAAATGGATTTGATGACTGATGAATATTGAAGAATTATTAAAAGAGCTTACTTCTGTAGTCGGAGTAAGTGGTGAAGAAACAAATATAGTTAATTTACTCAGCAAAAAACTTTCCGATTACGGTGAAGTTAGCGTTGACGATATGAATAATGTTTACTGTACATTCGGTGAAGGTTATCATTTTTTGCTTGACGCTCATCTTGATGAAATCGGAATGATAGTTACTGATATTACCGACGACGGATTTATCAAGTTTAACCGTGTAGGTGGTATTGATAGGAGAATGTTACTCGGATACGAGGTATCAATTTGGGGTAAAAAGGAAGTTAAAGGTATTATTTCAACTTTACCGCCACATCTCCAAACGGCTGAAGATGAAAAGAAAGTACCCGAGTTTAAAGAACTTTCTATTGATGTAGGTATGAGTAAAGCTGAAATTGAAAAACTCGTTTCACTCGGCGATAAAATTACATTTAAGCGCAATTTTACAAAGCTTTTAAACAGTCAAATATCTGCTTCTTGCCTTGACGACAGAAGTGGCGTAGCGTCAATTTTAATGACTCTTGACAAACTTAAAAAGCTTCCTTGCAAAATTACTGTTATGTTCTCTTCTCAGGAAGAAGTAGGCACAAGAGGTGCAAAAATCGGACCGTATGCAAAAAATGTTGACGAGTTTATAAGCGTTGATGTATCATTTGCTTATACTCCTACCTGCGACAAAGCCGATTGTAAGGATATAGGAAAAGGCGCCATGATAGGATTTTCACCTATTCTTGATAAGTCAATTTCAAAAAAGCTTGTTGAAGTAGCAGAAAAAAATAACATTTCATATCAATGTGAAATAATGAACGGCAGTACGGGTACTAATGCAGATGTTATTACTCTTAGTGAAAACGGTATTAAAGGTGCCCTCATTTCTATTCCTGAAAAGTATATGCACCAACCTATGGAGGTTGTTGATACTTCGGATTTAGAAAGTGTCAGCAATTTGATTTACTCTTATATTAAAGAAAAGGTAGGTGAACTTAATGCTTAAAGAACTTTGTATGTTAAACGGTACTTCGGGTGACGAGAGTGCTGTTCGTGAATATATCATTTCTCAAATCAAAGATTATTGTGAATATAAGGTCGATGCGTTAGGTTCAATTATCGCTTTTAAAAAGGGGAATAATAAGCCTGATAAAAAGGTAATGATATGCGCTCATATGGATGAAGTAGGCTTTATCATTACCGACATTACAGATGACGGATATTTGAAATTTGCACCGGTCGGTGGAATTGACGCAAGAATTGTTGCGAACAGAAAAATTAAAATTAATGATATTTACGGTGTAGTCGGTTTAAAGCCTATTCACCTTTTATCAAGTGATGAAAAAGACAAGGCTGTAAACTTTAAAAATCTTTATATTGATATTGGCGCCAAAGATAAAGATGATGCTCAAAAGTATATATCACTCGGTGATTATGCCTATTTTGAAAGTGACTTCTACGAATTTGGTGACGGTTTTATCAAAGCAAAGGCTCTTGATGACAGAATAGGTTGTATGCTGATGATTGAACTTATCAAAAAAGAGCTTGAATATGACACATATTTTTGCTTCAATGTTCAGGAAGAAGTAGGTCTCAGAGGTTCAAAATGTACTTCTTTTGATGTTCAACCTGACATTTCTGTTATATTGGAATCAACTACTGCTGCCGATTTATGCGGCGTAACCGGTGGCGACAGAGTGTGTGTACTCGGCTTTGGACCTGTAGTTTCGTTTATGGACGGCAGAACTGTTTATGATAAAAGCTTGTATCAGCTTGCTCGAAAAATTGCTGACGACAACAATATTCCTTGTCAAACTAAAACTGCAATAGCAGGTGGTAATGACGCAGGAGCAATTCAAACAAGCGGTAAAGGCAGTAAGGTTATTGCAATTTCACTTCCGAGCAGGTATATTCATTCCTCTTCAAGCGTTGTTAAAAAGACTGATATTGAAAATACAAGAAAATTATTAGAAAGCTTACTTCCGAAATTATATGATTAAACTGATAGAAAACAGCAACGAATTTAATGATTTTATTAAAGAAGATATATATTATGTTCGTATTATGTCGCTTTTAAAAGCATACGGTACTTCATATCATTTTGCTCTTTTTTATAAACAAATTGATAACGGTGGCAATATAACCTCAATTATATCAAGACTTGACAATGATTTTACTGTTTGCCACGGTGACAGTTTTGATAACGAAGAGCTTCAGGAATTTTTTAATGTTATGGGATTTAATTCAATATTATGTGATGATAAGCTTGATTTATCGTTTTCGTATGATTACGGCGTAACTATGAGCAGTAATAAAAAGGTGGAATATGTTAAATCTTATGCAAAAATTGACGAATATCCAAAGCTTATGGATTTGTTTAATTTGGAAGATTATTCATCAGCCGATTTTGAAAGCTGGTATGTTGATGTCAGCCACAGAATAAGGCACGGCTGTGCAAAGGCATTTACTTTAAATGTAAACGATGAAATTGTATCGAGTGGTATTTACTCGTCAATTTATAATAACAATGCAATTTTAACTTCCGTTTTAACTAAGCCTGAATTTAGAAGAATGGGTTACGGTACAGCACTCGTAAGTTCTATGATGTGTGATATAAAGGGTACTGTTTATTTAATGCGTGATAAGGACAAGAATGAAGAGTTTTATAAAAAACTTAAGTTTGAAAATGTCGGAATTTGGAGAATGTATAAATGAATGAATTTTTTAAAATAGATAAAAGAATACTTGACGCTTCCGATAAGGCTTTAGAGCTTTGCAAGGAGCAGTTTGAAAATATAGAAAAAACAGCAGAATATAATCAGCAAAAGGTACAAAAAGCTTTTATTGATAATAAAATATCCGAAAGTCATTTTTGTACAAGCACCGGTTACGGTTACGGCGATATAGGAAGAGAAACACTTGATAAGGTTTGGGCGCAGGTACTCGGTGCCGAATCTGCACTTGTAAGACATAATTTCACTTGTGGCACTCATACTCTTGCAACTGCGCTTTTCGGCGTATTAAGACCCGGTGACACAATGCTTTGCGTGTCAGGTACACCGTATGATACAATTCATAATGTAATCGGCATTTCAGGCGAAGGTATGGGTTCGCTTAAGGAATTTGGCGTAAAATACAAAGAAGTTGCACTCAAAAACGAACGACTCGACTATGATGCTATTGAAAAAGCAATCGATGATACTATTACAATGGTTTACATTCAGCGAAGCCGTGGATATGAGCTTAGACCGAGCCTTTCTGTTGATGAAATTGAAAAGGTTTGCAAAATCGCCAAGAAAAAGAATCCTAATGTAATTGTAATGGTTGACAATTGCTATGGTGAATTTGTTGAGAAGAAAGAACCTACGCAGGTCGGTGCAGACCTTATTGCAGGCTCTATGATTAAAAATGCAGGTGGTGGCATTGCAACTACAGGTGGTTACATAGCCGGCAGGGAAGACCTTGTTGAAAAATGTGCTTACAGGTTAACGACACCCGGACTTGGCAGGGAAGTCGGTGCTACAATCGGTATGAATCGTGAACTTTATATGGGACTTTTCTATGCACCACACACGGTTGGTGAGGCTCTTAAATCTGCTGTTTATATTTCTGCTTTATATGAAATATTCGGCTATAAAGTTACACCGAGATACAACGAAACAAGGCACGATATTGTTCAGTCATTGGGTCTTGAAAATGCTGAAAGTCTTGTTGCCTTTTGTCAGGGAATACAAAGCGGCAGTCCTATCGACAGCTACCTTTTGCCTGAACCGTGGGATATGCCGGGTTATGACAGCAAGGTAGTAATGGCTGCCGGTGCATTTACTCTCGGTTCGTCTATTGAACTTTCGGCAGACGCTCCGATAAGAGAGCCGTACTACGCTTGGATTCAAGGTGGGCTTAATTTTCACAGTGCTAAGTTATGTGCACTTTTGGCAGCGCAACAAATGGAGAATAAGGGTTTATTAAAATGAGTGAATATAATTACAAGGGTATCAAACCTGAAAGTATAGAACTTCTTTGTTTAAATCATTTTAATGATTCAAAGGAATTTTACGAAGAACATAAATTAGAGCTTAAAGACGGAATAACTGTACCTATGCGACAAATGGTGCTTGATTTAAGTGGCCTTATGTATGAAATTGACGATAAAATGATGACCGACCCTGTAAGGTGTGTATCGAGAATTTATCGTGATACAAGAGGTCACAGAAGCAAGGTAAAATACAGGGAAAATATGTGGCTTATGCTCAGGCGTCACAAAACGGAATATCCGTCTGCTCCTTTTTTCTATTTTGAATTTTTCCCTGAAAGCTTTGGTTACGGTTTAGCATTTTGGACATATAAGCAGTCTGCTTTTAAAGAGGTTCATAATCTTATATTAGAGCATCCGGGCAGATGGAGAGATGCTGTTGATTCTTGCAAAGAGGCAGGCTTTACCTACTCTTGCAGAGATAATTATAAAAAGGAATTGTATCCTAATGCATCCGAAGATTTAAAACCGTATTTAAGTGCCAAAAATATGCAGTTCTCATATAACACTTTCGATATGTCAAGGCTTAACAGCAGTGCACTTATTGATGAAATGAAGCTTGCATTTGATTTAGCACGGCCTATGTACGCTTTTTGGGCTGACGCTTATGATAATATGATGCAAAAAGGAATAATCAAACCTGAAGATTTAATAAGGTAATAGGTGATATTTTGTTAAAGTTTGTAATCGGCAGAACCGGCAGTGGCAAAAGTGAATATGTCTTTGATGAAATTAAGAAAATCGCTGATAAAGGTGTTACTGATATTTTACTTTTAACACCAGAGCAGTATTCTTTAATTGCAGAACGAAGGCTTTTGAGTGATTTGGGCGAGGAAAAGGTCAGCTTTGTTGACAACTCGTCTTTTTCTCGTATTTCAAATGATGTAAGGAGAAAATATGGCTCGTCACCTTTGCCTACCTTATCTAAAGGTGGCAAAGTTATTTTAATGTGCAAAGCAATTGATGAATGTAAGGAAGATTTTCAGCTTTTTAATAAAAATCTTGATTCACTCAGCTTTGTTACTTCCATGATTAATGTTTATGATGAGATGAAATCGTGTAACCTTGATTCATCTCAGATAAATGAACTGTCAAAAAATATTGAAAATGAAGTACTTCTAAAAAAACTTTCCGATATTTCCCTTATTATCAGCACTTATGAAAATATAATTAAAGACAAGTATAACGACAGTGCAAGTGAACTTAACAGAATATATAATCAAATATGCGACAAAAACTATTTTAAAAATAAATATGTGTTTATTGATGGTTTTAACGGCTTTGTTGCTCAGGAATATAAACTTCTTGAACTTATTATAAGTGAGGCAAAGTGCGTAACCGTAACGCTTTGCACGGATTCTTTTGAAAGTGATGACAACTTCAGCCTCTTTACATATGTCAACAAGTCTGCAAAAATCATAAAAAGAATTGCCGATAAAGCAGGTATTGAAACACAGGTAATTAAACTTGAAAATAATTACAGATTTAATAATGACGAACTTAAAATTATTGAAGAAAATTTCTTTAATAACAAATCGGATATTTTAAAAGATAATAAAAAGGTACAGATTTACGCTTCTAAAAATATCAGTGATGAGTGTGAAAATGTGTCAAGACAAATCAAGAAGCTCTTAAGAAGTGGTTATAAAGCAAATGATATTGCAGTAATCAGCCGTGATATGAGTAAGTATTTGAGCGAACTTGAATACAATTTTGCCAAATATGAAGTGCCTTATTTCAGGGATGAGAGGCAACCGATTAACACACAGGCACTTGTTGTTATGATAGAATTTATGTTAAGGTGCATAAACTTTTCATACAGAAGTGATGATATTTTAAGCCTTGCCAAAACAGGGCTTACAGACATTTCTGACGAGGAAATCAATGAACTTGAAAATTATGTATTTCTTTGGAATATTAACGGCTTAAAGTGGACAAAACCTTTTGAAAATTCATCAAAGGGCTTTGCCGACGGTATATCGGATTATGACAAGAAAACACTTGACAGGATAAATAAAACTAGAGAAAAGCTTATAACACCTCTTGAAAAGTTTAAACATGTTGCAAAAAACAAAGATTCTAAAAAAATCAGTGAAGCAATATATAATACAATAATTTCCTTTAAAGCCGATAAAAAAGTCAAGCAATATGCAATTGAACTTGACAAAAAAGGCTTCTATTCTCTTGCAAATGAGCAAGGCAGAATATGGGACCTTGTAATGAATATTTTAAATCAGCTTGCAACAACTCTCGGCGAAACTAATTTGAAAAATTATGCGCAAATGTTTTCGTTAATCATTTCATGCGAAGATTTAGGCGTAATTCCGAGTGGTATTGACAATGTTCAAATAGGGCAGGCTGACAGAATCAGAACCGACAACCCTAAAGCAGTTTTTATTTTAGGCGCTAATGAAGGGGAATTTCCACAATCATTTTCAGGTGGTGGTATTATTTCCGAATCGGAAAGACGAATTATGCTTGAAAATGATTTTAAACTTTATTCTTACGGCGAAATATTTAACCTTCAGGAAAGATATTTCGCATATATGGCTTGTTGCTCTTCGACTGATTTGCTTTTCATTTCCTATCTTAAAGGCAGTGGTAAAGATTCGGCACCGAGTGAAATCGTAACGGATATTGAAGCAAAATATAATAAATTCAGAGAGTATGACATTTCAAGTGTTAATAATTTAGACTTGGTCGAAACATATAAAAACTCGTTTGAACTTATGAGCGAGCATTTTTACGAAAATACTGAGTTTTACCAAACACTTAAGGAATATTTTAAAAACGATTCAAGGTTTGAATCTGTTGAATACTTAGCAGATAATAAACCTGTTGAAATTAAAAACAGTAAAAATGCTATTGAACTTTTTGATAAGGATATGCATATTTCTGCGTCAAGAATCGAGGATTATTATAATTGTCCGTTTAGATATTTTTGTAAGTTCGGTCTCAACGCAAGACCGAGAACCAAAGCAGAAATTGACCCTATGCAAAGAGGTACGCTTATCCACTATGTTCTTGAAATGATACTGTCCGAAATAGGAACGAAAAAGCTTTCGACACTTGAATACAGTGAAATAAAAAAGCTTGTTGATAAGTATATTTTGAAATATATTGATGAGCATATGTCATCTGTTAAGGATAAAAACAAAAGATTTGACTATAATTTCAAGCGTCTTTCAAAGCTTATTTATGATGTTGTTAATCATTTGGCGCTGGAATTTAAAAATTGCGATTTTGAAGCAAAGGCTTTTGAAATGTCAATTGACAAAGACGGCGAAGTTAAACCTGAAATATTGCCACTTGAAAGTGGAGGTACTATTCAAATTCGTGGTTCTATCGACAGAGTTGACTTATACGAACACGACGGTATTAAATATGTCAGAGTGGTTGACTATAAATCGGGTAATAAAAAGTTTAAGCTTGCAGACATAATGGACGGTTTGAATCTGCAAATGTTTGTTTATCTTTTCTCTCTTTGCGAAGATAAAAATTCAAGTTTAAACGGTATTCCTGCCGGAGTACTTTATATGCACGCATCTCGAAACATTCTTAATTTTGAATCGTTGAGTGAAGCAGCCGGCAAGCTTGAAAGCCAAGAAAATGATATGTTTAGAATGAGTGGTATTGTTTTGGCAGATGATGACAACGAAATAATACAGGCGATGGAACATAAACTCGAAGGCAAGCATATACCGGTTAGTATTAAAACAAACGGTGAATTAAAGGGAAATCTTGCTTCCCTCGAACAACTTGGTTTGATTCATAAAAAAATCAATAAGCTTATTGAACAAATGGGTAACGAACTTCAAAAAGGTAACATTAACAGAGCACCTGTTGAAAACGAAAATCATAAAAATACATGTGACTTTTGCGATTACAAGGATGTTTGCGCAAACTCAAAGATAATAAATAATCGTGTTTGTGAACATATGACTGAAACACAAGTAATAGAAAGACTATATAAGGAGTTTGGTAATAATGCCGAATTGGACACCACAACAGAATAACGCAATAAACGCCCGTGGCAGAAATATTCTTGTAAGTGCCGCTGCAGGTTCAGGCAAAACTGCCGTTTTAGTTGAAAGAGTAATTAAAAAGATTACGGATTCTGAAAATCCTGTAGATATTGACAAGCTTCTTATTGTTACTTTTACAAATAATGCTGCTGCCGAAATGAAGTTTCGTATTACTAAATCACTTAAAGAAATTTTGAGAAATGACCCGTTTAATCAAATTGCTCAAAGGCAGCTTAATTTAATGTCAAATGCAAAAATTTGTACCATTGACTCTTTTTGCATAAGTTTAGTTCGAGATAATTTCTTTGAACTCGGAATAAATCAGGATTTTCAAAATCTTGACGAAAACGAAGTAAGCTTACTTGAGGATAATATCATCAGTGATTTAACCGATGAATATTTTGAAAATGATGACAAAACTTTTATAAAACTTATTGAACAGTTTAACACTCCGGGTAATGATAGACCTTTTATTTCTGCAGTTAAGAAAATCAGAAGATTTATTTATGCACAGCCTTTTCCGTATACTTGGGCATACAGTAAGCTTGAGTATTATAACCCGAATATAGCTTTTGAAGATTCAATATGGTTTAAATATATAAAGGAAGAAACGCAGTATTTATTATCTATTGCTACTCAAACCGTTAATGATAATCTTTATCTTTTAAATGAAATTGACGATGCAAAAGTTAATGAAAAATTTGAAAATGTATTTACAAGTGATTTAGCGCAAATAAACAGCGTTAAAGAAGCGCTTAATACTTCTTGGGATGCTCTTGTTAATCTACCTGTGCCGTCATTTGTAAGGCTTGCTTCAACTGCAAAGCTTGATAAAGAGCTTGCATCACAAATTAAGTCTAACAGAAATACATACACAAATATTATAAAAAAAGAAGTTCCTTCGTTTTTCCTTTGCAGCGAAGATGAATATAAAAACTCTCTTGAAAATCTTTATCCGATTTTAGAAAAGCTAATTGAATTTGTCAGAGAGTGTGACAAAAGGCTTATGGTGGAAAAGATTGAAAGAAACGCATATTCATTCTCTGATACAGAACATTTTGCAATTAACCTATTATTTGAGCAAAAAGAAGGTGAAATTGTAAGAAAAGAACTTGCAAACAGGCTTTCAAATGAGTTTGAAGAAATACTTGTTGATGAGTATCAAGACACTAACGAAGCGCAGGATTTACTTTTCAGATTTCTTTCAAACGGCCATAATCTGTTCACCGTCGGTGATGTGAAGCAAAGTATTTATCGTTTCAGACTTGCTATGCCGAATATCTTTAACTCCAAAAGAAAGGAATATAAAGAATATAATCAAGACGATGACGAGATTAGCTCAAAAATAATTCTTGATAAAAATTTCAGAAGTTCAAAGGGCATTTGTGAATATGTCAACTTTATCTTTTCACAGGCAATGAGTGAAAAGGTAGGTGAGCTTGACTACGGCGATGATGATAAGTTAAACTATGGTGCGTCATATAACGAAAATGATATTTCAAGTGCACAAATTCATATTGTTAACGATGTTAAGGGCGAAGATACAGATATAAGCGAAGCTACTAAAATAGCAGAACTTATCAAACATAAAATTGATTCAAAAGAGCAAATTAAAGACGGTGACACCTATCGTGATATAAGGTACAGTGATTTTGCAATTCTTTTCAGAAGTTTGAAAAATCACGCCGATACATATGTTGAAGTTTTTACAAATATGTCAATACCGGTTATTTGTGACAATTCAACAAATCTTTTTGATAATAATGAGATTAAAATAATTTTGTCACTCCTGCGTACTATTGACAATCCTACGCTTGATATTCCACTTTTGGCAACAATGATGTCACCGATATACGGCTTTACTGCCGATGAACTTGCCGAAATCAGAAATGAAAACAAGCATAAAACATTTTATTTTTCAGTAGCAAATTCTAAAAATGATAAGGCTGAAAGTTTTGTTGATGATATTAAGCAACTTAAGAAATTAAGCGTAACTATGTCTGTTTCCAATTTTATCAGATATATAATTGAAGAAAAGGGCATTGTCGCTTTTGCAAACGCAATGGGTAACGGTGAACAAAGGTATCAAAACATTTTGTCACTTATTACTTTTGCTCAAAAGTTTGACAAAGGTGTTAATATCGGTCTGACCTCGTTTATCAGATATATTGATAAAATAATTTCGTCCGACAGAGGTATTGACTCGAAAGCAATAGTTACCGGTAAAGATAATGCTGTAACTATTATGACCGTTCATCATTCAAAAGGTCTTGAGTTTCCTGTTTGTATTCTTGCAGCAAGTGCAAGACCGTATAATACAGGAGAACTCAGCGATAAATTGCTTCTTAATACTAACTACGGCTTTGGACTTAAAGTGCATAATGAAGAAAGAATGTATGATGTACAGTCTATTCCTTATGCTGTTTCAAAATCAAAAAGTTATAATGAGCTTATGAGTGAAAATTTAAGAGTACTATATGTAGCAATGACCAGAGCAAAAGAACAATTTATTACTTTTGTAAGCTGTCAAAACATTGAAAAAAAGATGCAAACAATTCATTCAAAGCTTATCGGTGGCAATATTACGCCTTATTCGGTTAAAAGTTGCAAGAGTGATGCCGATATTATTTTGATGTGTGCATTATTTCACCCTGATGCAAAAATTCTTCGTGAATTTATATCGGGTTCAATATTTGCGAAGCCTACAGATTTTGAAATGAGTATAAGCATAAATGAACCTAACGAAACCAATACAAAAGAATTTGAAGAAAATATTTGTAAACCAAATAAAGAACTTTTAAATCAGATAGACGATAAGCTTTCATATAAATATGAATATTTGCCACTTTCAACTATCACATCAAAAATGACTGCATCATCACTTGACGACAGCGAAAAAGGCTTTGAATTTATCACTTCGTCAAAACCTGCATTTTTGAATAAAGAAGAAATAACTCCGGCAAAACGAGGTACTGCTATGCATACCTTTATGCAGTATTGCGATTATAAAAATGCTAAATCAAATCTCGACGGGGAAATTACTTCACTGAATGAGAAAGGCTTTTTAACAGATGAACAGGCATCTTGCCTTGACAGAAAAAAGCTTTCATCGTTTTTCAATTCAGCTTTTGCTAAAAGAATGTTTGAGTCGGATAATATCTATCGTGAAATCAAAGTTTCGTCATTTGTCAAAGCAAGTGATATTTATGATGTAAGTTTTGATGATGAAATATTAGTTCAGGGTATTGCAGACTGTGTTTTTGAAGAAAACGGTGAACTTATCCTTGTAGATTACAAAACCGATAGGGTTAATGATGAGAGCGAACTTCTTCAAAGATATAAAAAACAAATTGCATTTTATAAATATTCTATTGAAAAAACGCTTAAAAAGCCTGTAAAAGAAGCAGTTTTATACTCTTTTTATCTGGAAAAAGTATGTATATACAAATAATTAAAAAAAATGCTTGCATTTTGCCACAACTTATGGTAATATATCAAAGCGTAATGAAAGAATAACCAGCAAAGAGGTGAAAATAAATGAAGGACGGAATCCATCCAAACTACGATACTTGCACAGTTAAATGTGCTTGTGGTGCAACTTTTGAAACAAAGAGCACAAAGAAAGAATTAAAGGTTGACATCTGTTCAAAATGCCACCCATTTTATACAGGTAAGCAGAAGCTTGTTGATACAGGCGGACGAGTTGACAGATTCAACAAGAGATATGCAAAAAAAGGCTAATCTAAAAACTTATGGCAACGGTATTTTATCGTTGCCTTGTTTTTTGTCGGTGAGTTATGAAAGAATATAAAACAGTTGAATTTGAAAACAGTGATGAATTT
>JBNMGQ010000007.1:0-45294 GCA_050872345.1 Eubacterium sp. | reverse complement strand
CATAGTGCATTTTTAATCAGCAATGTCATAAACCACAGTCCTTTCTTTATCCTTGTAATTATAATATATTTAACCCCCATAAGTCAACATAAAAATATATAATATATCTATTTACTTTAAAATTTTTATGGTATATAATTAAAATGATTTTTTCTAAAATCTTATCAACTTAAGGAAGTCAAACGATGATTAAGGTATTACAAATAGGAGAAGGTAATTTCCTTCGTGCATTTTTTGAACATTTTGTTGAACTTTCAAATGAAATGGGAGTTTTCGACGGCAAGGTTGCAATTTGCCAGCCGAGAAAGAATACTAAAATTATAAATGCACTCAAAGAGCAAAACGGAAAATACAATATTCTTTTAAAAGGCAGATTAAACGGAGAAGTTATAAACGAAGTCAAACACATTAACTGCATTGAAAAGTGCATTGACACAGTCGGTGAATACGATGAACTTAAAAAGACATTTTGCCTTGACACTTTGGAACTTGTTGTATCAAACACAACCGAAGCAGGCATTTGCTTTGATGAAAACGACAAGCTTGAAGCTTCACCTAATGTGTCTTTCCCTGCCAAGGTTACTGCGCTTCTTTATGAAAGATACAAAGAAAATAAAAAAGGCTTGGTATTTTTACCTGTTGAACTTATTGAAAATAACGGCACTGAACTCAAAAAGTGCATTTTAAAATATGCAAAGCTTTGGAATTTGGAAGATGATTTTAAAAGCTATGTTGAAAATGAATGCAATTTTTGCAACACTCTTGTTGACAGAATCGTTACAGGCAAGGCTGAATACGAAAACGACAACTGCGCCGTAGCGTGCGAGCCGTATGGAAGCTTTCTGGTTGAAACAGACGAAAGAGCAAGAAGTGCTATTCCTTTTGAAAAGGTCAATATGGGCTTTAAGTTCGTCGACAGCATTATTCCTTACCGTGAAAGAAAAGTAAAAATACTCAACGGCGTTCACACAATGAGTGTACTCGCAGGATACAACGCAGGATTTACAATCGTTCGTGATATGGTAAACGACGATTTATTCAAGGCATATATAAACAAAGGCTTAAACGAAGAGATACTCAAAACGATTGACCTTGATAAAGACGAACTTAATTCTTTTGCACAAAGTGTGCTTGAAAGGTTTAACAACCCGTTTATCGACCACAAGCTTCTTGACATAAGCTTAAATTCCGTTGCAAAATTCAAGGCTCGTTGCCTTTGCTCAATTCTTGATTACTATAACAAATTCGGCAAAGTGCCAAATGTATTAAGCTTTGCTTTTGCAGGATTAATAAATTTCTATGAAAACTTCCAAAACAAAGATTATCCTGTAAACGATATTGAAAGCGTTATGGAATTTTTCAAAAGCGAACACGGTGACATTGTTTTCGACACACTTTCAAACACCGACTTCTGGGGCGAAGATTTGACAAAAATCGACAACCTTTACGCTACGGTTAAAAAGCATTTTGATAACATAAAAGAACTCGGCGTCAAAGGTGCTATGGAGATTGTAACAAATGAATAAGCTTTTTAAAATTAACGAAAACGACAATGTAGCCGTTGCGCTTGAGGAGTTAAAGCAAGGTGAAACAGTTGACGGAATTAAAATTTTAAACGATATTCCGTTCGGTCACAAGGTTTTGCTTGAAGACAAAAAGGAAAACGACAACATTATAAAATACGGCAATGCCATAGGTCACCTTACAAAAGACTCCAAAAAAGGCGAGCACATTCACGAGCATAACCTTAAAACAAATTTAAGCGATATTATCGACTACAAATTTGAGGGCGACAACGAATACGAGCCGAAAGAATGTGACATTACCTTTGACGGATATTTGAGAGAAAACGGCAAAGTGGCAATGAGAAATGAAATATGGATAATTCCGAGTGTCGGTTGCGTAAACAACACTGCAAAAAGGCTTGAAAAAATAGGGCAAGAACTTGCAAAGGATAAGTGCGACGGTGTGTTTGCATACATTCATCCGTTCGGTTGCAGTCAACTTGGCGACGATCAGGAAAACACAAGAAAAATACTTTCATCACTTGCAAATCATCCGAATGCAGGTGGCGTACTTATAGTGTCACTCGGTTGTGAAAATACAAATATAAAAGTGTTAAAGAAATATCTCGGCGACATTAACGAAAACAGAGTTAAGTTTTTAGTAACACAAGAGCACGAAGATGAGCTTGAAGAGGGTGAAAAGCTTTTAGGTGAGCTTATTGATTATGTCAAAGATTTGAAGCGTGAACCTATCCCTGCAAGCAAGCTTGTTGTTGGGTACAAGTGTGGTGGCTCCGACGCTTTCAGTGGTATTACTGCAAATGCTCTTTGTGGCAGGCTTACGGACAAAATCACTTCTTTCGGTACTTCTGCAATTCTTACGGAAGTGCCTGAAATGTTCGGCGCAGAAAAGCTTTTGATGAAAAGGTGCAAAGACGAAGACACATTTGAAAAGTGCGTTGATATGATTAACGGCTTTAAAAAATATTTCTTTTCGCACGGGCAAGAGTGCTACGAAAATCCGTCGCCGGGTAACCACGACGGTGGCATAACAACGCTTGAGGAAAAGTCACTCGGCTGTATTCAAAAGGGTGGCAAAGCAATTGTGACCGATATTCTCGAATACGGTGAACACTGCAAAAAGCAAGGATTAAATCTTTTAACGGGTCCGGGTAATGACATTGTGTCGACAACGAATCTTACCTGCGCCGGTGCTAATATAATTCTTTTCACTACCGGCAGAGGTACGCCACTCGGTGCGCCCGTTCCTACAATTAAGATTTCCTCCAACTCTCCACTGGCAAAAAGAAAAAGCAACTGGATTGACTTTGACGCAGGAAGGCTTATTGAAAATCCTGATTTTGAAAATATGACCGAGGAAATATTTGACCTTTTAATTGCAACTGCTTCGGGCAAGAAAACTAAAAATGAACAAAATGATTACCGTGACATTTCGATTTTTAAAGACGGAGTTATAATGTAATATTAAATTAATATAATTGAAATGTTAACAATTTAGTGGTAATATAGATAAAAATGACGAAAGGGTGAGAAATATGGCAGATTTTAAATCAAGCTTTATGGGTGGATACAAAAAGAAGCAAGTCAACGAATACATAGAAAAGCTTGAAAAAGAAAACGAAGATTTAAAAAGCACTGCTAAAGCAAGCGAGCAAAAAATCGCAAAAGCCTTAAGGCTTCAAGACGAATATAAAAAACTCAAGAGTAAGATAAGTGAGTTTGAACAGCAAAAAATCAATGACGAAAACGAAAAGACCTTGCTTGCAAATGAGGTTAACACTTTAAAAAGACAAGTTGAAGTTTTAAATTCAAAGCTTGCAAAAAGCAACAAAACTAACGATCGGCACATTGAAAACATAGGCAATATTTTTTACAAAGCTTATGAAAGCGGAAGTGAAATTGTTGACGAAGCAAAAAGCAAAACAGACGACTTTTTGGCTGACATTTCAAAATCAAGCATCGATGCTAAGGCAGAAATTGAAAATGCCGTTACCGAGTACGCAATGATTAACACTGACATAAAAGCACTTATTAACAGCATAATAAAAAGTGTAAACGCAGTTGCCGACAACACCGACAAGCTTATTGAAAAAGCCGGTGGCATTGCAAACTCAATGGGTAAAATCGACAATATCAGGCTTGAAAATGAGAAAAATGCAAATAATGTTATTGAAAAATACGGCGCATTTTTCAAAGAATACGAAAGCGAAAAGACAGCAGAAGCCGAAAATGAAAAAAGCGAAGCTGATTTTGAAGAAGTAACTGCTATAGACGAAGTTAAAGAAGTTACAACAGAGCCTGAAGAAGAAATAAAAGAGGAAACCAAAGAGGTTACACCTCCTGCTGTTTTGCCGATTATCGAAAGCGAAGTTAAGGTTGACGAAAAAAGTTTACCTAAAAGAGAAGAAATTTCAAAAAAAGAAGTAAAAGTAACAAGACCTCAACTTCAAAGGCAAAATGTTCAAAGAAAGCAGATTACACCGTCTTTCAACCAGCAAACTGCCAAGGTACAAAAGGACGAAGCGCCTAACACAATGAATCAAAACAGAGCCGTTATGCTCAGAGAAGTGCTCAAAAAATTCCAAAACAACAACGAGCAGGAATAATTTTTCAAAAACCTCTTGACCTAAAGTCGGCTTTAGGTGTTAATATATAGGTATAAAAATATATAATATTTCGGAGGGATAATTATGAGGAAAAGTTTCGGCGTTAAAAGTTGGTTTTATCCACTTCCTGTTCTTATCGTCGGCACATACGACGAAAACGGAAAAGCAGACGCTATGAACGCTGCTTGGGGTGGACTTTACCAATCCAATCTTGTTGAGCTTTGCTTAAGTTCAAGCCACAAAACTACTAAAAACATTATGAAAAAAGGTGCTTTTACAGTAAGTTTTGCCGACAGTGAAAATGTTGCTTCAAGCGACTATGTTGGCATTGTATCGGGCAACAACACACCTGACAAAATGGAAAAAGCAGGCTTTACAACAGTTAAGAGTGAATATGTTGACGCTCCGATTATAAACGAGCTTCCACTTGCGCTTGAATGTGAATTTGTAAGAACTACAAGTGAGGGCAACATTATCGGCAAGATTGTAAATATCAGTGCCGACGAAAGAATACTTGACGAAAACGGCGAGCTTGATTTTGAAAAGTTCAAGCCGATTTCATTTGAACCTGCGCACAACACATACCGTGTGCTCGGCGAAGTCGTAGGCAAAGCTTTTGCCGACGGTAATAAGCTTAAATAAAACATTATATACAGCAAAAGACGAAGTGAAAATTTCACTTCGTCTTTTTGTTTTAGAAAATAAGGGCTAACAATGTTAGCCCCCTACGATGTTAGCCCCTACGGTGTTAACCATTACAAAAATCAATTGTATAAAACCGTCGGTTAGATTTCGTACCACTTGATTTCGTTTGATTCAAGGTGAAGGTCAAACGACGAACCGTCGCCGACATAAACGGTAGTATCCTGTGGCTCATATGTATTGTTAACCACGCAATACTTACCGTTTTTAACATAAGCGTGAACCTCAACATTATAGTTAGTTGAATACCACTTATGAAGTTCATTTTCTGCATTTGCACTCCAAAGAACGGCACGGTAAAGCACACGGCTGTTTTCAAAGCTGTAAGGAAGGCCGCTGATGTAAACACCTCTGCCCTTGCCAAATTCTCGAACTGCCATTTGTACCTCTTCTGCGTGACGAACTGCAAACGGAAGCTCGGTAGCGTTTTGAACGAGAACTGTTGTATCCTCAAGAGCAACAATATTCTTCTTGCCCTCACCAAAGTCAACATTACCGTTGTCGGTATCTTCAAGAATGAAGTGGTCACGGTGTTCTTCTGTATTATAACGGCGAGTGTTGAGAGTAAGACCGTTTTCTCTTTCAACGCCGAGAATATCGTCAAGCTGGAAGAACTTGCCCTGCCACTGATGAGCAGCCGGTTCACCTACACCGATAAAGCCACCACCGTTATAAACGAATGACTTAACAGCAGTAATAACTTCTTCATCTGCCCAGTATTCGCCACCACCTTGTGCAGTGTCGGCATCACCTACATTGATGATTACATCAAACTGATTTAAGAAGTTCTTATCATTTTTAATATCGTCAAAGCTGATGAATGATACATCAAACGGTGCACCACTGAGTGCTTCGATAACACCGAAGTATGAATAGTTTTGTCTGTAATAAAGACCGTGGTGAACCATATGGTTTGACCAAGCACGCATTTTACCCCAGCAATTGAGCACTGCAACTTTCTTTACGCAGTAAGGTGTAACGCCCTGAATATTATCGTAAAGAGTTCTGAACTCATCGCAAACAGACTTGATATATTCAACAAAATCAGGGAACTTAAGCGCAAGTTTAAGGTATCCACCGTAACCGATACGCTGAATAGGACTTCTCAAAATAGCTCTTCTTGCAGTTACCCAGTTAACCTTAGCTTCCTTGATAGGGTCGCCACCTTCGCAAAATACATCAGGGAAGAAGTACGGCAAAAATCTGCCTTCTGTATACTTAACATTTTTAATATCGCTGAAAAGACGAAGAGTAGCACCGTTACCTACACTACCTACAACTGCGTCAAGACCGATAGACGCAAACTCGTCCATAAACGGCTCCATACCAATCCAGTGGTCGCCCATAAACATCATAGCTTCCTTGCCGTATTCGTGAACTATGTCAACCATTTCCTTAGCAAGTTTTGCTACTTCTCTTCTCTGGAAAGCCTGAAAATCCTTAAATTCCTTTGACGGAATCCTGTAAGTATTGTTCATATAACCCTGGTCAATGATAAATTCAGGACGGAACTTGTAGCCAACTTCCTTTTCAAACTGCTCAAGGATATACGGACTTACTGAAGCTGAATAGCCGAACCAGTCAACAAATTTTTCCCTTGCAAGTTCATCGAAAATAAGAGTGAACTGGTGGAAGAATGTTGTAAATCTGACTACATCAACATATTCGTGAGTGTCAAGGAACTTACGAAGTCTTTCAAGAGAATGTGCTCTTGTCTTAGGCTGGCGAACATCAAATGTGATTTGAGGTTCAACATCCCATTCGTTAACAACAGCGTTATACATATGTACAGGGTCCCACATAATATAAGCAAGAAAGCTTACTGTATATTCGTGGAAAAGCTTAGCATTTGTAATTGTTACATTGCCTGTTTCTTCGTCATAGCTCCAAGAATCAACCGGCACTACCTCGCCTGTTGTACGGTCAATAACTTCCCACCATCTTGTAATATCGTCGTGGTTATTAACCTTGAGCATATCAGGATAAAGATGGTCCATAAGGTGGATTGAAAGAGTATCTTCAACAGCAGTATGGAACTTAGTCATAATATACATCTGCTGAATTTCGTCAGGATTAGCCTTTGCCCATTCGTTATCTTTTCTTGTGGTGTAATAGGTAGCGTAAACCTTTGCGCCTGTGTCACGAAGTTCCTGTGGAAATTCGGTACCGTCACAGTCACGAATAGCGTCAGCGCCCCATTCGTCCATAATTTCAAGTGTTTCCTTTACCACATCCATATCGGTAGGAATGGTAACTCGTCCTTTTCTGTTTGCCATATTTTTACCTCGCAAATTATAATTTAATTATCTTATTGTTAACCTTAGTCATTTTACCGTGCATTCTTTTCCTTACAAAAGGTACACCGGCTCTTACATAAAATGTATTGTTTGCAACATAACCGTCAGGATTGCTTGCCGGAGTCATTGTACCACTCAAATCGTCAACGCTCAGGTTATTTTCAAAGTAGCTGTGAACTGCCTGCTGCATACAAAACATCATACAGCCACCCTCATTAAGCCTTGAGTAGTTAAATTCATAACGGGTACCGTCGCCCGAGTCTGCGTCGTAAGCCATACCGTCCTGATTAAGCTTTGTGTCAACAACATCATTATATCTCAAAAGAGCATTTTTGCATTTCCACGGCCAAATGGCAGCTGCCACCTTACCTGCTCTTTTTTCGGGATATTTATAAATTCTATCGTTCATCTCTGTTGCGCAGGAGTCAGACACATTATGCTCAACAAGTGGTTCAAGTGCATACATAGGTGTAATAGCGTCGCCACCTGCAAACTTAACATAATTATTTTTAATCAAAATATTTTCGTTGCCGTACTTTTTAAAAGTATCTTCTTCAAGTTCCTTGGTTGCAAACTTGTCGTGGTTATAAACATAACCTACTGCAATGCCCCAACGGCTTACATTTTTAACATAGCAATTTTCAACAGTAACGCCATCGTACCTTGAAACACCTGTTTTATCTTCATCATCAGGCTTAAAGGCAGTCATATAAATGCCACCATTATTCATATGCTTGTTGTAAACATTGCCGTTAACATCGTGAATAAACAAATTATCAAGAGTGATTGAATGAAGTGTACCCCTGTTTTTTGCAACTGTTGCAACGCCTGTTCTGTCCTTTTTATCAGCCTTAGAATAAGCTTCGGCAGTTGTATATTCTTCCTTATTACTGATTTCAATATCGGATATTACAATATTTTCAACATCGTAAAGAAGAATTGCAGACGATACATCGCCCTTATATTTATGACCCGAATAGTCAAGTTCAACACCGTAATCCTGATACCAAACGCCGTTACCGTTAGTTGCAATATGAGGAAGGAGGTCACCTTCGCCGTAACTTGATACAACTATCTTTTCGCCGTTAATGTCGCCACAGTTTTTAAGGTGTAAATATTCGTTTTCAAAAACAGAGCCTTTTTGAAGCAATATTTCATCGCCTGCATTAATTTCAAGCTCATTGATTTTAGCAAGAGATTTGAAAGCAGTGCTTTCACTCAAGCCGTCGTTGGCGTCGTTGCCGTTAATCGAGCTGACAAAGTATTTTTTCGATTTCTGCATCATATTGCTCCTCTCTGATTTTTTTATCAATTACTGTTTTAACTTCAAAAAAGAAGAAACGGTCGCCGTTATTATAACGGGTAAACAAATCTTTATTGTTTTTATAATAGGCTCTTTTTTCTTTTTTTGTAATTTCAGGGTAATTGTAAACCTTTTTAACCTGTTCGCTTTCGCCTACAAAGTCAAGCTTAAGCCTTGTAAGCTCATAATCAAGGTAGGCAGGAAGTGAAAAATGAGTAAGACCGTAAAAAACTTCGCCACTTTCAAGCTGTTTTTTTCTCTTTTCATTTTCGGCTTCACAGCGCTTTTTTACACCGTCAAGGCTGTCGTCATCAATAAGTCCGAGCTTTTTTGAAAAAATCAGAACAGCTTGGGCGTATTTTTTTTCATTATCACTTGTAAAAAGAAATGAATCCATAAACTCTCTCCTAAATGCAAAAAGTGAATTTTGTGTCATTTTTTATATAATACTTTTTTTATAATAATATTGCAAGCAAAAATACATATTTGATGATTTTATACTATAAAAAGTGAATATTGACTTAAACTTTAAACGCTTATATAATTAATATATCTACCGAATTTAGGAGGAGTTATGAAATTTATACATTTATCCGATTTTCACATAGGAAAAAGAGTTAATGAGTTTTCCATAATAGAGGACCAAAAATATATTTTACTCGAAATACTCGGGATAATAGAAAAGCAAAATGTTGACGCAGTGCTTATTGCAGGCGACATTTACGACAAGGCGCAACCTTCAAACGAAGCAGTCAATTTATTTGACGAATTTATTTTCAGGCTTGCAAAGCTGAATGTTAAAACATATATAATTTCAGGCAACCACGACAGCGCAGAAAAGCTTTCGTTTGCATACCGTTTTATCGAAAAAAGCAATGTGTTTATCTCCCCTGTTTACAACGGCGAAATCAAGAAGCACACGATTGAGGACGAATGGGGAAAAGTGAATATCTTTATGTTACCGTTCATTAAACCCATAAATGTAAGGCTTAGGTTTGAAGATGAAGAGGTAAACAGTTACACCGACGCAGTAAAAGTTGCAATAAAACATATGAATGTTGACGAAAAGGAAAGAAATATTATAGTTTCTCACCAATTTGTGACAGGTGCAATAAGAAGTGACAGCGAAGAAATATCACTCGGTGGCACGGACAATGTGGATGTCGGCGCATATGACTGCTTTGACTATGTTGCGCTCGGTCACATTCATTCACCACAAAAGCTTATCAGAGATACCGTAAGATATTCGGGCACTCCTTTAAAATATTCTTTTTCGGAATGCAGAAACAAAAACAGCGTTACAGTCGTTGAAATGAGAGGAAAAGGCGATATTGAAATATCGCAGATACGACTTACTCCTATGCGTGATATGGTTGAAATAAAAGGTACATATGACGAACTTATGGCTAAAAGCTACTATGAAAATCTTAACCATAACGAAGATTACTACCACATCACCCTGACCGACGAAAACGACATACCGGACGCACTTTCAAAGCTCAGAACCGTTTACAAAAACATTATGAAGCTTGACTACGACAACAAGAGGACAAGAGCTTCGATAAATGTGGGTGCAAATGCCGGTAAAAACATATCACCGACTGAATTTTTTGACGAACTTTACGAAATGCAAAACGGAAGTAAACCGAACGAAGAGCAAAGCAAAATTGTTTCGTCACTTATGAAAGAAATATGGGAGGACAGCAATGCGACCGATTAAACTTGTAATATCAGCCTTCGGACCGTACAAGGGCGAAGTTGTGCTTGATATGGAAAAGCTCGGCAAAACCGGAATTTATCTTATCACGGGTGACACCGGCGCAGGCAAAACAACCGTTTTTGACGCAATTTGCTTTGCACTTTACGGAGAACCGAGTGGTAATATACGCCAGGCAAATATGTTTCGCTCAAAATATGCCGAGCCTAAAACTCAAACTTTCGTTCAAATGACATTTGAATACGCAGGAAAGATTTATGACATAAAGCGAATCCCTGAATATATGAGGGTTAAAGACCGTGGCGAAGGAGTCACAAAGCAAAATGCAAAAGCATACCTCATTTTGCCGGACAAAACGGTCATTACAGGTGTGAACGAGGTTGAGAACAAAATAAAAGAAATTATCGGCGTAGACCGTACTCAATTTACGCAAATCGCAATGATTGCGCAGGGTGATTTCAGGAAGCTTCTCGACTGCGACACCAAGACGAGAAAAGAGATATTTCAAAAAATCTTCAAAACACAAAACTATCAAATATTTGAAGAGAAAATCAAACGGCAGTTCAACGATTTAAAAAATGAAATAGAGCTTGAAAACAACAGCGCTACTCAATATGTAAACCAGCTTACCTGCGACGAAAACAGCGTTTTTGCATACGATATTGAAAAGGCAAAAAAATCCGATTTTTTAAGCGAAGATGTAATAAAGCTTGCAGATGAAATCATTAAAAATGACGAAAACGAGAAGAAAATTTGCGACGATAAATTTGAAAAAACAGGCTTAGAAATTGCTAAAATCAATTCCAAAATCACGATTGAAAAAAGCAGAATCGAAGCAAAAAGCGAGCTTGAAAAGACCGAAGAAAAAGTCAAAGAAAATGAAGCTTTGTTTAAAAAGAGCAAAGCTTTACTTGAGAAGGCAAATCAAAAGCTTAAAGAAAACGAAGTCACTTCAAAAGAGATTAACCTTCTTGAAGAAAAAATGCCGAAATTTGACGAGCTTGAAAGCGCAGAAAAAGAGTTAAACGAGAAAATTGCAACTCTCAAATCATCGCAAATTGAGCTTGAAAAAAGCAAGCAAATGCTTGATAAAATTAATAATGAAATAACCAAAATGGAGAGTGAGCGTGAAAAGGTAAAAGACTCGGCTCTTCTTGTTCAAAAATATGAAACAAGACTTCAAGAACTTGAAAAAACGAAAGATTCTTTAAAAGAACTTTCAAATAAACTCGGCGAATACAAGGCGCAAAATTCACAATATGAACTTTTAACAAGCCAAGCGACAAAGGCAATTGAAGAGTGGAAGGCTGTCGATTCAGCCTACAGTGAAAAGAACAGTGCCTTTCTTTCGGCACAGGCAGGCATAATAGCAAAGAAGCTTGAAAAAGGTCAGCCGTGCCCTGTTTGCGGCTCGACCGAGCATCCTTCACCTGCCAAGCTTTTTGACGACAGCGTAAGCGAAGAGGAAGTAAAGCTTGCAAAGAAAAAAGCCGACAAGGCAAACGAAAATGCAAACAATTTATCTAAACAATACGCAAGTCAAAAAGCTTTGGTTGAATCGTTAAACGCTTCTGTCAAAGAGGTGGCAGAAAAATTATTTTCATCAAGTGATAACATTGTAGAAAATGCAAAGAAGCTTAAAGCTGACATTTTAGGCGAAATGGCAGAAGTTAAAGAAAGCCTTGCAAAATCACAAACGAATGCAAAAGCCTTTGAGCAAATTGAGAAAACTCTTCCGCAAAAAAGAGAAGAGAGTGCTTCGATTCAAAATAAAATTTCAACTCTTTCTTCTTCAGCTTCAGCCTTAAGCGCAACTATCGAAGAAAAGAAAGCAAGCCTTGATAAGCTTAAAGGTGAACTTGATTTTGACAGCAAAACAGCCTTACTTACAAAAATCAACGAACTTAAAAGCAATGTTCAAAAAATCAAAAAAGATTTCGAAAATGCACAACAAACAAACGAAAATATTAAGCAAGTTTTATCGTCATTAAACGGTAAAAAAGCAGGACTTAAGCAAACGCTTGACGAAAGCGAAAGCTACAATATTGACGAACTTCAAGCCACACTTGAAGCTATGACAAATGAGCAAAAGCAACTTGATTCAAAAAGGCAACAGCTTTTCTCAAGGATTAAACTTAACACGGATATTAAAAACAAGCTTTGCGAAAAGAGTGAAAAGCTTGCAACTCTTGAAAAAAAGTTCACCTTCCTTTCTTCCCTTTCAAACACTGCAAACGGCTCTATTTCAGGCAAAGAAAAAATCACACTTGAAACCTTTGTTCAAATGAAATATTTTGACGCAATAATAAGCAAAGCAAACATAAGGCTTCTTACAATGACGGACGGGCAGTACGAACTCATTCGCAGAAGCAAGGCGCAAAACAAGCAAAGTCAAGCAGGTCTTGACCTTGATGTTTTGGACCATTACAACGGCACTTCACGAAGCGTCAGCACGCTTTCGGGTGGTGAATCGTTTATGGCTTCCCTTTCGCTGGCGCTCGGTCTTTCGGACGAAATCGAATCGTCAAACGGTGGCATTCAGCTTGACACAATGTTCGTTGACGAAGGCTTCGGCTCGCTTGACGGTGATGCACTGGACCGTGCACTCGGTGCACTTATTTCGCTTTCACAAGGTAACAGGCTCGTCGGCATCATCTCACATGTTGAAACACTTGCAAACAGAATTGACAATAAAATCATAGTTACAAAAGAGCGTGAAAACGGAAGCTTTGCAAAAATTGTAACAGAATAGAAAAAAACGCTTGACCTAAAGTAAGCTTTAGGTATTATAATACTCATATAATAAAATTTGAAAGGATATGCAAATTATTATGAGCAAAGCATTAGTAGTTTTTTATTCTTGGTCAAACGGCAATACAAAACGAATTGCCGACAAAATTGCAAAGTCACTCGGTGCCGATATTATGCAAATCGATACGGTTAAGCCTTATGAGGGAAGCTATGACGATGTAGTGTACGGCATTTCAAAAGAGGAAACAAGCAGTCACTTTAAACCTGAGCTTAAGCCTTTTGACAAAAATGTTGCCGACTACGACAAGGTAATTGTCGGTACACCTACTTGGTGGTACACTATGGCACCTGCCGTATTAAGCTTTTTAGGCGGCGCCGATTTGAGTGGCAAAAAGGTGGCACTGTTCTCTACCCACGGTGGTTGGCCGGGTCATACAATTAAGGATATGACTAAGGAATGTAATGGTGCAGATGTTTATTCGTCAATGACAATTCAGTTTGACAGCACCGGTGGTTCTTCACTCGTTACAAAAGAAAGCGCAATTAATTCCTGGATTGACAAGCTTTAATTTATAATCCAAAAAAGCAGTCAGATATTCAAATGAGTATCTGACTGCTTTTTATTATTTACTGTTCATTTTCTTATACTTTTCAAGGTATTTTTGAAGAGTATAATATGACGGTTTTAATCTTTCGTGATAAGTCGGAGTGTTCCAACCGTCATAGTCGTACGAACCATCAATATCAATATTCATTGCAGAAGTACTGCCGTTTTTCTGAACGCCCAAGCCAAACGAAAAGCTTTCATAAGCCTTAGGAGTTATGGACTGTGTTTCGTAGAAATCATCCATTTGCTGTTTAGATGACGGGTCCATAACATTAAGAAGTTGCCAAGGAATCCTAATTTCAACCTTGCCGTTTTTGTAGCTGAAATCGGTTAAGGAAGTATAATCCTTTGAATCAGGATTTGCGTTGCCGTATTGAAGCTTACCGGTTTCGTACACCTTGTCGCTGACCTCTTTATTCGAACCCGGCACAGTGAGATGATAGCCGTAGCACATTCTCATTTGATTGAACACACCGGTGTCCTTTTTGTCCGAATCCTTATCAACAGGAATGTCGGAAAGCATACGGGATTTTATGAAATAGTAATAGAACGAATCGTAGTACCTGTCAACATAGATATGAGAATTTTTAGCACCGTTAATCATAATAAGGAAATCTGCGCCCTTATTAAAAGTCAGGTTATATGCAGTTGCCTTAGTATTGCCCTGTTTTGCCAAAGTGTCAACAGGGATATAAATTGTATCGGTGTTAAAATCGTATTTAGTATCCTTGGTATCAACCATCAGGTAAAGATAGCGCTCGTCACTTTTAACATAAATATCGCCGTATTCATTCGTCACAACAGGCTTATCGCCACTCCACTCGCTGACATCACCGTCAACATAGCAAACGCTTTCGTTTTCGCCCGGGTCGAATGACAAAAGACCGAAGCACTGCTCCGTAGTTTGAATATTTGACCAAAACGGTCGCCTGTCGGCAATATCAAACATAACATTGTTCCAAGTACGCTTGAACCATTCATCCTGCCAGGTGAACACAATACCACCGGCATATTTTTGCTCATAGATTTTGTCAAAAAGCTTTGATATAATTTCGCCCTGCTTCGTTTCGTCAATCCTGCCCTGGTCATAGTTCATAACGCTTTTATGACCGAGCCCACGGGAAGTAGGCACACCAAATTCTGCCACAATAATCGGCATTGTATGAGCAAGCTTTAAATCCTTAAGATAAGCGCTGTAAGTATCGACATTACCGTTTTCGTCATAATTTTTCAGGTAATCCTCCTGATAGTTAAGGCTGTCGGGATAATATGGATAAATATGATACGATGCGAACATACCCGGTTTATATTTATCTCGCCACTTAACATTTTCAACATTTACACTTGTTTTGTCCTCATCTTCATGTGGTTCGTTTGGATGAGTAAGTGGGTCGGTTGTTATCCAGTTTGAAAAAGCAACGGTAGTTTGGAAATTATAAGTTTCCGTTTCGTGCTTAATAACTTCGTCACCGACCTGACACAAAAACGCTTCAAACGGAGTTGCAGCCTGAGTGTAAAGGTATGTACCGTCATAATTTGCTTTGTCAGGATGCTGAGTATTTGTATTGACAACAAGGTTAGGGTCCCATTCGATACCCAAAATCCAGCCTGCAAACCAGTGCGAAACATCGGCAGTATATGTACCCGAAGCTTCACCTGCCGTTTCCTCAATAGTCGCATTGCCGTGAATTACATCAACAAGCGTTACTGCGTCATCAATAAAGCCTTCAAGAATTTTTCCGTTTTCGGCATACACATCCGAAAGCCTTTCAATATCCTCCTCATTTACCCAAACACCTTGGAAAAGGTAAAGTGGATTATCTGCCTGCTTATTAAAATCGGCAAGGGCATTGTAAAACTGAGGGCGCATAGTTGTATAAACACGAATTGAGTTGCAATTCATCTCGCTTATATATTTGAACCATCTGTAATAGGTGTCATAAGAAATTGTAAGTTCGCCCGGAAAAATACCCGGTTCACCTGCGCCGATATTAACGCCTGTCCAAAAAATCTTCTTCCACTCGCCGTTTTCGTAAACCTCAAAATAATCACCGGAGGTTTTGAAACGAGAGGAAATGCCGTTATCGTCGGTATAAACCTCCTGAGAAGTTGAACTTTGACTTTCCTTTTTTTCTTTATTAAAAAGATTTGTTACACCGTGAATACCGAAAGGCTGAAGCAAACCTGTTTGAGCCAAAATTACAAACACGAGAAATGTCGCAATAACAGGAATAACATATTTTTTCATTACTGCTCAAACTCCTTTCGTTCAATCTTGCCCCATGTTTGGCGAAGCTTACGGTACTTGATAATACCTTCAACACGGAAAAGTGTTATAAGTTGCCTGTAGCCGAAGTTTTCAAGAATGGCGTAGACTGAAATCATAATATACTGCTTTGCCGTCATTGCATTTTTCTTAGTGTACTGCTCGAGTATAAGACTGCCGATTGAAAGCATAATACCGAGAAGCGTCGCCAGCAGAAAATATATAACAAAGAAGAATATATTAAGCTCACCCATTATAAGTGAAAACGGAATAATGAAATAGCCGAGCACTTCAATAAGTGCGCCCGAAAGCTCAAATATCCAGTTATACGGCACGGCTACCATACCGACCATACCGTAGCGTGGATTGAAAAGAAGATTTCTGTGCGAAATAAGTGTATCAAGAAGTCCTATTTGCCATCTTCTGCGCTGACCTCTAATATCCTTAAGCGACATAGGACCCTGAGTCCAGCAAACTGCATCCTCGCAAAAGATAACTTTATATTTGCGCTTATTTTTCCTCATATAGCTGTGAAGCCTTACGACGATTTCCATATCCTCGCCGATAGTATTTGTTTTATATCCACCGACCTCAATAACAGCCTGCTTTTGGAACACACCGAAAGCGCCCGATACTATAAGCATTGAATTTGAAAGTCCCCAACTGACTCTGCCCGAAAGAAACGAACGGTAATATTCAACTATTTGGAAGCGTTCAATAACTTTTTTCGGCATTGAAAAGCCTTTAAATTCACCGTCACGAATAACGGAGCCGTTTGCAATACGGACTATACCACCTGCAACGATAGTATTTTTATCCTTGTTAAATTCAATTGAAAGCTTCAAAAGAGCGTCCTTTTCAAGACGAGAGTCAGCGTCAAGGCAGGCAAAAAGTGGGTAAGATGAAGCGTTGATACCTGCGTTTAAAGCGTCGGACTTACCACCGTTTTCCTTGTCGATATAAAGCAAATTAGGATAATCGACATTGTAATAAACTCCCCTGACCTCTTTAGTCGGAATTGAAACCTTTTGCGAACTTTCGATTTGATAAAGACCGAAAGCTTCAACGATTTTTTCGTGTGTTTTATCGGTTGAACCGTCGTTTACTACGATAATTTCAAAATTCGGATAGTCCATTTTCATAAGTGATTTTATGTTTTGAACTACATTTTCTTCTTCATTGTAAGCAGGAATGAGAAGAGAAATAGGAAGCAAATTGTCGCTGTACATATATCTTTCATAGTCGTTTGAAAGAAGTGACTTTGAGTCCTTTTTAACCTTTATAAACGACATAATCATTTGAAGAATATAAATAACACTTAAAAGGACAGTAAAAGCCATACAAAAATAGTTGAAAAAAGATATTACTGTTCTTATGTAACCCATTATATCCATCGGCATTTACTCCCTCATATCAATTTCTCTGTAAAGTGAATTTTTAACAGCATCGGCAGCGTAACGGTCATAGCCCTTCATAATCTCATCAATATCCTTGATTTTAACCGACATATTAATGAGCGATGACGCTGCTACCTGCCTTACCCACCATTCTTTATCCTTAGTTGCCGTTTTAACATTTTCAATAGCTTCTGCCGTTTGAAAATTAGACAAACCTTTGATGGCAGAAATACGAACAACCCAGTTTTTATCCTTAGCTGCAACGATTAAATCGTGCTCGTATTCAATATCTTTAAGACCTGCCAAAGCTTTAACACAGGCAATTTTCATATCGTCGTTTGTGCTCTTTACTCCGGCAAGGTAAACATCGGCAAATTTTGCGAGTGCGTACGGCGCCACGGCAGTTATAATTGTGGCTTTCATTTGCTCGTTGCAGTTTTTAAGCACCAACGATACAAGCTCATTCAAATCACCCGTAAAATGGGAAATAAGTTCAAACACAACCCTGGTTGAATATTTCTTATCGTTTTCAATTGAAACGATATATTTTGCAAGGCGTGAACTGTCGCCGAAGCTTGACAAAGCCATGGCAGCGTTATATGCAAGTGCACGGTTTTTATCTTCGCAAAGCTTGCCAATATCGTTGATATAATCAACACCGTTAAAATCTGCAAGGCGCCTGCAAGCGTAGCATCTGTCGTGAATTTTGCCCTTTTTCAAGATTTCGGCATACATTTCCACCGGCTTAAGCCTGCTGTCGATTTCGTCAAAAATTTCGACTCTAGTTTCAAAAAACTTTCCTTCGTCCTTTTGTCTGAAAAAGTTAACTCTTTCATAAACCATATCGAGTATTTTATAATCGCCGTCAACAAGTTTTTCAAGAGAGTCAAGTTCCTTTTCTCTTGAAGAGGTAGTAGGACTGTACATAATGGCGTCAACAATTTTAACGCATTTCTTTGAAGCAAGTGAATATTTATTTGTACTGTTTTCCTGCTTTACTGCAAGAACATAAAGCCAAAGATATTCAAGCGCAAGTATGAAAAGGCAAACGATTATGCCGATTATTGCGAAAAGTTCGTATGTCAAAATCTCACCACCTTGTTATTTTGTCGAATAATATTTTTTAAGAGTGGAAAAGCCGTCCTTTTCCCTTAACTCAAATGTAACTTCTTCCCATGAGGACCACTTAAATGTTTTGTAACCCGGGTCCTTTTTAGCCTCAGGGAACATATAAAGAAGGTCCTTGGTAGACTTATCTGCAATCATAAGCGAAAGCAAAAAGCCGTTTGTCTGTGTAGTTTTAACTTGGTTTAAAAGCTTGCCGTCGTTATTGATTACAAGCTTTTGCGACGGGTCGGTAACATTAAGCAGTGCCCACGGAATACGGATATATGTAGTCGTGCCGGTAGTATAAAACTGATTGTCGCCACTCCTAAAGCCACCGTAATTCAGCTTTGCCACCAAATTGTATTTGCCCGAATAGCTTTCCTTAGACGAGTAATTACCCTTATTCTTATCATAAGAGTTGATTACATAAAGACCTGCATCCTGTTTATTTTTAAACCTGATTACAAATTCCATACCCGAAAGCGAAGTAGGAGTGTAATCCTTTGAATAGTAGTAATCACCGTCGTTTCGCTGATAGGTGTCGATACCTACAAAAAACTCTTCCTTGGAATAATCGATTTCTTCAAGAAGACGAAGGTTGATATAAAGATAACTTTCGTTTGCAGAAACGGACATACCCTGCATTCTGTCGTCGTCGGAATATTCCAAATTTGAAGTTTGAGGTGTCGGCGATTCAACAGCGACAACACCTGTAGTTTGAGATGAGTCTGCCATATCGTGCCACAAGTAGTTATTTGAAAGTGGAACGGTAAACGGCTTCATTTTGCTTGAAACAGACGACCAGTTATCGTTGAGGTCATCAATAACACCACCGATACAATTTGCACTGTCGCACGCATTTAAGCCTGCAATGAGTGAAGTTGCCTGAGCGCCCTCACTGTTACCACCGATATTGGTTGATGCGCTGATACCACTTACGAGAACAGGCACGCCGGCACTTGCTTTAACATCTGCAAGATACTTAGCATAAGAGTCGCCGTAAGTCTTGCCACCGTAGTGCTTTTCATTAGATGCAAAAGCAGATGACGAAAGTGAACCGTCAACAGAAATGAAAAAGTACGCTTTCATTTCATCACTTGCGCAAATGTCGGAAACATTATATTTCACACTGCTTTTTGCATATTTGAAATTTTCAAGTGAGTTTACATTCACCTTAACGCCCACAGGAATTTTGTAACCGTAAGTGTCGACATTTTTACTTTCGGCAATATCGCAAAGCTTAGCCATCAAGCCTTTTACTCCACCGTTAGCAGTGAAATACTTGCCCTCAAAGTTAAATGCAATATTTGACTTTTCAATTGCTTTTTGATTATCCTGCGTCAAATCAAGGTCGATTACTACACCGATGAGATAAGACGAAACATCATTAAAATATGAGGTTTGAGAAAGCATATTTGTCGCTTTAACATTACCGTCACCGTGAAGCGCACTGACAGTATTTTCAATCTTTTCCTGCCATTTTGCAAGACCGTCGTCGCTCAAGTAGTCTGAAGCTTTCAAATCATCCGGCTTTGTAATGCACTGGACAAGATAGATTGTTTTGTTTTCACTGTTTTGATTGTTTTGATAAAGCGCACGGTAAAATTCTGCCGGCATTAAATCCTTGGCACGAACGCAGTTTGCACCAAGATTTTCAAGTTCCTCCATAAGCGATTCATAGTAAGTATAATCTCTCGTATACTTTTTCTCGCCCGGTTTTTCAGCGTTAAGGCTCAATGATTTAAGGTAAAGCGATTGCCACTTGCC
The DNA here is from genome assembly GCA_050872345.1 of Eubacterium sp. Taxonomy (GTDB): domain Bacteria; phylum Bacillota; class Clostridia; order Oscillospirales; family Acutalibacteraceae; genus Eubacterium_R. The sequence goes on along the minus strand of JBNMGQ010000007.1, from coordinate 25,248 downwards.
GTTAACCTTAACTTCCAGCTTATCGGAGTTAAGCCTTGACATTTCCTCGTTATTTTTTGTAGTTTTCTCGTCACCCTTATGACGGTCGCCGTTTGCTTTTTCAACCTCTTTCAAAATTGAAGTCATAAACGGGTTGTAGAAATTCCAATAAAAATAACTTATATCGCCCTGATTGTCATACGACAAAAACTTATATACCTTATCTGCGCCTAAAAAGTTGTTTATATTTTTCTTGCTGACATAGTCGTTAAAATCGCCTGCAAAATAATAAGTGTTCGGCTTATTTTCAACCTTTTTTCTTGTTATGGCAACAAACTGTGGCTTTGTGGAAATATCCTTAAGCTTTTCCATACCTGTTGCGTTAACATCAAAATCAAAGGTTGCAATCGCTTCGGTCGAACTGTTAGCTTCAATAAGCTCAAACCAGTTATAAAAGTTGCATTTTTTAGCGCCCTTAAATTCTTTTTTATACTTTTCGTTAACTGAAATTTGAAGTAGATTTTTAGAGTTGAAATCAGTCTTTTGCTCAAGAACTATTATTTTACCTTCGTTTGAAACGAGCAAAATACCGGGACCCGAAAACTGCCATTCAACACCTGACTGCTGTTCATAAAGTGGTGGCGCCCAGTCAGGTACATCCGTAAAGTCCTGAAGCTCATAAATATATCTGCCGACCCAACCTGTTTCACTCATGCCGAAAAGTGATTCAAGCTGAGATTTGACGGAGTTACTCATATCGGAATTAAAAAGTTCCATTTCACCGACAACGGTAGCATTGTTTTCATAAGCGTACGACACAACAGACATATCGTCACTGTTAAAGCCGGAGCCTGCTGCTTCCTCTTTGTTGTAATAGCCGTAAGTATCGTTGACAGCGCCGTAAACATCGGAAATGTACATTAAATCAGGAACATAGTCAAGAGTTGTAAGCGACTTTTCATCGCCACGGCTTCCGTCCTCTTTAATGAATTGACCGAAATAATCCTTTTTATAATCGTAGCTCTTGCCGTCAGAGGCTTTAACGATTTTCTTTTGATTCAAAAGCCAGAAAAAGCCCTGATGCTTTCTGTAAGCCAAATCTTTGTCAACCTCATTATCGTCGGTTGAAACAAGAACGGTTTTATCAAGCACGCAAACATTAAGCTTCGTTTTCGGCTTAATCTGCCAGCCGACAAAGGCAATGGCAACTATAACGATAATGACAACAGGAATGAACCACCACCATTTAGCTTTTTTGGCTTTGCCGAGTTTTTTAACCTTTTTCTCGGTTGCCTTGTCATTATTCTCAGCGTCAAAAAGATTTTCGTCCTTATCTTCCTTTTCGTCATTTTTCGCAATATATGTATTGCTGTTTTTTAAATCGTCAAAAGAGGCAGTTTGTTCATCTTCAATATCTTCAAAATCGTCAAGCTTGTCAAATTCGTTTTCAAAATTTTCGTCTGCCATCAGTTTTCACCACCCTTTCTAAATTCGCAAATCGTCGGGTAGCACTTAAGAAATGCGTCAACAACATTTTCGTCAAATGCACTGCCACTGTTATTTTTTAAATATTCTATAGCCTTTTCATCCGTCCAAGCATTTTTATATGAACGAGATGAGGTTAAAGCGTCAAACACATCGGCAACAGACACAATTCGTGCAGCAAGAGGAATATCGTCGCCCTTAAGATTATAGTAACCCGTGCCGTCGATTTTTTCGTGATGATAATGCGCTATATCTGCTGCAAGGGAAGTGAACTCACCCGGAATACACGCAAGAAGCTTGTAGCCGTACTGAGCGTGAAGCTTCATAATTTCCTTTTCTTCCTCAGTCAAATAACCCTGCTTTTTAATCAGTTCCTCAGGAATTATAACCTTGCCAATATCGTGAAGCATTGAAGCGTAGCCGATTTGCCTTATTTCATCTTCACCAAGGCCAAGCTGAGCGCAAAGGCAAAAAGTGATATTCGACACATTTTCAAGGTGGTTTTTGTCAACTCCGTTTTTAACCTCAACAGCCTGCGCAAGAGATGCAAACACACCTGCCTGAAATTCCTCGTTTTGAATTTCATCATCGGTCAAATTCATCACTACATCCAAATCGGCACTGATAGTTTCAACTATATTTTCAATACCGAGTGAAAGAAGGTCATCGGCGCCTTCAAAATGAAGAATTGCAAACGGCTCAAAATTCCTGTCGATTATAACATCGAAATATGTATCACCCCAAAGAACATGGTGAGTACCACCTTCGTTTTTAAAGTGCTCGTCGATAATGTTAAAATTACATTCTTCGTCCAAATTTTCGCTGTAGATTTGATAATATTTACCTTCGTCGACAAGGATGCAAGCACCGATTGTAAGTTCATTTTTCGGCTCAATGCAGTTATTAACTATTTTCTTGAAATCTTCTGCGCATACTATAAGCTTCTCCTCGTCGCTGTCCTGCGCCAAAATGTTTGACATCATAGAATCAAGAGAATCAACCCACGCAAGGCTGTGAACAAACTGCTCTCTCTGTTCTTGATTATGCCTATGCTTAGTTGACGATTTGTCAAACTTTACGCCGGTCATAATCACCGTATACAAAAGTGCAATAAACACATTGAAAACAACATAATACTTTGTGTTACCGAAGAAAAGCTGAAGCTGTAAAATAAATTCGGTTATGATAACATATGTCGCCAAAAACCATAAAGCACTTGCGCCTTTTATCCTTCTGCCGACTGCGTTAATAAATGATTTTTCGCTCAAAACAAGGCAAACCAAAAGAAGAAGTGACGAAATAACAGGAGCGACCCTGAGTAAAATCGGCACATTCGGTACAGCGCAAAGTGCTGCGCTCACACCACTCAAAGCAAGAATAATTTTACACGGCTTGCTCAAATTTTTGAAATTGGAAATTATACTTGCACCGGCAAAGAACATTGTCACAATATTAAGCGCAAGCAAAGCATTTAAAAAGATTGGTGCGTTAAGCTTATACGAGCTTTGCAAATACTGCCACAAAGCAATATCGACACCTGCCAATATATCAAAAAACGCAACGCCGACAAGCCTTGATAAAAACTTATTTTTAATTGACAAAACAATTGATGCCAAAAGCATAACAATGCCGACTGCAAAAACAACCACACCGAAATAAAACGACGGCGTAAACTCACTTTGATTTGTACTAAACGGCAAAGCCTTAACTTCAAGCTTAAGTGAAAACGGCAAAGCCATATAAATTTCAACCTTTTGACTGCGATTTGCTTTGTCAAGCTCAACACTGTTGAAACTGTTTGCAACATAGCCGTCTTTACCGTAATGGTTATTATAAATTTCCGTACCGTTTACAACGACCTTAATCGGCGAACGGTCGGTAACTATTTTAAGAATTGTTTTTTCATTAACCTTGTCAAAAGTGTGAGTAAGGTAAATATAATTCGTTTTACCCTTTTTGGAAATAGGCACAACATAATTTGAGTTGGTAAGCTTTAAAGAGGCAGTAGGAGAATCAGAAGAGTCAAGATAAGCATAATCCCACGACTGAATATCCCTGACATCATTTGAAGGCAAAAATACATAATTACCTGCAAAGCGTGTGGCAAAAGAGAGCAATATCATAGCTATTGCCAAAGCAGAAAAGACGGTAAGATTAAGCCTTACGCCTGAAAATATTCTTTTTATTTCAGCCTTTATTTTCTTGCCTTTACCTTTCATAGTTTACCTCATTATCTAATCATTTCAAATCCGAATACTTATTAAGTAAATTCTTCACCTGTGTTTTGTTTTGGATTGTAGCGTCTGCATCGTCACCCAAAAGAGTGTGAAATTCTTTAAGAAGCTCACCTATTTCGTTATGCTTAGCTTCAATATCGTTTATAATTTCAATCAAACGATTATTAATATATATTTCATCATTAAGCCTTGATGTAAGTTCTTCCTCGTTCATAATCTCTCCTTATTTTGAAGAAAGTTTTTTGATATACTGCTTACCGTCCTTGCCGAGTTCAACGGTTAAAACGGTAGTGCCCTTAACTTCGCTTTTAGCTTCATCCTCATAGAAAACTGTTGTAACGGTATACTCGTTTTTATTAACTTCTTCGCTTGAAGCGTCATAGTAAATATCAGTGCCGTACAAAGGCTCCCACATTTCAAACTTTTTCTTGCCCTTATTGTAAAGGTCCGATTTTGTTACATCAACATTAACCTTGCCGAAGTCCTTTTGAATTTGCTCGTTAATCTGCTTTGCAGTTGCTTCACGCATTTTTACGCCTTTGCGTGGCATATCAACAAGGTTGTCGTAATAGAGCCTGCAAAAAGCGTACTGAACAATTGCGCTTGTTGAAATATCCGACGGTGAGTCGAAAGAATCAATCGCCAAAAGGAAACGAAGCTCATAGCTTCTGTTTGCATAATAAGTCAAATCAACAGCCGAGTTGCTTTGATTTGAGGTACTTTCATTTTCACTGCTTTCCTGCGTATCAACAACATAATTATCATTTGAAGTGGTGGATTCGTTTTTAACATTCGGGTCGGCATTTGAGCAGGCTGTAAAAATCGCCATACACATTAAAACCGACATTAAAACGCAAATTATTTTTTTCATCGCTAAAGACTCCTGTTCCTCATTTAATATAGTAAATTATAATTAGGTATCATAATATTATATTATATTTAATACAAAAACTCAATAGAAATTCAAAAAAGAAAAGGTTGCAAGAAAAAATCCTGCAACCTTTCAAAACGCATTGGAATTTTGTATTTTTAGAAGCCCCACTTATATGTAATATATGAACGGTTGAGGTGTTCGTTATCTTTTTCGATGAATACAAAATCACTCTTCTTATAGTTCATCTTAATATAAGCGTCAGCCTTGATTGTTGAACCGAGAGGAAGGTTAACCGAAAGGCTTTCAAGAGGAGTATTAACTACCTGCTTAATACCTGTTTGCTTGTTATAGTCTGTGTTGAAGTGGAATTTGTAAGCCATAAAGCAGTTGTTAACATCGGTTCTGAGAACTCTGTCGCCCTTAGGAAGAACGAATGTCTTTGTGTCGGCGTCATAGCTTCTTTCAGTATAGCTGTTTGAAACCTTAACAGTGTAAACTACTGTACCTGCAATGCCGTGACCGTCGTCTGTATAAGTGTCTGTATCCCAGTCATTTGAGCACATCTGGAACTTATATTCCTTACCGATTTCGATTGTAAGCTTGTCGCCTGACTTGTAAATCTTGCCGTCCTCAAAACGAACAGACATCTTCTTAGGAGTTACAATGCTGAGTGTAGTTGTCTTACCTGCAGGCTTTGTAGGCTCTGTAGTAGTTGTTTCGTCTGTAGCAGGGTTCTTATGCCAAATAGCATAGAAAGTTAAAGTGTTGATACCCTTAGGGAAACCGAGGTCTTTAATCTTAATCTGGTCGCCAGGCTTGTAAGCAGTACCCTTACCGTCAGCCTGTGTGTTCCAACCTTCAAAAGTATAGCCTTCTTTAGTGAAGCTGTTTTCAGCTACTGTAGCAGTATCTTTTTCAAAATAGTGAGTAGGGTCGGTTGTTGAACCTTCAGCGCCTTTGCCGTCATAAATAAAGGTATAAAACGGAGTGATAACGCCGTCAACATGCCAGCCGTCACTTTCGTGCTTTGTTACATACCAAACAATTGACTGACCATCGTCAAGCTTAACCTGTGGTGCTTCAACAACATTTGAAACGCCTTCTTCGTTATATTCGCCCTTATAGCCGTCAGAAATTGTGATTGTGCCCTTACCTGCTTTTGAATAGTTAGCAGTAGGCTGACTGCCGGTACCTGTAGGAACAGGTAAACCTGAGTTTAAAATGTAGTAGGTTGCTTCAACTGTTTTTTCACCTGCTGCCAAAGCAGTGAAAGGGAAACATGAAATAAGCATTACCATTGCAAGAATTGCAGAAAGAACTTTAATTTTTTTCATAGTTCAAATCTCCTTTACATTCAAATTTATCATAATAATATTTTACGAAATAAAAAAGACCACAAATTGAAAAATGACAATTTGCGGTCTGACTACCATAGTAAAAATACCTTAGGTTCATAACTTTGCGTCCCACCGTTTCCGATGGTTTGCCAAATATTTACTTAGTCACACTTCTCAAGTGCAATGACATTATACCACTATGTGCCATATTTGTCAACACTTTTTTGCATTATTTTTTGAAATCAATCAAGCTTTGAAATAGCGTCGATTGTCAAATTATAAGCATCGTCAAGGTCTGCAAGCATATCGCTTGTAACCTCCATTTTACCGTCACGAAGAGCGTCGGTAACGGTAATGCAAATATTTGAAAGGTTATTAAAACCGAGATTTAAGCTAAGCCCTTTTAAAGTATGTATATCCCTGAAAGCGTCCTCATACTTTTCATTGTTAAAATCATTCAAAAAATCATTGTAGCTTTTGTCGTCTGTAAAAAGAGTGACAAATTTTTTAACAATGCTTTCATTCATAAGTCTTGTAACGGTATCATCATAATTGCCGCCGACTGCTTCATAAAATTCTTTTAAATTCATTTTCCTTCTCCTGTATCGGAAACAATATGTTCCTCTTTATTTTTGCCTTGATACATCAGCTTATCTGCTTCGTCAACTGCGTTTTGAACATCGTCAATGCCGTAAACACCGCCGACCGTGACGGAAAGGCTCATATCGGGCTGTTCCTCAACCTTAGAACTTTTAACAACTTCGACAATCTGTCTGAGTGTTTTTTCAAATTCGCCACAAGACATTTTTGTAGTTACCAAAACGAGTTCGTCGCCACCGTAACGGATAAGCTTGTCACTTTTACGAATTACATTTTGTATTGAATCGACAATTTTTTTAATTGCCAAATCACCTATCGTGTGACCGTATTTGTCGTTAATATGCTTAAAATGGTCAATATCCATCATAACAACGCCACTGACACTGTTCATATTTTTAGCCACTTCTTCGTAATAACGACGGTTGTATGCGCCTGTAAGAGAGTCACGGAATAAGCGCCTGTTGTAGCTTTGAACATAGTTTACCAAATCACTCTTGCCGTATGCGTCAAGAAGCAAATCTTCACGGCTCTTGTAAACCATTTCCACAACCTTAGGCTTACCGTCTATGCAGATATATTTAGAAAATACCTGATATGCATTTTCGCCCACAAATTCAAGCTTGGACTCAACCTGTTTATTATTAAGTGACTTATAAGAAATACAATTTTGACAGCGTTTGTTTTTGCCCCAAAACTCATAGCATTTAAGCTCATCGTTTTTTTGAGACTTTTCAACTGCGCCGTTTAGCTCGTCATCATCAATAACCTCAGTCTTAATCGGGTCAACAAGACGAACCACATCAAACACCTTGCTCATTTCTTTAACAAAACGGCGATAATCAATAATTTCCGAATCGGAAGATGCAAGCAAATTCGTTTCATCAAATTCATTATTCGGTATAATTCTGCCAACGCAACCTTTAAGCTTCGGATTGATATTATCATTCCAAAGGCTCATTATTTTGACATCGCAATTGTATCGCTTAATACCGTATGAAATGTGCATTTTCGTTTGAGCGAAAGCATTGCTCGGAGTTGTTGAAGTGACAAGCTCTTCAATTTTTTCCAAACTGTGAGCATCAATATAATTGGCTGCATTTTCCAAATCCAAAACCAAGCTGTCACTGCCCAAAAAGTCGGCAGCGTAGCTTGAAAGTGAAACTGTTTTTGCTTCGTCGTCATATTCAAATTGAATTTCACGAACTCCGTCAATAAAGAATTGGCGTTTGTTTTGCTCCTGCTTAACAAGGAAAATATCCTTCTCGTCGGCATCAGCAAGTTTTTCCGTAAGCTTCTCACGAGTAAGCTTGAATATGATATTATTTTCGTCGGAATTTGCAAATTCACCGTTAACTGCACTGTTAATATAGTCTGCACATTCAAGCAGACACCTGATTAAAATAGGATTAAATTCACCACATTCACCGTTGCAAATCATCCTGATTGCAGTTTGATGGGAAAAGGCTTTTTTGTAGCATCTGTCGGAAGTGAGTGCGTCGTAAACATCAGCAATTGACACAACCTGCGCAGAAATAGGAATTTCTTCACCCTTTAAGCCGTCAGGGTATCCTCTGCCGTCCCATCTTTCGTGGTGCCAACGGCAAATCTGGTATGAATAGTAAAGGATAGATTCCTTATCGTTTGGATCAAACGCCGGAAGCTTTTCAATCATAGAAGCGCCGACTGCACTGTGAGTTTTCACCTTTTCAAACTCTTCGTCGGTAAGCCTGCCCGGTTTATTAAGTATTTTTTCATCAATGGAAATTTTGCCTATATCGTGGAGTGATGACGCATTTGAAATAAGCATAATATCATTTTCGCTCAAATTATACTTATCCGTCATCTCAATCAAATGCGAAAGAATAATACGAGTCAAAAGCTGAACATGGTGAACATGAAGATTACTTTCACCGTTTCTAAATTCAACTATATGACCCAAAATGTCAATCATTTGCCTTGAATAACTTTCGTTTTCGTATATCTGCTCTTCAACAATATTAACAAGCCTTTTTTGCTTTTGATAAAGCATAAGCACATTTGTAATACGCCTACGGATAACGCTTGCGTCATAAGGTCTTTTAATAAATTCGACAGCGCCGAGCTCATATGCCATTTCCATAAGCCTGCTGTCGCCTTCGGCAGACACAACGATTACCGGCAAAAATTCAAGCCAGCCGTTTTCCTTGATAATTTCAAGTGTGTCAAAACCGTCCATAATCGGCATAATAAGGTCAAGCAAAACAAGGTCAATCGAATTTTGATACTCTTTAATTTTCGCTATAGCTTCCCTACCGTTTGACGCCTCTACATAGTCGTACTTGTCGCCCAAAAGCTCCTTGATGATAAGCCTGTTTGACAATGCGTCGTCAACAATAAGTATTCTTTCTTTTCCGTAATTATCAGTAAAAGTCATTTTCAGTCAAGTTATAAAATATAACTCCTCCACCGTACTCATTCAATTTCATTACACTAAATTGCCACTAAAACCGACAAGTATTATATCACACATTTAAACAATAATCAACAAATGTTTATATTCGAACGGATACTATTGTAACATAATTTACAATTTACGGTAATGCCAATTTGTGTAAGTATACAAATTATTCGATATTTGTCGACAAATTGCAATATTAATGGTAAAATTATTAAGTTTGATATTTATAAAATAATTGATTTATTTATTCTTTTAATTATGAGGAGGCAATTTTGAACAGCGTTATATTATTGAATTTCTTTTTATGGCTTGGCAAATACGGTGTGCCTATAATCATTCTTGCAATTGAAGTTTTGGTTGCAATATTTTTAATCGGCTGCACTGTAACGCTAAAATCAAGAAGAAGGATGCTCAAAAACAGCAGTGAAAGCAAAGAGGGCTACAGCGAAGTACTTGCAGAAGGCGGACTTCAGGTTCAAATACTTATGAAGCACAAGCTTTTGATTCCGGTATTTTGCACCGACAATGTTGACGAAATACTCGGTATGAGCAAGCAGAGGTTTTTAAACGACCCTACTTACATTCACAACATTATGGAAAAGAAAGCTTACAGAGAGTACAAGGACTTAATGCTCAAATGGGACGGTGAAACACCGATTGAATACGATTTTCAAAACACCGTCAATCACGAATGGTTTCGCTTTACATTAATGCTCACAAAGGACAAAAAGTTTGACTACTTAACATTTCGTAACATTTCAAAATATGTTGAAAAAGAGCAGGAACTTTTGAAACTTACCGAGCAAGCCGAAGCGCAAAGTGAATCGAAAACGGCGTTTCTTTCAAATATGAGCCACGACATAAGAACTCCTATGAACGGTATACTCGGTATGCTTGCACTTGCAAAGGCGCAAATCGACTCCGACTCACAGGCAATGACTTATATCAACAAGGCAGAAGATTTGTCGCAATTCCTCCTCAATATCATTAATGACATTCTTGATATTTCCCGTATAGAAGCCGGCAAGCTTGAAATTAAAAACGAAGAATTTGACCTTTACGCTTTTGCCGACAATCTTAAAAATATGTTCCAAAAGAACATTGAAGCAAAAGGCATCAAGTTCAATCTCAATATGATTGATTGCAGTGAAAGGTATCTTGTAGGTGACGAGCTTAAGCTTACTCAGGTTATGGCAAACTTCCTGTCAAACGCATACAAGTTCACCGAAGAAGGTGAAATCAGCGTTACCATTCAGCAGATGATGAAAGGTGACGAAACCGTTCAGCTTATGATGAGAGTATCGGACACAGGTTCCGGTATGAGTCAGGACTTCCTCGACAAGGTATTTAAACCGTTTGAGCAGGAAGGCAGAAACGAGAATGTCAAGATTACCGGTTCAGGTCTTGGTATGGCGATTGCAGACCAGTTCACAAGGCTTATGGGTGGCGAAATATTCGTAGACTCGAAATTAGACCAAGGCACTCAGTTCAGCGTTTACATAACACTTAAGAAGGCTAAGGGCAAGGTTAAGGCTAAATCAACAATCAATGACAAAATCGGTGATAAAGTTTATTCCTACCGTGGTATGAAAATTCTTCTTGCCGAAGATAATGATGTCAACGCAGAAATTGCAAAGAGTATTTTTGAAATGGAAGGCGCAAGCGTTGATATAGCCGTCAACGGTAAAGTGGCAGTTGACAAGTTTGAGCAAAATCCGGCAGGGCAATACGATGTTATTCTTATGGATATTCAAATGCCGGTTATGAACGGCTGGCAGGCTATTGAAAAAATCAGAGCATCAAGCAAATCGGACGCAAGCAAAATTGCAATATTTGCGCTTACTGCCGACGCTTATGTTGAAAGCAGTGAAGAGTCATTGGCAAATCAAATTGACGGCTACTTCTTAAAGCCGATTGATTTTAAAAATATGTGCAACATTATAGGCAAAACATTAGAGCTTAAGAAAGGAGAATAAAATGGAAAACGGTAAAAAAATGAGCAAGAAAGCTAAAATCATAATTGCTGTTTTAGTCTTTGCGATAATTGCAAGCGCAACCGGTTATATTGTTTACAGCTACATTAACGGCAACCTTTTCAATCCGGATAATATCAGTGCAACGGCAGACGCAAGAAAAAATGATATTAACTTCGACAAAGAGATTAACAAGGTTGACGAAAACTCGCAAAAAGAAAGCGAAAAAGTAAACAAGAGCAGCGACCAAAAGCAAAACGACAACAAAAACGGCAATAACGCCAAACAAAACAATCCTAAAAGCAAGGGCAAAATATTTATCTCCTCATCAACAAGAAATGCAGGTCTTGCTTACAGTAACACCGGTACAAATCAAATACAAAGTGTGGTAAACGGTACTGCTTCAAACGACATTGTTTATGTTAATGCAAATAACAATGCAAACACTCAAAACAATACCGGCAATACAAACCAAGCAAACAATACGGACAATAATTCCGGAAATAATTCTTCAAACAACAAGCCGAATAACGATTCAAACAATAATTCAAACAACAATTCGGGCAATAACAACAATAACGATAAAAACGACGACGATAACAACAATAACAAGCCGAGCGACGACAACAATCCAAGTGACGACCAAAACGATAATGAGGAAGAGCCGACAGTAGTTAAGCCTGATGTTCCTACAGAAAGCGTCCCTGAAAAAAGCGAACCTTTGGATGCGTTTGATCAGTTTGATATGTCGCTGCCAAGCTACGACCCGTCAAACAGTGACAACGCTTCAAAAAATCTTAAATTATCGATTCAAGTCGTTCTTCCTGACGATTTCTTTTCAACCGAAAACAAAATCTACAACGGTGAAAAGTTAAACGATACAACACTTTTAAATCAAGTCAGAGCATATGCAGGTCCTGCCGACGAGGACGGTAATATAGACAGTTGGAGTTCATACAGACTGAGAAGCTATAACGACAACTTCCTTGTAAAAGATTATCCACAGTATGCTTACAACGGATTTACGGCAACATTTTGCTTCAGAGCAACAAGCATTTCACCTTGGCAGGAGCAAACAGTTACATTTGAAACCGTCAACAGAATGCTCGTTGTACTTACATACAAGGACGGCGTTTACGCAAACAATTCAAACGGTAACGATTTAATGTATCCCGGCGACGGTGAAACGGTCAACCTTCTCAAGTTCTATTCATCTGTTTGCGACCCTGACGAAAACGGCGATTTGAAAATGCTGTTTCGTGGTTGGAGCAACACCAAGGACGGAGAGCCTTTAGACTATTCCTGCAAATTTGAACAGGAAGGGCTCATATTCCTCTACCCTACCGGATATGTTGAGCTTAACGATAATTACAAAGAAAAATTGATTTCTTGCTACGATGACGGTTCTTTGTCATTTGAGTTTTTGCAAACTCTTTATGACTACACGGGCGACAGCAAAACTCTCAGAATACCTGAATACACATTTAATCTTCAATTTGAAAACAAGCGTACATTTGACAAAGTAATCTTTCCGTCAACGCTTAAGAAAATCAGCCTTATAGACAATAACGGTAATAACTCACTTATTGTCAACGAAGAATATGTTGTTTCAAAGGACAACAAGTATTATTCAACATTAAACGGTATGTTAACCTCAAAAGAGCAGGACAAGATTTACGACATACCTAAAAATATGACAAAAATAACGCTTGACGATAATATAAAGTCAATCATATTCAGAAAAGATTCAAAGCTTGAGGAACTTCATTTATCATCAGTCGTTCCCGATATGAATATTGAAAATCTTTCAAACGCTAAGATTTATGTTCCGAAAGATGCATACTACGACTACCTTAAGCAATACGGTCCAAGGCTCGGCACAAACGAGCTTCTTCGTGAGGACAGCGAAAACGAAAACGAATACATTTATGTAGACGGTGCAATTTACTCAAGTGATTCAACAGTTCTTTACAGCATTTCAAGTGATGTTATGGGCACATTCATCGTTCCGAGTTGCGTTAAAATGATTGCCGAAAATGCTATGGACAACTGCCCTGATGTTGACACATTAATCTTCAAAGGCGACATTGATTTGTTTGACGACAACAGTATCAACGCCGAGCATTTGAAGAGAATCTACTTCCTCGGTTCAAAGAAGCTTCCGAGATTATATCAAAATGCAATTTACGGCGTTAACGAGGACGGCGCAACAAGCATCTATGTTCAAAGCGAACTTTATAACGGCTTTAACAGCTTGTTGAATGAAAACTTGGGCGACAGTTTCAGCGACAACTACGAGCTTAAAAGCGACAGCCTTGAAATCAAATATTACAACGACTACAAATACCTTGCTACGAACGAAGGTGCAATTCTTCTTAAAGCTGCAACGCTCGGCGGAGAATTTAAGGAGGATACGCTCGGCGATATTAATCTTGTTGAAATAGGCGCAAATGCTTTTGCAAATAACGAAAACATAAGATTTATCACACTTCCTGAGAGCGTTAAGACAATAGGCAAATGCGCTTTCAAATCCTGTGCTAATCTTGAAAGTATATATGTAACGGCTGACGACATTATCACAGTTGAAAAGCAGGCATTTTACGAAAACACTGCTTTGAAATTCTGTGCCTTTAACGCAGAAGTAGGTTTGTTTGATGAGGATTACACCGAAGACAAAAACACCGGTATGTTCTTTGCGCCGTACAACGCTTACGGTTACGACTCACAGCACCTTGCACACTTAATAAGCTATTTTACTCCTTTCGGTCATCCGTACATTGTGAAGGATTACGGCGACGGCAAAGTTCTTTTTGCTTATGCAGAAAAAGGCGATGTTAACCCATACACCGACGGCTACATTGTTTGCAAGGCAACGAGTGAAGTCAGTGGCGACATTGAATTAATAGACAACACTATTTCGGTTGAATACAAAGCATTTTACAAATGTGCAAAACCGTTTAAGCTTATAAACTACAGCAAGATTGATGTAATTGGCGAAATGGCTTTTGCAGGCAGTGGTATTTACGGCTCATACAATTTTGAAAGCCTTTACTTTGCACGAGGCAGTGCTTTTGAAAATTGTCAAGGCTTGACAGAACTTGAATTTGGCTCTAACTTCTACAACGCATATTACAACATATTCGGCAACTGCAGAAACCTTAAGAGAGTTAAATTTGATACGGATAATCCGTTTTCTCTTACAAGTTCAACTTATCTTACACCTTACTCATTCGGTGACAATATCGGCGCCGATTGTGGTGGATTTAAGATTGAAGTAAATGACGGTGCAGATATTGACAACTTTATTGATATGTGGAAGTATCCGATGCTCGGCAAAGATGTATTTTACGATTACGGCAATCTTACCGAGGAAGAGGATATTGAGGGTCAAAACCTTGTAAGAAAAGTATTCGGAATGGAAGCTTTACCATATCCGAAAAAGCCTGAAAATCAGGAAAATGTGACAGAAAATCCTGACGAAAACAACACAAATAATAATGAAGACTCCCAATCTTCATCCAATGCGCTTGATAACAAAACTGAACAAGAAAACGAAGCCGATAAAATCGACGATGAAAACTACATTACCGTTGACATAAGCGAGCTTCAAAATCTTGCAACAATTACAGAGTAACAGAGAGGGTACAAAAATGGTAATTGAACAATCAGAAAACATTATCAACGAAATAAAAAAAGCTTTTACAGGTAAAGACGAAATAATCAAAAAGGTGCTTATGGCGATATACGCAGGTGGCCACATTCTTCTTGAGGACCATCCGGGTATGGGCAAGACTACGCTTGCCATTGCTTTTTCAAAAGCACTCGGTCTTAACTACAATCGTATTCAGTTTACCTCCGACACCTTGCCGTCGGACATTACAGGCTATACCGTATTTAACAAAAGAACAAATCAATTTGAATATGTTGACGGCGCAGTAAACTGTAATCTTCTTTTAGCCGACGAAATCAACAGAACTTCGCCTAAAACCCAGTCGGCTCTTTTGCAGGCAATGGCTGAATACAGCTTTACAGTTGACGGCAGAACTCACGATTTGCCTAAGCCGTTTATTTGTATCGCTACAGAAAATCCACTCGGTACCATCGGTACTCAGCCACTTCCGGAATCACAGCTTGACAGATTTATGGTAAGGCTTTCCATCGGCTACCCTTCAACAAAGGACCAGTTTGAAATTATCAGAGCAAGAAAGTTTTCAAACCCACTTGAAAAAATCAACCCTGTTGTAAGCGCTCAAAATGTTGTTGAAACTCAAAATTATGTTTCGTTAATCAAAATCAGCGACGAGGTGCTTCTCTATTTAATTTCACTTTGCGAAGCAACAAGAGAAAACGAATATGTTGACCTTGGTATCAGTCCCCGTGGTATTATGGCGCTCACCCGTATGGCAAAGGTAAACGCTATATTTAACGAGCGTACATATGTAATACCGGAGGATATACAATACATTTTCTTTGATGTTTGCGAGCACAGAATTGAACTTAAACCTCAGGCGAAAATCACAAACATAAGTGCAAGAAACATACTTGAAAATGTGCTTGAGCAAATTGAGCCACCGAAGTTTACTAAGGGGTAAAGGCTATGGGAAAAGGCTTTACTTTATATACTCTCATTTGCATCATTGTGCTTTTATTCGGCTACTTTTTCAGCAACACATTTTTAATCGTTCTTTTTGTGGTGCTTGCGCTTGCGCCGATACTTTTTAAAGCGCTTCTTGATATTGATGCAAAAAACATTAACTTGAGTTTGGACATTGACCACGACTGTATAAAAAACGAAAAGTCATTTTTTGAAGTATCAATCACTTCAAAAAAGCCTCTTCTCATTGCAGGACTTATATACTTCAACTTTGAAGTTATTTATGACAAGTACGGCGAAAGCTACACCCGTCTTTTAAAAATTCCTGCAACAGAGAACAGAGGCAAGGTAGTAATTCCGTTTGAAGCAACTATGTGCAGTGCAATAACCATCAAGTGCAAAAGCGTTGAATGTAACGACATTATAGGTGTTACAAAAGCTAAGCTTAAACCACCTAAGCCGATGATTTTCGGCGTTTACCCTACTGCTTTGCCTGTTACAACAAATTCAAGCGAGCACACATTTTTCACTACCGACTCAGACCAAATAATGCAAAGCAAAAAAGGCAACGATATGTCTGAAATATTTGAGTTTCGAGATTATGCACCGGGTGACAATGTTAAATCGATTCACTGGAAATTATCGTGCAAGATTGACAAGCCGATTGTCAAGGTAGGTCACAGCAGTACAAACTCAAGAACTCTTATCTTTCTCGATATAGGAAAAGAAATTAAAGGCAAAAAAATCGAATCGCAAATGCTCAGTCTTGCTGTTGACTTAGCATTTACAATAAGCCGTCAGCTTATCGACAAAGGAATAGGCCACAAGTTTTGCTCGACGGACGAGGACAATATTTCCTTTTACGATATAAATGACGCAAATGACATTCTTTACGCCGAAAGACATATACTCTCCTCTCCGCTTCCGAAGCAAAACGGAATAGGAATAAGCCATTTTATTATGAGCACAGGGTACAAGGATTTTGCAAAAATCATTTATATTTACGCCGAAGAATATCTTGACGATTTATTGACGCTCAGTTTGACTACAGATGTGTCTGCAATTAATATCAGTTCAAAGCACAGTGACATTGAGCTTACAACCGACAACAAGTGCAGATTTTACAGCTTGCCGTACAACAAAATTGCAAGCCAAACTTATAACATTGACCTTTAATTTCGGAGTACAAAATGAAAATAAACGCAAAAAAAGATAAAAAATATCAATACAGTTATATAACTAACGAAAATGAAAATAAAACTATTACTCTTGCAAGTAAAATTATAGTTTATATTCTTCTTTATCTTGCTTTTTCAATTGAATATATCAATTTTGTTCCTCTTGAATTTAAATATCATATTGTAATTATGGCAATAGGATTGATAAGCGTTATTCTTTTGGCATTGACAAGTAAATTTGAAAAGCTCAAAAAATATGTAAGCTATATACCGTTTGCAGGACTGATTGCAACTTTTATAATCTGCTCACCTAAAAACATTTACGCCGGTTTACTCGGAACACTCAATTATCAAATCAGCCGTTGGAATTTGGAATACGATGACGGCAGAGCACTTTTTCAGTCAGGTTTAATAAGCAAAGCAAGCATTGCACAGTTTGCCGTATTTGTAGCATTCATTGCTGCTCACTTTGTTTTTATACTTGTAAAAAAAGCAAAAGGTATACCTATCATTTTGATGATTGCGATATATTTTGTACCGAGTCTTATAATGAATAACTTTAACTGCTTTGCATTTTCGCTTGCGATTATCGCTTACGCAGCTTCTGTTATGAGCAGTACAAAAACAGGTGATTTAAAACGAAGAATAATATGGACGCTGATAATAGCGATTGCCCTGCTGTCGCTTTCGTTTATGGTGGGCAACACCGAATCGCAATACATAACTGATTTGAGAGAGCAACAAAAACAAATAGTTAACGACATCAGATTCGGTACGGATTCATTACCGAGCGGCGACCTTTCAAAAGCAGACGAGCTTTTAGCCGATAACGACAAAAGGCTTGAAGTTAAAAGCGAATGGGCGAAGGATATTTACCTTAGAGGTTATGTCGGCGGTAAATACAAGAACGGCAAATGGGAAGCACTTCCAAACTCATCATACGGTGGCGAGAACAGTGGTATGCTCAAGTGGCTTGGTGATAATGATTTTTCTTCGCAGTTCCAATTTTCAAACTACGATTCCCTGTCGCAAAACGATGACAAGAAAAATAAAATCACAATCAAAAATGTCGGTGCTAAGAGAAATTATATTTACGCTCCGTACAGTTGCCAAAACTTCGGCGAAACCGATATGTATCAAAACAAGGACGCCAACTTAAAATCGGCTTCCTTCTTCGGCTCAAAAAATTACAGCTACAATGAAATATCCTCAAACAACCCTGCTGAAATTATGACGCTTGCCGTTTGGTTTGAATTTCCCGAAAACGGGAAGCAGGAAAGCTTTATTAAAAGCGAAAAGGTGTACAGAAATTTTGTATACAACTCATATTTGACGGTTGACTCCGAGCTTTATAACTGCGTAAACGATATGTTTTACAAGGATGTCGACGACAGCGTAAAAGACAGTATTTTGAGCGTTACTGAGCGCATACGAACAGTGTTTGAGGAAGAAACGCAATATGTTGAAATACCGAAAACTGCGCCAAAGGATACCGACCCTATAAAATGGTTTTTGACCGATTACAAAAAAGGCAATTCGATTTACTACGCAGCAGCCGGTGTTGAAGCATTTCGTATGGCAGGCTTCCCTGCAAGGTATGTTGAAGGGTATCTTTTCAACAACACAAACCCTAAAAACGAAACTACGCTTTTGACTTCGCAGGACGCACACGCTTGGGTTGAGGTGTATATGGACGGTATCGGTTGGCTTCCGATTGATGTCACGCCGGGTTACTACTACGATACATTTGCACTCATTGAGCTTGTGGCAAAGCCAAAGGAAGTAGAAAAAACTCAAAAGGACAAAAACAATTTTGAGCAAAAGCTTAAGCTTGACAACGACACTAACGGCGATAAAAAAGGCGACAATAAAAAGTCGGACACAAAGCTTATAGTTTTAGGTGTAATTGCATTTATACTTATTATATTGTCTTGTTTAGCAGTAATTGCCTTTATCGTTATGCTTGTTTTATACAGCAAATTTGCTAAAAAAATAAACAACAAAGACCCGAAGGTAAGACAGCAAAGCTATTGCGCACAAATAAGCCAAATGCTTAAATATGACAAAATTGATTTTATTCTCGGCAAAGATGCAATAGACTCGGCAAAGCGCCTTCACGAGCTGCGCCCTGAAATTGAAGAAGACGAATATATGAGAATCGTTGAGCTTATTGAAAAAATGACTTACGGCGAAATGATTCTTGAACCGTTTGAAGAGAGAGTTTTGGCAATCTTTTGTAAAAAGTATTTCGGTCTTATAACGGCTCATCCGTTTAAAGCAAGAAAAATGAATAAATAAAAAAACGGGCGAACGCAGTGTATTATCTACATTGCGTTCGCCTTGTTTCTCTCCCTCAGTCACTTTCGTGACAGCTCCTACGGGAGCCGTCCCTTTTGTCACTTGCGTGACATTTCCCCACACTGTGGGGAATCACCCTCGTCAGAGGGAGCCAAGCCTTGCTTCCCTCTGACGAGGGAAGTGTCAGCTACGCTGACGATAGGAGAGAATAATATCATAATATGCCTATACATACCTTCTCAATTTTTCAAGCAGTGTTTTTTCCTTTCGTGACACCTGAACCTGCGATATACCGAGTGCTTGCGCAGTTTTCGACTGAGTGAAGCCTTTATAATACCTCATATCAACTATTGCTTTTTCGGTATCGTCAAGATATTTAAAAAGCCTATGGACAGTCAGCCGGTTAAAAAGTTCTTCGCTTTCGTCAACAGGGACATCAATAGTCGACTCACCGTCTTCATTTGACACGCTAAGCGACACCATAGGCGCAATTACACCGAGGACTTCCGTCGTTTCCTCAACAGACAAATCAAGAAGTTTTGAAAGTTCCGACACGGTCGGCTCTCTGAGTTCTTTATTTATAAACTTTTCCCTTAACGCCTGCGCTTTTATCGCTTTTTCCTTTAAGCTTCGGCTGACCTTTACTGCACCACCGTCACGAAAAATACGCTTGATTTCGCCCATAATTACCGGCACGGCATATGTTGAAAAAGCAAAGCCACGGGATGAATCAAAATTATCAACAGCCTTTATAAGACCGATACAGCCACTTTGAAACAAATCCTCATACTCAACACCCCTGCCCTTGAAACGGGAAGCTATAGAGTGAACAAGACCTATATTGTCACATATAATCTTTTCACGCTCGTCTACCATTTTGTTTTGCCCTCAATTTTTTTGGTAAGAGTAACCGAAGTGCCGAACGCTTCCTTTGACCTTACATTTACCCTGTCGCAAAAGCTTTCCATAACGGTAAAACCAAGACCTGCCCTGTCACCTTCGCCGGTAGTATAAAGAGGTGTCATTGCCTGATTTATGTCAGGTATGCCGCAACCTTTATCCTTAATCGTGATTTTGACCGTATTGTCACTGAAAATTTTGCCGATAATGAAAATTTTGCCGTATGTATCCTTGTATGCGTGAACTATGCAGTTTGTCACAGCTTCGCTTACGGCAGTTTTCAAATCTGCTATTTCCTCAAGAGTCGGGTCAAGTGGCGTCACAAACGCCGACACGGCAACTCGTGCAAAGGATTCGTTTACGCTTTTGCTGTCAAGAGTCAGCTTGAACTCATTAATTTGCTTTTTTGTAGTCATTTTCAATCTCCTTAATATTTGCTATAGCACCAAGCCCTGCAAGTTCCATTATTTTTTTGGTTTGCAGGGTTACATTTTTTATTTCTATATGCGAGTTTTGGCAAAGGCTTTGCATAAGCCTGTACCTGCCCATAACAAGTCCGATACCGGACGAGTCCATAAAACTGACATTTTTAAAATCCAAAATCAGCATTTCGGGTTTAATAAACATTAAACTGTCGTCTATTTTTTCTCTAACCTGTCCTGCCGTGTGATGGTCAATTTCGCCGATAAGATAAGCAATAACAACATTTTTTCTGCTTTCAATCGTAACATTCATCTTTGTCACTCCAATAAAAAAATACCAATCTGCGTTAATACTAACAGATTGGTATTGAATAATGTATCAAATTTTGTAGTTAAATCAATTCTTTTCTAATCTCACGGAAAAGATAAAACGAGCCACAAACAAGCGTCAAACCGTTTTGCTTTGCATCATTTACGGCGTCAAAAGCATTGTCAAAAGTCAAAACATTTTTGCAATATTTTCGAGCGATTTTTGAAAGCTCGTCAGCCTTCATTGAACGCTCATTATTAACCTGCGTTGCGTAAATCGTTTTGCATTTCGGTGCTACGAGCGAAAGGTAAGCGTCAACATTTTTGTCCTTCATCATAGCGATTACAGCGACCTCGTCGTTGATTTTAGGTGCCAATGCCTTTGCAGCGTCAACATTGTGCCCACCGTCAACAAGAACGCCGTTAATTACACTTTGCCTTGCCGAAAGCTTTGGATTTTCAGCCTTAATGTCAACACCGATTGTATCGAGTACACCTTGCGCAGTGGCAATATCATTTTGCAAAACATTACCGGCGTCGGCTATTTTAATAAGCTTAGCATTCTTTTCACTGCAAACCTTTTCAAAAATGTGCTCACACTTC
The DNA here is from genome assembly GCA_050872345.1 of Eubacterium sp. Lineage (GTDB taxonomy): Bacteria > Bacillota > Clostridia > Oscillospirales > Acutalibacteraceae > Eubacterium_R. The sequence goes on along the minus strand of JBNMGQ010000007.1, from coordinate 4,022 downwards.
GGATTAGGATAAAGAATACAGGTTGAATTTGGTTTTATAATACCACTCTTTTCTTTTGCAATTTCTTCAATTGTGTTGCCGAGAAAAGCAGTATGGTCAATTGCTACGGAGGTTATAACGGAAATATTTTTTTCTTCAACATTTGTAGCGTCGCCCTTGCCACCCATACCACATTCAACAACGGCAAAATCTACATTTTTATCGGCAAAGCACTTATACATTATCGCAGTGACGAGTTCAAACTCGGTAGCGTCGCAGTCTATATATTTTTCAATATATTTTGCAAAATCTTCTTCAGGTATAAAATCGCCGTTAATTTGAATTTGCTCACGGTAATCGCTAAGCCACGGCGAAGTGAAAAGACCGACGGTGTAACCTGCTTTTATAAGTGCATTTGAAATTGATGTGGCAGTAGTACCCTTACCGTTAGTGCCTGCAATATGGATAATTTTAAGCTTATTTTGAGGGTTATCCATTCTCTTCAAAAGCTCATAAATACGAGTAAGCCCCGGTTTAATACCGAGGCTTTGCTTTTGAAGTATTAAATTCAAAGCGTTTTCGTAGTCCATTTATTTACCCAATGACTCAATAGAATTTTTAATGTTTGCAATCTTGTCTTCAAACTTAGCAGCGTCTTCCCTGTTTTGGTTAACTACCTTTTCAGGTGCTTTATTGACAAAGCCCGGATTAGAAAGCTTTTTGTTGATAAAGTCAAGCTTATCCTGTGCCTGTGCAAGTTCTTTTTCAAGTCTTTTACGCTCAGCTTCAAAGTCAACAAGGTCGCCCATAGGAATATAAATCTTAGCCTTATCGGTTACAATTGTAACTGTATTGCCGAGATTGTCGAAGCTTTCTTTAACTTCCACTTCATTAGATGAAGCAAGACGCTTAATGAACTCTGCACCCTGATTGAAGAGTTCAATATCCTCTGTTTCAACATAAACCTTAGCCTTTTTGCTTGGTGGAATATTCATTTCTGCTCTACGGTTACGAATAGCACGAATAGCGTTCATAAGTTCTTCCATCTTAGCTTCGTTTTCGCTGTAGTTGAGCTTTTCATCGTATTCAACCCACTTTGAAATCATAATTGATTCACAGTCGTGTGGAATAGCCTGATAAATTTCCTCAGTAATGAAAGGCATAAACGGATGGAGAAGCTTAAGAATATCGGTAAGAACATAAACGAGAACGCTCTTTGCAGTATCCTTTGCCTTTTCGTCGTCGCCCTGAAGTCTGATTTTTGCAATTTCGATATACCAATCGCAGAAAACATCCCAAATGAAATCGTAAAGCTTTTGAATAGCAATACCGAGTTCGTACTTTTCAAGGTTGTCGGTTACATCCTTAGCAAGTGTATTAACCTTAGATACAATCCATTCATCCTCAACTGCGAGGTCGCTCGGAAGTCCGTCATACTTGAAGTCGTCGGTAAGATACATCAAAACAAAACGGGCAGCATTCCAAAGCTTATTAGCAAAATTTCTTGAAGCCTTAACCTTTTCGTCGGAGAAACGCATATCGTTACCCGGTGAATTACCTGTAGCAAGAGTAAATCTCAAAGCATCGGCACCGTATTCGTCGATAACCTCAAGTGGGTCAATACCGTTGCCGAGTGACTTTGACATCTTTCTGCCCTGTGCATCACGAACAAGACCGTGGATAAGAACGGTATCGAACGGTGCTTTATCGGTATAAGCAAGACCTGAGAAAATCATTCTGCTTACCCAGAAACCGATAATATCATAGCCTGTAACAAGAGTGTTGGTAGGATAATAGTGCTTCAAATCTTCTGTTTCATCAGGCCAACCGAGAGTTGAGAAAGGCCAAAGAGCAGATGAGAACCAAGTATCAAGAGTATCAGGGTCCTGATGGATATGTTCACTGCCACAGTGAGCACATTTTGTAGGGTCTTCCTTGCTTACTGTTGTAGCGCTGCAATCGTCGCAGTACCAAGCAGGAATCCTATGACCCCACCAAAGCTGACGGGAAATGCACCAGTCACGGGAACCACGCATCCAGCTCATATAATTTTTCTTAAATCTTTCAGGAACGAACTTAATGTCGCCGTTTTCAACAGCGTCAATAGCAGGACCTGCAAGTGGCTCCATTTTAACAAACCACTGCTTTGAAACCATAGGCTCAATATTTGTATGACATCTGTAGCAAGTACCTACATCGTGCTTGAGTGGTTCAATTTCCTTAATATATCCACCCTCTTCAAGGTCGGCAAGGATTGCTTCTCTTGCTTCAAGAGTAGTCATACCTGCATATTTGCCACAGTCAAGAACTTCAGGCTCATTTTGAGTAGCCTTGCCACTTCTGATAATTTCGTCGGCAGCTTCTTTGTCAGCCTTGCCTGTCATATGGCCGTCATAAGTGAATGTACGAATGATAGGAAGATTATGCCTGAGTCCAACCTCAAAGTCGTTAGGGTCATGAGCAGGAGTGATTTTAACAACACCTGTACCCTTTGTCATATCTGCGTGCTCGTCGCATACGATAGGAATTTCCTTATTAAGAAGAGGAAGAATAACATGGCAACCGTGAAGATGCTTATACCTTGGGTCATCACCGTTGATAGCTACGGCAGTATCACCGAGCATAGTTTCAGGACGGGTAGTAGCAAGTTCAAGCTTCTCGCCTGTTTCCTTAACAGTGTAAAGAAGATGCCAGAAGTTGGAATCTTTTTCCTCATATTCAACTTCTGCGTCACTGATAGAAGTGTTACAATGTGGGCACCAGTTAACCATACGGTTACCACGATAGATTAAATCCTTATCGTAAAGACCTACGAACACTTCTCTTACAGCCTTACTGCAACCTTCGTCAAGAGTAAAGCGTTCTCTGTCCCAGTCGCAAGATGAGCCCATTTTCTTAAGCTGTTCGATAATTCTGCCACCGTACTGTTCTTTCCAGTCCCATGCACGCTCAAGGAATTTTTCTCTGCCAATATCGTCCTTGGTAATACCCTCTTTGCGCATAGCCTCAACAATCTTTGCCTCGGTTGCGATAGAAGCATGGTCTGTACCCGGAAGCCAAAGAGTGTCATAGCCTGCCATTCTGTGATAACGGATAAGAATATCCTGAAGAGTATTATCAAGTGCGTGGCCCATATGGAGCTGACCTGTAATATTCGGAGGTGGAATAACTATTGTATATGTCTTTTTGTTTTCTTCTCTTTTAGCGTGAAAATATTTTTTGTCACACCAAAATTTATAAGTACGGTCTTCAACTTCCGAAGGGTCGTACTGCTTTGCAAGTTCTTTTGCCATAATGTTCTCCTTTATAATATAGTATATGTATTTTATAAAAAAATAAGCTTTCGCCTCAAATTGAGACGAAAGCGAAAAATTCCGTGGTACCACTCAAATTGCATTAATAAAATGCCACTCAAATCTTTAACGCAGATATACGGACAAAGCTACTTTATTCACCCTGTCGGCTCCAAAGCTACCTTCACCTGCGTCATCTGTGCCCTTGCACCAAACGGGCACTCTCTGAAAGAATAAACAGGTTACTCCTCTTTTTCCCAGCCGTTTTATATGCAAATATATTAGCAAAAAAACAGTGAATTGTCAAGATAAATTATAGTTTGCAATCGGTTGACGGCTAAAGCCACATTATATTTTTTCTCTCCCTCAGTCACTATCGTGACAGCTCCTACGGGAGCCGTCCCTTTTGTCACTTGCGTGACATTTCCCCACACTGTGGGGAATCACCCTCGTCAGAGGGAGCCAAGTTCTTGCTTCCCTCTGACGAGGGAAGTGTCAGCTATGCTGACGATAGGAGAGATAGGCGAACACAGTTCGCCCGTTAATCCCTCCGTCACGCAAGCGTGCCACCTCCCTTTTCAAAGGAGGCTTAATTCGGTTAACCCTACGCCAAATTATAATTTATCTAAAATGCTAAGTATTGCAAAATATCATTTTAAAGTTATAATAGAAAAAGAGGTGATTGCTATGGAATACAGCGAAAAGGATTTTTTAGAAACCGGCGACCATAAAAACAAGGAACTCAGCATT
>JBNMGQ010000006.1:0-47749 GCA_050872345.1 Eubacterium sp. | reverse complement strand
CAATAATAAAGGATTAAAAAACTTGCCTTGGATAAAAAATCATCTTAATTTTGAACTTTTTAAACTCGGCAGGCTTCAATTTCAGCTTTATACTTGCAATGATATTATGCTCGATTACAGTATGTTGCCGTTTGACAAAGGCGAAAAAATGCTGTATGTTCACATACCACAGGGTGAAAAGCTGATTTACGGTGATTGCGTTAATTCAATAATTAAAGCAAAAGAATTTTTTGCAAAATATTTTCCTGATTATAAATATGATTTCTTTTTCTGTGAAAGTTGGCTTTTATATGGCGAAAACTGGCAGTTTATGAAAAGCTCAAGCAATATTCTTCAGTTTGCAACATTGTTTGATTTGGTTTATTCAATTGACGATGACAGGCAGGCGATAGAGAGGATTTTTGGAAAAAGACAGCTTATTAAGTCAAAATATCAAGAAAAAACCACCTTGCAAAAAAGTGCAAAAACTTTTATGCAAAGTGGTGGTAAATTAGGTATAGGAATCGGTATTCTTCATAAAGACGATATTTAAAGATTCTTGTAAAAATTAACGGCTAATTCGTCGCAGCGTTCATTGTATGGGTGACCGTTGTGACCTTTTACCCAATTAAAAGTAACATTGTGCTTGTCAAGTAAAGGCAATAATTGTTCCCATAAATCAACATTCAAAGCAGGCTTTTTGTCTGCTTTTTTCCATCCGTTTTTTTGCCAAGAGTAGACCCAGCCTTTTGTTACGGAATCGCAAACATATTTCGAATCGGTCGTTAAATATACTTCACAAGGTTCTTTCAGTGCCTTAAGACCTTCGATAACAGCCGAAAGCTCCATTCGATTATTTGTGGTTTCTTTGCTTCCGCCGACAAGCTCTTTTTCTTTTTTGTTATAGACAAGTATTGCAGCCCAGCCACCTTTACCCGGATTTCCCGAGCAGGCACCGTCGGTATATATTTCAACGCTTTTCATATTTTTCACCATTTTAAAATTTTTATTTATTTTAACACCTATTTTGTCAATAATCAATATAGAGTTTAGATTACGGGTAACATTTGTTTACTTGACATTCTTTGATTAATAATATATTATATCTAATGAATTTAATTTGTACGGAGAAAATATTTATTTTTGGAGGTTTTAAATTTAATGGCAAATTTGAATAAAACTTACGGTAAGGTCGCTGACGGAAAACGGAATTCCAAAAAGCGATATGTCACTTACCGTAAGACTAATAAGCGCAAGGCTCAAATACCACCACAGGCTAAAGAGTCTGTTAAAATTGCGTTTTTGGGTGGTATTAACGAAATAGGAAAGAATATGACTCTTTATGAGTATAAGGACGATATGTTTATCGTCGATTGTGGGCTTGCTTTTCCTGATGCCGATTTACCGGGCGTTGACCTTGTTATACCTGATTTTTCATATATTGAAAAAAATGCAGACAAGATTAAAGGTGTTATTGTAACACACGGCCACGAGGACCATATTGGTGGTCTTGCATATTTGCTCAAAAAGGTAAATATACCTATTTATGCAACTAAGCTTACAATCGGTCTTATTAAAGGAAAGCTTGAAGAGCATAGACTTCTTAATTCGGCTAAGCTTGTTGAAATTAAACCGAGAGATAATATTACACTCGGCTCATTTAATATTGAGATGATTCATGTTAATCACTCGATTCCTGACGCAGTAGGTCTTGCAATTCGTTGTCCTGCAGGTGTAATTATTCAAACGGGTGACTTTAAGATTGATACAACTCCTGTTGACGGTGATATGATTGACTTGACCCGTTTTGCAGAATACGGCAGAAAAGGTGTTTTGGCACTTCTTTCAGATTCAACCAACGCCGAGCGTCCGGGTTATACACCGAGTGAAAAATCAGTAGGCGACAGCTTTGAAAATCTTTTCAGAAAAGCTAATAAGAAAAGAATTGTTGTTGCAACATTTGCTTCAAATATACACAGAGTTCAGCAAATTATTGATGTTGCAACTGCCCGTCACCGTAAGGTTGCCGTTGTCGGTCGAAGCCTTGAAAATCTTGTTAAGGTCGGCAGTGAGCTCGGTTATCTTAATATTCCACAAGGAATACTTATTGATATAAATGATATAAAGAATTATTCCGACGACCAGCTTGTTATTATTACAACCGGTTCGCAGGGTGAACCTATGTCGGCTCTTACTAAGATTGCTTTCGGTGCTCATACAAAGGTTACACTTTCACCTAACGATTATGTTATCATTTCTGCAACACCTATTCCGGGTAATGAAAAAATGGTGGGTAATGTTGTTAATGAACTTATGCGCCACGGTGTTGAAGTTATATATGAAAAAATGTATGATGTTCATGTATCCGGTCACGCTTGTCAGGAAGAACTTAAGCTTATGATTGGTCTTGTTAAGCCTAAATATTTCATTCCTGTTCACGGCGAGCAAAAGCATCTTCAAAAGCACGCAAAACTCGGCGAAGCTATGGGCATTGATAAAAAGAATATTTATATCGCAAGTATAGGTGAAAAAATTGAACTTAGCGATGATAAAATTAAACTTGTTGAAAATGTGCCTTCCGGTGAAGTTTATGTTGACGGTATCGGCGTAGGTGATGTCGGCAATATCGTTCTCAACGACAGAAAGCATCTTTCAATGGACGGTATTATTATTGTCGTTGCCACTATTGACAGTTCAACCGGTCAGGTGGTAAGCGGTCCTGATTTGGTTTCAAGAGGCTTTGTTTATGTAAGAGAAAACGAAGCTCTTATGAACAGTGCAAGAGATTTGGCTTGCAGAGTTATTGATGAAAATTATAATGTTAAATTCCACGATTGGAATGCTGTAAAATCAGCTTTAAGGGATGAGCTTTCAAGACTTATGTATGAAAGAACAAAGCGCAGACCTATGATTTTACCTATTTTAATGGAGATATAAGGAGGAGTTAAAGTATGAAGGTTATATTAAAGCAAGATGTAAAAAGCCTTGGCAAAAAAGGTGATTTGGTAAATGCATCCGACGGCTATGCAAGAAATTTTCTTTTCCCTAAGGGACTTGCAGTTGAAGCCAATTCAAGTGCAATGAATGATTTTAATAATAAAGAAGCATCTAAAAAGTTCCATAAGGCTGAAGAAATCAAGGCTGCTACAGCCGATGCCGAAAAGCTTGAAGGAAAGACATTTAAGCTTACTGCGAAAGCAGGTGCCAACGGCAAAATTTTCGGCTCTGTTACTTCAAAAGATGTTTCTAAAAAAATCAAGGATGAACTTGGTATTGATGTAGATAAAAGAAAAATTGTTATGCCTGATGTTAAAGCGTTCGGTACCGTTCAGGCTGAAATCAAAGTATATCAGGGCATTAGTGCAAAGGTATTTGTTCAGGTATCGGAGGCTTAATTTATGGCTGATACATTAAATGTTTCAGGCAATATTAATATGCCGTTTAACCTTGAAGCAGAGCAATCTGTTTTAGGTTCAATATTAATCAAGCCTGAGTGTATTGAGGAAGTGCTCGAGCATATAAATGCTGATTCGTTTTATCTTCCTCAGCATAATGCTATATTCAGCAGTATGATGCTGATGTATACCAATTCAAAGGCTATTGACCCGGTTATCATTGCCGATGCACTTGCAAAAGACGGCAAGTATGACGAAGCAGGTGGCAGAGATTATCTTCTTCAGCTTGCACAAAGCGTACCGTCAACAGCCAATGTTGAATATTATGCAAAAATAGTTAAAGAGCAATATTATCTTCGCCAGCTTGTTTCTCTTTCAACTAAGATTATTGAAGACGCTACGAGTGGCGAAGCTGACGCTACAAGTATACTTGAAAATGCAGAGCAGAGTATATATAACATTCGTCAGGGCAGAGAGTCTAACGGACCTGCTAAAGTAAGTGAAGTTATCGTTAATGATGTGTATACCAAGCTTGCTCAAATCACAGGTGAAGATAAGGAAAAATATAAGGGTATTCCGTCAGGCTTCGGTATGCTTGATAAAATGCTTACAGGTCTTAATAAGGGTAACCTTATTCTTATCGGTGCCCGTCCTGCTATGGGTAAAACAAGTTTTGCGCTTAACCTTGCTCAAAATATTACTATGGGCGCAAGGAAAAAGTGTATTGTTTTCAGCCTTGAAATGCAGAAAACAGAACTTGCAGAAAGACTTTTGTCATCGCAGGCAGGCGTTGAATCTCAAAAACTTAAAACAGGTGAGCTTACCGATTCCGAATGGGTAAGACTCGGTAATGCTGCTGCCGATTATAACGATATTGAACTTTATCTTGACGATACTTCATCTATTACCGTTCCTGAAATTAAATCAAGGGTAAGGCGAATGAGAGGCGTTGATTGTATTATTATCGACTACTTGGGTCTTATTTCTTCTGCAACTAAGAAAGAAAACAGAGTTCAGGAAGTATCTGAAATTACAAGAAGCCTTAAAATGATGGCTAAGGATTTAAACATACCGGTTATCTGTTGTGCTCAGCTTTCCAGAGGTACAGAGGGTCACGGTAAAAACCACAAGCCTCAGCTTGCCGACTTGCGTGAATCGGGTTCTATCGAGCAGGATGCCGACATTGTTCTTTTCCTTTATCGTGAAGCTTATTACAGCACAGAGGTTGACGAAGATAAGCAAGACCAAATAGATGCTAATAAAACAGAACTTATCGTTGCTAAAAACCGTCACGGTGCAACAGGTTCAATTGAATTGACATTTGATAAGGAATATACTCGTTTCAGAGCTGTGGATAAATCAAATTATGAATAATAAAATGATTGAAACAATTGAAAAGTATCATATGCTTGAGCAAAACGACAGGGTACTTGTTGCCGTGTCGGGTGGCGCCGATTCTATGGCTTTGCTGAATTTGTTTCTTTCGATAAAAGATAAATATAATCTTGATATTTGTGTTGCACATATTGAGCACGGCATTCGTGGCGAAGAGTCAAAGGCAGACGCAAGGTTTGTTGAGGACTTTTGCAGTGGAAAAAATATACCTTTTTATCTTAAATCTATCGACGCACCTAAGCTTGCAAAAGAACAGGGCATCGGCGTTGAAGAAGTATCAAGGAATGAAAGATATAAATTTTTCGATTCAATCGATTGTGATAAAATAGCTACTGCCCATAACCTTACCGATAATATCGAAACGCTGATTTTCAGACTCACAAGAGGTACTGGCTTAAAGGGTGCTTGTTCAATTCCACCGGTAAGAGGTAAGATTATCAGACCTTTGATTGAAATTTCTTCTTCTGAAATTCGTGAGTATTGTAAAAATAATAATATACCTTTCAGAATAGACAGCACAAACAGTGATAATACTTATTCAAGAAATCTTATAAGGCTTGATATTTTGCCACTTCTTGAAAAACTTAACGGCGATTATCAAAATAATATAGCGAATTTTATTTCAAGCATAAACGAGGATAATACTTTTATCGAAAATGCAGTAAATGAAGTGTATGGCGATATTGTTTCAAATTTTGGAATAGATACTTTAAAGCTTAATGAATTTGACGAGTCGATTAAGAAACGAATAATTAAATTATATTTTGAAAATAACGGTGTAAATCTTGATAAATTTCACTTGGAAGAAATTGAAAAATTGCTTTATTCAAGTGGCAAAGTCCAAATATCCGGTGAATTGTTTGCCGTAAGTGCAAAAGATAAATTAAGACTTGCCGATATGAAAAAAGGCTCTTTTTTAGGTGATTTAGTAACCGAAATTTTAAATATTAATGAATTTAGTGCTAAAAATATTGATTTTTACTGTGACTGTGATAAAATTATCGGCAGTGTAACTGTCAGAAAAAGAAAAGCAGGTGACACCGTAAAGCCTTCGGGCAGAGGTGTTACAAAGTCAATGAAAAAGTTGTTTAACGAATTTGCTTTTCCTGTTGAAAAAAGAGATGCTGACATTATTGTTTGCGATGATGTGGGCGTTATAGGGGTAATCGGTATTTGCGCCGATGAAAGAGTTAAGGTTGACAATAGCACTAAAAGAGTTTTCTCTATCAAACTTCCTTCGGAGGATTAATTAATGAATAATATGTCAAAAAATTGGAAATCAATACTTGTTTATATTTTGATTCCTGTTCTGCTTATCGGCGCTGTAATTTTCTTCGCTAACCAGCAGACTTCAACGGATTTGAAATATTCTCAGGTTGTTTCAATGTTTAAAAACGGTGAAGTTTCTGAATTCAGTCTTGACCTTTCAAGTGGCAATCTTGTTTACAAAACATTTGCAAAGCCGAAAGAGGAAAAGAATTATTCGGTTCCGAGCGTTTCATATTTTCTTGATGACATAAGAGATGATGTTAAAGAATATAACGAAAAGCATCCGGATAAGCCTATAGTTTATGACTATAAAGCAGGTACTTCAAATACTTGGATTATAAGTATGCTTCCGTCACTTCTTATGTTTATCGTGCTTATAGGTCTTGGCATTTATGCGTTTAGGAAGATGAGTGGCGCAATGTCAAATGAAACCAACCGTACTCTCGGTTTCGGTAAAATTAAGACTAAAACACTTGTTGAGGACGAAAAGCGCAAAACAACATTTAACGATGTTGCAGGCTGTGACGAAGAAAAAGCAGAACTTGAAGAGCTTGTTGAATTTCTTAAAAATCCACAAAGCTTTACAGACCTTGGCGCAAGAATACCTCGTGGCGTACTTCTCGTAGGCCCTCCGGGTACAGGTAAAACTCTTCTTGCAAGGGCTGTTGCCGGTGAAGCAGGCGCACCTTTCCTTTCAATTTCAGGTTCTGACTTTGTTGAAATGTATGTCGGTGTCGGTGCTTCAAGAGTAAGAGATTTGTTTGAGCAGGCTAAGAAAAAGGCTCCTGCTATTGTATTTATCGATGAAATCGATGCCGTCGGTCGTCACAGAGGTGCAGGTACCGGTGGTGGTAATGATGAAAGAGAACAGACTCTTAACCAGCTCCTCGTTGAAATGGATGGTTTCGGTACAAACAGTGGTATCATTGTAATTGCAGCTACTAACAGACCTGATGTTCTTGACCCTGCTCTTTTAAGACCGGGCAGATTTGACAGGCAGATTACTGTTAACAGACCTGACGCAAAGGGCAGAGAAGATATACTTAAAGTTCATTCTCGTAATAAACCTCTCGGTCCTGATGTTGACCTTAAAGAGGTTGCAAAAGATACTATCGGCTTTACAGGTGCCGACCTTGAAAACCTTTTGAACGAAGCTGCTCTTCTTGCCGTAAGGCGTAAGAAAAAAGCACTTACTATGGATGAAATCAGCGACGCTACTTCAAGAGTTGAAATGGGTACCGAAAAGAAGTCGCATAAGTACAGTGAAAAAGCTAAGAAGCTTACAGCATATCACGAAGCAGGTCACGCAGTATCTTCATACTATATTGAAGGTCACGACCCGGTTAAGGAAATTTCTATCATTCCTCGTGGTATGGGCGCAGGTGGTTATACTTGGTATACGCCTCAAGAAGAAAACTATAATTCAAAAGCGGATATGCTCAACGATTTGATTTCACTTCTCGGTGGCCGTGTTGCCGAAGCACTTTCGCTTCACGATATTTCAACCGGTGCGTCAAACGACCTTCAGCGTGCTACTTCTATTTGCCGTGATATGGTTTCAAAATACGGTATGAGCGACGAACTCGGTCCTGTAGTTTACAGTGACGATAATAACGAAGTATTCCTTGGTAAGGATTACGGTCATGTTAATAACTACAGTGAAGCTACTTCTGCTAAGATTGACGCTCAGATTGAAAAGATGATGCGTACAGCATATTCTCAAACAGAAGAAATTCTTAAAACTCATTATGATAAGCTTGAGCTTGTTGCCGAAACTCTTATTAAAGATGAAAAGATTTCGGGTGATGAGTTCAAACAGCTTATGGAAAACGGCTTTATTGCTGAAGAGAAAGCTGAGAAAAAGGCTGAAGAAGTTAATGCCGATAACGATAATACCGGTGCAGAGCCTGATGCTTCAAATAATGAAGAAGCTAGCGAAAACAGCGATAATTCAGCTTCGGATAATAATGACTCAAATAATGAATAATTATGTAAAAATAAGGGTGACAGTACAATTACTGCCACTCTTTTTTACTGATTCTTGACTTTTCTACAAGATATAGTATATAATATTGTAGATTTTGAACTTCGACTTGGAGGGATAGTATTGGCAAAAAAACAAGAATACGGAAACGATAGTATTAAATCGTTAAAGGGCGCTGACAGAGTCAGATTAAGACCGGCTGTTATTTTCGGTTCTGACGGTCTTGAAGGTTGTGAACATTCAATTTTCGAGGTTATGTCTAACTCAATCGACGAAGCAAGAGAAGGTTACGGTAACAAAATTTGTGTTACCCGTTTTCTTGACGGCTCGGTTGAAGTGCAGGACTTTGGTCGTGGTATTCCTGTAGATTACAATAAAAACGAAGATAAATATAACTGGGAGCTTCTTTTCTGCGAAATGTATGCAGGTGGTAAGTATGACAACGGCAGCGACAATTACGAGTTCTCACTCGGTTTAAACGGTCTCGGTCTTTGTGCTACTCAGTATGCATCTGAATATATGGACGCTGAAATTCATACCGACGGCTATAAGTATACGCTTCATTTTGAAAAGGGCGAAAATGTCGGTGGACTTCATAAGGAAAAGTACGACAAAAAAGATACAGGTACCAGAATTAAGTGGAAGCCTGATTTGGAAGTATTTACGGATATTAATATTCCACTTGAATATTTTCAGGAAACTATTAAAAGACAGGCAATTGTAAACGACGGTGTAAAGTTTGTACTTAAGGACCAAACGACTGCTTCAAAATTTGAAACATACGAATACTGCTATAATGACGGTATTATGGACTATGTTAAGGAAATTGCAGGCAATGATGCTTTCACAACTCCACAATATTGGGAATGTGAAAGAAAGGGTAAGGATAGGGAAGATTTACCCGAATATAAATTGAAAATTAAGGCGGCAATTTGCTTTTCACTTAAAAAACAGCTTAAGGAATATTTCCACAATTCAAGCTTCCTTGAACACGGTGGTGCACCTGAAAAAGCATTTAGAAGTGCATTTGTAAATCAAATTAATGCGTACCTTAAGGCAAATAATAAATATGCTAAAAATGACGGTCAAATTAATATTCAGGATGTTGAGGACTGCATTATATTTGTTGTATCTTCTTTCTCTACTCAAACTTCATATGAAAACCAAACTAAGAAGTCAATAACAAATAAATTTATTCAAGATGCTATGACCGACTTCTTCCGTAAGCAACTTGAAGTATATTTTATTGAAAATAAGATGGACGCTGATAAGATTTGTAATCAAGTGCTCATCAATATGCGTGCAAGAGTTAAGGCTGAAAATACAAGGAAAACTCTTAAAACTTCTCTTCAATCAAAAATGGATATGACTAACCGTATTCAAAAATTTGTTGACTGCCGTTCTAAAGATGTCAACGAAAGGGAAGTATTTATAGTAGAGGGTGACTCTGCTCTCGGCGCCTGTAAGCAGGCAAGAGATGCGTCGTTCCAAGCTATTATGCCTGTTCGTGGTAAGATTTTAAATTGCTTAAAATCCGATTACGATAAGATTTTTAAGAGTGAAATTATTACCGATTTGATTAAGGTGCTCGGCTGTGGCGTTGAAGTAAAAAGCAAAGCAGCTAAGGATTTATCACTTTTTGATATGGACAATCTTCGCTGGTCAAAGATACTTATTTGTACTGATGCCGATGTCGACGGTTTCCATATTCGTACGCTTATTTTAACTATGATTTACAGGCTTATGCCTAAGATTATTGAAGCAGGTAAGGTTTACATTGCAGAATCTCCACTTTATGAAGTTACCTGCAAGGACCAAACATATTTTGCTTATAACGAAAAAGAAATGGATGAAATAAAAGCTGAAATAGGCGACCAAAAGTACACCGTTCAGCGTTCTAAGGGTCTTGGTGAAAACGAAGCCGAAATGATGGCTTTAACCACTATGAATCCAAAAACAAGAAGACTTATCAAAGTTACGCCTGATGACGCACAGAAAACATCTGAAATGTTTGATTTGCTTTTGGGTGATAATCTTGAGGGCAGAAAAGAATATATATCCGATTACGGTCATCTTTATCTTGATGCCGCAGATGTAAGCTAAGGAGGTAGATTGTTTTGGCTAAAAGAAAAGTGAATAAAGACGAAACAAAAAATCAGCCTCTTGCAGATAATGTTCATATTAAAGGCGCAGGTTCAATTCAGGATGAGGTTATAACAAACACTCTTACCGACAACTTTATGCCTTACGCTATGAGCATTATCCTTTCTCGTGCTATTCCTCAAATTGACGGCTTTAAGCCTTCACACAGGAAACTTCTTTATACAATGTATAATATGGGTCTTTTGCAGGGTGGCACTATTAAAAGTGCTAATATTGTCGGCAGAACTATGCAACTTAATCCACACGGTGATGCTGCAATTTACGAAACTATGATTCGTCTTTCTCGTGGTAATGAAACATTGCTTTATCCTTATGTTGAATCAAAGGGTAACTTTGGTAAAGCGTACAGTAAAAATATGATGTATGCTGCTTCTCGTTATACAGAAGCTAAGCTTGCCCCTATTTGCCACGAACTTTTTGACGACATAAAGCTTGATACAGTTGATTTTGTTGATAACTACGACAATACTATGAAAGAGCCGACTCTTTTGCCGGTTACATTTCCGTCGATTTTATGTAATGTGACTACAGGTATTGCTGCCGGTATGGCATCATCTATTGCATCGTTTAATCTTAAAGAAATTTGCGATACTACAATTGCACTTATGAAAAATCCTGACCACGAAGTCAGCGATACTTTGCTTGCTCCCGACTTTGTCGGTGGTGGCTATATTCTTTATGATAAGGCTGAACTTGATAAAATTTATAAAACAGGCAGAGGCTCTGTTAAAGTTCGTGCAAAATACAGCTATGATAAAAAATATAACTGTATTGATATTACTCAAATTCCACCTACAACCACAAGTGAAGCTATTATTGACAAAGTAATTGAACTTGTAAAAACAAATAAGGTTAAGGAAATCAGCGATATTCGTGACGAAACCGACCTTTCCGGTTTGAAAATCACAATTGATTTAAAGCGTGGCGTTGACCCTGACAAGTTTATGGCTAAGCTTTATAAATCAACACCTCTTCAAGATTCATTTAGCTGTAATTTTAATGTCCTTATTAAAGGCAGACCTATGGTTTTGGGTGTTCGTGACATTCTCCTTGAATGGGTTGATTTCAGGCTTGAATGTATCAGAAGAAGAATTACATTCAATCTTAATAAAAAGAAAAATCAACTTCATCTTTTAAAAGGCCTTTCTAAAATTCTTCTCGATATTGATAAGGCTATTAAAATCGTTCGTGAAACGGAAAGCGAAGCCGAGGTTGTACCAAACCTTATGATAGGCTTCGGTATTGACGAAATTCAGGCAGAATATGTTGCCGAAATTAAACTTCGCCATTTGAACCGTGAATATATTTTAAAGCGTATTAAGGATATTGAACAACTCGAAAACGACATTGTTGAGCTTGAATCTATTCTTTCAAGCAAGAATAAGATGAAGAAAATCATCATCAAGGAACTTGAAGAAGTTGTTAAGAAGTATGACAACGGCAGAAAAAGTGAGATTCTTTACGAAGTTGACGATACCGTTGAAGAAGAGATAGAAGAAGTTGCAGATTATCCTGTTACTTTGTTTATTACAGAGCACGGATATTTTAAGAAAATTAAAACTGCCAACCTTCGTATGAGTGGTGAACAGAAGATTAAAGAGGGTGACTCATTACTCCCTGAAATTGAATGTTCAAATAAGGATGAACTTCTTTTCTTTACAAATCAGTGTCAGGTATATAAGGCAAAGGTTGATGATTTTGCCGATACTAAAGCTTCTGTTCTCGGTGAATATGTACCGGGTAAGCTTGAAATGGCTGAAGGTGAACAGGTTGTATACACAGCAGTTGTAAGCGAATATACAGGCTATATGATTTTCGTGTTTGAAAACGGTAAGCTTGCTAAGGTTGATATGGCTTCTTACGCTACTAAAACCAACAGGAAAAAGCTTATAAACGCTTATTCAAACAAATCACCTCTTGCACAGGCTATGTATATTAAAGAAGATTGCGAAATCGTTCTTTGCTCTTCAAGTGGAAGGATGCTTCTTGTAAACACAGGCGCTATCTTACCAAAGACTACAAAGGATACGCAGGGTATTGCTGCAATGAAGCTTAAAAAGACTCACAAGGTAACTTCTTTCCATATTTACCACGAAGGTGAGTTTGAAAAGGCTTGGCGTTTTCGTGCCAAAAACCTGCCGGCTGCCGGTTCACTTATGAGTGAAAATGATGTAGGTGAGCAAATCACATTTTAAAATATAAAAAAACACTTGCATTCTTATTCAAAGTGTGTTATACTTCATAAGTAATTTATATAGACGGGGGAGATATTATGCTCTGGTATCATTATGTTTTCGGTGCAGTATTGATTATTTTTTCAATTGTTATTACAGTTGTTGTACTTATGCAGGAAGGTCGTTCACAGAATCTTTCCGGTGCTATTGCCGGTGGTGCTGAAACTTTCCTCGGAAAGTCAAAGGGCAGAACAATTGAAGCAAAGCTTGAAAGAATCACCAAATGGATGATTGTTGTATTTTTTGTTATAGTTCTTGCTGCATTCCTTGTTTTTCTTTTTATAGGATAAGAATTAAAATGATTAACCTTGCGTAATGCAAGGTTAATTTTTTTCTGTGAGGAAAATATGAATTTTATTATTTTTGATTTAGAGTGGAATAATGCTTATAACTACAAGCTTAAGCGTGGTATGAACGAAATTATCGAAATCGGCGCAGTTAAGCTTGATGAAAATTTTAAGGTTATTGACACTTTTAAACAACTTATTAAACCACAAGTTTCAAAAAAACTCGGTTCAAGGTTTAAAAATTTAACTCATATTACAATTGAAGAAATTAACGAGTACGGTGTACCTTTTGAAAAAGCTTTTGATGAATTTTCCAAATGGTGTGGCAGGGAGGACAAGCTGTTTTTAAGCTGGTCCACAAGTGATTTATACACTCTTGTTGCAAATTATAAGTATTTTGAGAATACTACTTATGTTGAGTTTATGACAAAATATGCCGATGCTCAAAAGTATTGTATGAGCTTTATTGACGGCTGTGACGGTTCAAATCAAATCAGCCTTTCAAATTGCGCAGAAATTTTTAAAGTAAATACTGATTCTGCTAATTTTCATCGTGCACTTGAGGATTGTATGATAACTGCGTTTTGCCTTGAAAAAGTATTTGATGAAGACAAGATGAAAAGTTATATTCACATTTGCGATACTTCATTTTTTGAACGCTTGGTATTTAAGCCGTATTATATTAAAACGCCTAAATGCGAAGGTTTTAATCTTGAACAGGCAAAGGTTGAATGTCCGAATTGTCGTGCAGAAATTAAACCGATTAGAAAATATGAATTTACCAACAATACTTTCAGGGGCGCAGGTATTTGTACTAAATGCAATAAGAAATTTTGGACTTATATAAGAGCAAAGCAAACTTATGACGAACTTGTAATTTCAACTCGTGCAGTTGCTATTAATAAAAAAAGAGCAAAACGCATTAACTAATTACAAAAGTTTACAAATTTTCTCTTTATTTATTATTTACTTTGTAATATAATAATTTATATTTTTTGACGGAGGTACTTATATGGCTTCAAAAGATTATGATGATTTATTAGAGTCTTTTATGAGTAATTCTACAAAAGCATATAATGAAGACAAAACTTCCAGAGAAAATGCAGGCAATGTCCCTGCATCATATTCTCTTTCTTCAAACGAAGATAAAAAGAATAAAAAAATTCAGCGTGGACGAGATATAGAAAAAGAACTTGCCCAAAAGCAGGAAAAGAAGATTAGAAAGCAAAAGGCTAAGCAAAATAAAACTCCTGCTCAAAAAGCTTTTTCAAATATCGGCAAAGTGTTGCTCGGTATGATTATGGTTGTCGGCGTTGTCGGTATCGTTTGTTTTTCCGTTCTTGCAATTTACGGCTACAGCGTAGTTTACGGTGACCCGGTGTTTGACCTTACTACCGAGGCAAAGGTCGGTCAAAACCAAACTTCGTTTATCTACGGCTATGACGGTGACAATGTTGTTGAAATAACAAGGCTTCACGGTGAGGAAAACCGTATTTGGGTTAACCTTGACGATATGAGCAAATATGTTCCTGAAGCTTTTGTTTCTATTGAAGATAAGCGTTTTTATAAGCACCACGGCGTTGACTGGATTAGAACTATCGGTGTATTTTTGAAAAATAATGACCAGGGTGGTTCAACCATTACTCAACAGCTTATCAAAAACCTGACCGATGAAAATAAAGCTACTTATGTTCGTAAGTTTAACGAAATACTTAAGGCTTTGAATCTTGAAAGAAATTACGATAAGGACCAAATTCTTGAAGCTTATCTAAATACTATTTATCTTTCAAACGGTTGCTACGGTGTTAAGACCGCTGCCGAGGTTTACTTCGGTAAAGAGGTTGCTAATCTTAATGCTGCCGAGGCTGCTTGCCTTGCCGCAATTACTCAGTATCCGAGTAAGTATGACCCACTTAATGAACCTGAAAATAACAGAGAGCGTCAGATTAATGTCCTTTATGCTATGAAGGATAAAGAAGTTAAATATCTTACAGAAGAAGAATATCAGCAAGCTAAGGCTTACGAAATGGTATTTACTAACAGCAAGAACTATAAAGGCTCTCAAATTAAAGAGGATGAAAACAAGTCTAAGAAGAACGATATTACCGATTACTATACAGACTATGTAATCACAACCGTTCAGGAAGATTTGCAGAAAATGGGCTACACAAGCCGTAAAGCGCACGATTTGGTTTACGGTGGTGGTTTGAAAATTTATACTGCCATTGATTTTGATGTTCAAGACGCAATGGAAGATGTATACGAAAACTACAAGCGTATGCCTGACGAAACCGTTCAAGGCGCTATGGTCGTTATGGGTTATGACGGCAGAGTAAAAGGCATTGTAGGCGGAACAGGTAAGAAAAAGGCTTCTATGGTTCTCAACCGTGCCACAACTTCTAACAGACCACCCGGCTCTACAATTAAACCGTTGTCGGTTTACGGTCCGGCTCTTGAAAAGACTAAAGAGGACAGTGAAACAGGCGTTTACTGGTCAACCATTCAACCTGACAGACCTTTAAAAACCGTTGAAGGCAAACCATGGCCTGTTAACGAAGGTGGTAGCTATTCGGGCAGAAGTGTAACGCTTCAATACGGTCTTTCAAGGTCGCTTAACACAATTTCGGCAAGAACTCTTGATAAAATCGGTGTTGATTATTCATATGATTTTATTACGGAGAATTTCCATGTAACAAGTCTTGACAGTGTTCGTGACTCGGATTACGGTCCGCTTGCTATCGGTTCTCTTACAAACGGTGCTACCGTGCTTGAACTTACTACTGCGTATGCTTCATTCGGCAACGGCGGTAATTATTACGAGCCGTATTGTTACTATAAAATACTTGACAGTCAGGGTAACACTCTTATTGAAAAAGACCCTGAAAAGACTAAGTCAACAGCTCTCAGCGAAAATACAAGCTGGGTTATGAATAAGCTTCTTCAAACTGTTATGACAGAAGGTACCGGTACAACCTATAAACTTTCAGGTATTGAATGTTTCGGTAAAACAGGTACTACTAACGATAACAAGGACCGTTGGTTTATCGGCGGTACTCCTGATTATCTTGCAGGTGTTTGGTACGGTTATGATACTCCTAAAGAAGTATTTTATAATCTTTCACCAAATCCGGCAGGTACAATTTGGAACACTGTTTTGAAAGAAGTTTATGCTAAGCTTGACGAAAAGGGAACTAAATATGATAAAAAATTCCCTGAAACCGACGGCATCGTTAGGAAATCTTATTGCCGTTCTTGCGGTAAGCTTAGAAGCGGTACGGGCGCATACGGTTGGTATGATGTTGATAATCTTCCGGGTAATTGCACAGGCAACCATTCCGGCGGAGGTTATTACAGCAGTAATTCGGGTTACAACAGCTACAATAACTACAACAGCAATAATTCAAACAACAACTCGAGTAACGAGACCACCAAAGGCTCAAACGATTCAAATACTACAAAAGCAACCGAGCCTGCATCTCAAGCTCCTGCAACAGAAGCACCGGTTACCGAAGCTCCTGTAACCGAGGCACCGGCTACTGAGGCTCCTGTGCAATAATTAAACATTTTTATTTGAAAGGAAAGTCGTTTTCGATTTTCCTTTCTTTTAAATATTCTTTTTTAGGAGAATTTTATGAAGATAATGTCAATAGACTACGGCGACGCAAGAACCGGTATTGCGTTTTGTGATAAAAACGAAATTCTTGCAACGGCATTTACTACAATTAATGAAAGCTATGCGCCGAAGCTTGTTTTAAAAATCAAGGATATAATCGAAGAACAGAAGCCTGAAATGGTTGTTATAGGACTTCCGAGAAATATGGATGGTACATACGGCTATCGATGTGATAAGTGTAAAGAGCTCGGAAATCTTTTGAAGGATGAGATTGATATTCCAATAGAATTTGAGGACGAAAGACTTACAACCGTTATTGCCCACGATATTCTTTCAAAAAATAATATTAAAAGTAAAAAACATAAAGCAAATGTTGACTCTGTTTCTGCCGTAGTCATTCTTCAAAGCTTTATTGATAAAAGAAAAGGTAATTAATTTATTTTTGTCATCGTAGTATTTAACGGTGATTGTATGCAGTTTTATATTAAAAATTGCAGGATTTGTATAGACTACCTATTTATTTTGGTGCTCAGTTTGGCTTCACTTTTTGATGCAAATGATATTCTTGAGCTTCTTCTTTATTCTTCGCTTCACGAAGTCGGTCACTTGTTTTCACTGTTCATATTCAAAAAATATCCTTATGAATTAAGGCTGTCATTTTACGGATTTGCAGTGAAATATGAAAGCAATTTTTCAAGGATAAAAGAAAGCGTTGTCTTGCTTTCGGGTCCACTTGTTAATTTGATTTTATATTTAATACTCAAAAATAATGTCAATCTTATTTTGTTTCTTCTTAATGTTTTACCGGTTTATCCACTTGATTTTGCAAGAGTATTAAGATTGTATTTTCCTAAAGCGTCGGTTTATATAAGTACGCTGACGCTTATTTTAATTTGCATTTTTTGTGTTTATATGTTAGTTTATTATAAGTCCTATTCGTTGCTGTTTATAGCAACATATTTGGTGCTTTACTCCGTTTACTTCGATTAGCACCGAAAATAAACCTGAAAGGCTATTATTTAATGAAAAAAGAAGTTGAAAAATTGCTTCAATATGTTCAAAAACCGGCAAGATATATCGGTGGCGAACTTAATGCTGTAATTAAAGATAAAGAAAAAATTGATATTAGATATGCGTTTTGCTTTCCTGATACATACGAAATCGGTATGAGCCATCTCGGAATGAAAATTCTTTACGGTCTTGTAAATGACAGAGAGGACAGTTGGTGCGAAAGAGTTTTTGCACCCGATAATGATATGGAAGAGCAGATGAGGAAAAATAATGTGCCTCTTTTTGCTCTTGAAAGCGGCGATTATATCAAGGATTTTGATATGATTGGTTTTACGCTTATGTATGAGCTTTCTTATACTAATGTGTTGAATTTGCTTAATTTGGCTCAAATTCCACTTAAATCAAGCGAGAGAGAATCGCTGACACCTATTGTATGCGTTGGTGGCCCTTGCGCCTGCAATCCTGAACCTATTACCGATTTTGTTGATATAGTATTTTTGGGCGACGGTGAAGAAAGCACGAATGAAGTTATTGACTTGCTTAAATATGCAAAAGAAAATAATTTGACTAAACACGAATTTTTGCTTAAGGCTAAGGATATTCGTGGCGTTTATGTTCCGTCATTTTATGAGGATTCATATAACGATGACGGTACTCTTAAAGAACTTAAGCCACTTTACGGCGCACCGGAAAAAGTTAAAAAAGCTGTAGTTTCCGATATGAATAAGGTGTATTATCCTAAAGAATTTGTTGTACCTTATATAAATATCGTTCACGATAGGGCAGTTGAAGAAATTTTCAGGGGTTGTATTCGTGGCTGTCGCTTCTGTCAGGCAGGATTCATTTATCGTCCTATAAGGGAAAAAAGTGTTGAAACAATTAATAAGCAAAGCAAAGCGCTTATTGAATCAACAGGATATGACGAACTTTCACTTTGCTCTCTTTCAACTTCGGACCACAGCCATGTAAACGAAATGCTTACTACTCTTATTGACTGGACGGTTAAGGAAAATATTAATTTGTCGTTGCCGTCACTTCGTGTTGATAATTTCTCGGACGAACTTGTTGAACAGCTTAACAAGGTAAGACGCAGTGGCTTGACCTTTGCACCTGAAGCAGGAACTCAAAGACTCAGGGATGTTATCAATAAAAATGTTACCGAAGAGGAAGTTATAAGAACTTGTACAAAGGCATTCGATAACGGTTGGACTTCTGTTAAGCTTTACTTTATGATGGGACTTCCGACAGAAACTATGGAAGATATTGAAGGTATTGCAAATCTCGGTATGCAGGTTATTCACGCATTTTATAATAACCCTAACAGGCAAAAGGGTACAGGTGTTCAGGTTTCAATTTCCTGTGCATCATTTATTCCAAAGCCGTTTACACCTTTCCAGTGGGAACCTGAGGACAGTATGGAATCACTCAAGGCAAAGCAAAAGCATCTTCTTGAATCTATTCCGTCGAAAAAAATCAGAGTGTCTTACCACGAAACTCCTACTTCACTTCTTGAAGGCGTGCTTGCAAGAGGTGACAGACGACTCGGCAAAGTTATTTTAAGAGCATATGAGCTTGGATGTAAATTCGACTCGTGGGACGACCAATTCAATTTTGATGCTTGGATGCAGGCTTTTGAAGAAAACGGTATTGACCCCCATTTTTATACTCACAGAAGAAGAGAGTTTTCGGAGCTTTTACCTTGGGATCACCTTGATTACGGCGTCAGCAGAAAGTTCCTTGAAAATGAAAACAAAAAGGCTCATATGGACCAAACTACACCACATTGCAGAATAAGATGTGCAGGTTGTGGTGCAAATAAGCTTAACGGAGGTCACTGCGATGCGAGAGGTTAGACTTCGTTTTTCTAAAACTGACAGGCTTAAATATATAAGCCACCTTGATATTAACCGTGCAATGGCTCGTGCACTAAAAAGGGCAGAAATTCCGCTTTGGTACACGGAAGGATTTAATCCTCATGCGTATATGAGCTTTTCTCTTCCACTTTCACTCGGAGTTGAAAGTCTTTGTGAAAGCGTTGATTTGAGAATTGTCGGCGATATTACTAATGACGAAATAAAAGAAAGACTTAATTCTGTTTTGCCCGACGGATTGAAAATAGTTGATGTATATGACGATTTCAGGGATAACAGCGAAATTGTCTATTCCGATTATGTATATAAGTTTGAGTTTAAAGACAATCAAACTGCGTATGAAAAGATAAAATCACTTCTTGAAAGTGATGAAATTCTTGCTCTTAAAAAGGGAAAACAGGGCAGAAAAAGAGTGATGAAGGAAACTAATATTAAATCTTTTATTGATAAGTCTTCTATTTCAATAAGAGGTGATGTTATTGTGCTTAACATAAGGCTTCTTGCAGGACCGGAAAAGAATCTTAATCCGTCACTTCTTTTTGATACAATTATCAGGCTTATTTATATGGATTTTGAATGGAAAAGCATAAGCCGTATATCACTTCTCGACAAAGATTATAAACCGTTTTTCTGATTTTTCAATTTAAGAGGGGTAATATGAAACATATAATAAAAATAATTTCTGTACTATTAGCTGTAGTACTGCTGTTTTGCGCTTGCTCTTCAAAGGGTAACAATGACGATAATGTAAAAGTAATATCGGATGTCGTTCATGACAATGACGACAAGTTTGCCGATTTTATGAGCTTTGATGACATTTATAATGATGTCGCAAACATTGATTTGTATCTTGAACCTGATTTTAGCGATTTGACCGAAAAAATTGAAAAAGATGACGAGTCGTCAACTGCCGTTAAAAATTATTACGACGGTGATAAACTTGTTTATAAAAAGTACGAAGGATACGGCGAAGATTCTTTTGATTATATCACTGAATCAAAAGGCAATAGGGATATTGTTGTTAAGTATATTAATCAAGACGGTGAAAGATACAGTGTGAATATTGACTGTGACGACTATTCACTTGCCTTTAAAGATTTAAACAAAAAATCAAAGTACGGTGCCGATTCAATCTATGCAACGGCATATAAGCAAAACAAAAATGATTTTAAAGAATATGCAACATATTCTTATGAAAACGGAAAAATATACTTGGTAAACGGCGCTTATTACGATTATGACGGCTATCATAATTACAGCGCACAGCCGACTGATGACAAGGGCAATGTTGAAGCAGAGGATACTGTTAAATATAAGCTTGCAGAAAAAGTGAATATTGACAAAAACTTGTACACAATGCTCAAAGACTACAGAGTCGGCGATATTGAAATTTGCATTGGTAATCACAGCCTTGAATATACACAGGCAAAAGATAAAATAAAAACTTGGTATATTGTTTCGGATGTGTATGCAGTGTTTAAAAGCAGAGATAAAGCAATAGAATTTTCAGATAAATATAATGTAGATGTATTTGTACCGAAAGACGAAGATTATTATGTTGCAAAGTTTGAGGGTGCAACTCTTCCTGTTTCAAAGGATTATTCAGACTTTTTTGACTTTTTCAGTGAGGAAATTGATGATTTCTTTTATTGCTCGGTAATTCTTGACAAAAACGCTGAAGTTACAAATCTTAAATCTTCATCTGCAATGCTTGTTTACTATTAATTTCAAAATAATATAAAAAACTACTTGCATTCTGCAATGCATTATGGTATTATATATCAGCATTTAATCCGTTGTATCTCTTACAACGCGTATAATGTCAGCGTTTAGCATTAAGAAGATGGTCCGCTTTCATTTCAATTTACGGTATGATAAGAACATCTCATAAAATTTAGGAGGAAGAAAAATGGACGCACTCAAGTTAATTGAAAAAGACAGCACAAAAGCAGAACTTCCAAAGTTTAACATTGGTGATACTGTAAAGGTATCTGTTAACATTCGTGAAGGTCAGAGAGAAAGAATCCAGATGTTTGAAGGCACTGTAATCGCTATTAAGGGTTCAGGCATTTCAAAGACATTTACTGTTCGTCGTCTTTCATACGGTGTTGGTGTTGAGAGAGTATTCCCAATGCACTCACCTAATGTTGTTGATGTAAAGGTAGTTCGTAACGGTAAGGTTCGTCGTGCTAAGCTTTACTATCTTCGTGACCGTGTCGGTAAGGCAGCAAAGGTTAAGGAAGATATCCAGTAATTTAATAATTACGACTAATACCACAGAATTTAGTTTCTGTGGTATTTTTTATTGAATGAAAATTAAAGTTGTGTTAAAATGAATGTATAAAATTTTGAAAGGAAATATTATGGCTGATTTTCAAAAGCAAACAGTTCAGTGGTTTCCGGGCCATATGGCGAAAACAAGAAGGATAATTAAAGAAAGTCTTTCGCTTGTTGACGGAGTTGTAGAGCTTGTTGACGCTCGTATTCCGTATAGCTCATCAAATCCTGAACTTGACAGTATAATTAAAAGAAAACCGAGAATCGTCTTGCTTAATAAATGTGATATTGCTGACCCAAACGCCACAAAAATGTGGATTGATTATTATAAACAAAAGGGAAAATATGCAATTCCTGTTGATTGCAGAACAGGTAAGGGTCTTAACGCTTTTATTCCTACGGTTAATCAGGCACTCGGCGAAGTGATTGAAAAAAATAAGGCAAAAGGTATGGAAAATAAACCTCTAAGGCTTATGGTTGTCGGTATTCCGAATACCGGTAAATCATCGTTTATTAACCGTATGGCAGGTAACAGTAAGGCTAAGGTTGCCGATAAAGCCGGCGTAACAAGGCAAAAGCAGTGGTTTGCAGTAGGCAAGGGTATAGAACTTCTTGACACACCGGGCGTTCTTTGGCCTAAATTTGATGACCCTGAGGTCGGTGATAAGCTTGCTTTTACAGGCGCAGTTAAGGATGAGGTTACCGATTTGGAAACTTTATCTTGCAGGCTTCTTGAATCACTCTCTAAAACAAGACCGAAGGCTATTTGCGACAGATATAAACTTGACAGTATCGATTCTCTTCAAGGATGGGAAATGCTTGAAATGATTGGTAAAAAAAGAGGATTTCTTATTAAAGGTGGAGAGATTGACTACGAACGAACTGCCGTAATGATTTGTGATGAATTTCGAGGAGGAAAGCTCGGCAAAATAACGCTCGAGTTACCGTAATTATGGATTGGCTTGAATATGAAAACGAAGCTTATAAAAATGGATATAATATAGTTTGCGGTGTCGACGAAGCAGGCAGAGGTCCGCTTGCAGGTCCTGTTTATGCCGCTGCCGTCATTCTCCCTAAAGGTTATGTTGTTGACGGTGTCAATGATTCAAAAAAACTCAGCGAGAAAAAGCGTGATGCACTTTTTGACAAAATTGTTGATGAATGTGTGTGCTACAGTATTGGTACTGCAAGCGTAGAAGAAATTGACGAAATTAATATTTTGCAAGCAACTTTTCTTGCAATGAGAAGGGCAGTTGAAGGTTTGAGCGTTAAGCCGGATATAGCGCTTATTGACGGCAACAAAAAGCCCGGTCTTGACATTGCCGAATGGGATATTGTTAAAGGCGACGGAAAAAGTGCAAACATTGCTGCTGCGTCAATTATCGCTAAAGTCAGCCGTGACAGATATATGCTCAAACTTTCAGAAAAATATCCACAGTATCAATTTGAAAAACATAAAGGCTACGGTACAAAACTTCATTATCAAATGCTTGACGAATACGGTATAAGCGAAGTTCACAGAAAAAGCTTTTTGAAAAAATATTTGGAAAAGAAAAATGAACAATAAGGGCAAGATTTGGGAAATCGAAGCAGCAAATTATTTGAGAAAACATAAATATAAGCTTGTTGACGCTAATTTTACGACTCGTTTCGGCGAGATAGATTTAATTGTCAAAAACAAAAAATATTTGTGCTTTGTTGAAGTTAAACAAAGAGATATTAATTCTATTGCACTTCCGAGAGAGTTCGTGACTTATTCAAAACAGCAGAAAATTATTGCAAGTTCAAAGCTTTATTTGGCTAATAATCAAACAAATTTGCAACCGAGATTTGATATAATTGAAATTTATACCGAGAATAATAAAATAAAATCAATAAAACATCTTGAAAATGCTTTCCAGTTAGTATAAAATATTATAAACCTAAATTTTAAGGTGAAAGGAAAAACTATTATGCTTTATACTTCAACAAGAGATAATTCAATTCGAGTATCGGCTGCTCAGGCTATTGCTCAGGGTATCAGTGAAGAAGGTGGTCTTTTCGTTCCTGTTGAACTTCCTAAGTTTGATATTGATAAGATTGCTTCAATGACTTCAATGAGTTATATTGACAGAGCTAAAACCGTACTTAAGGAATTTTTAACAGATTTCAGCGAGGAAGAACTTGACTACTGCGTAAGTGGTGCTTATGCTGCCGAAAAGTTTTCTTCTCCTCAAATTGCACCGACTGTTAATGTTGACGGCAATAAAAATATATTGGAACTTTGGCACGGTCCTACCTGTGCATTTAAGGATATGGCTCTCCAGCTTTTGCCATACCTTATGACTGTTTCGGCTAAAAAGACTGCCGACGGTAAAACTATTGTTATTCTTGTAGCAACTTCAGGCGATACCGGTAAGGCTGCTCTTGAAGGCTTTAAGAATGTTAAGAATACAAAGATTTTGGTATTCTATCCTGTTGACGGTGTTTCACCTATGCAAAAGCTTCAGATGACAACGCAAGAGGGTGACAATGTTGCTGTTTGTGCTATCAACGGTAACTTTGACGACGCTCAAAGCGCAGTTAAGTCAATTTTCACTAATGCTGAAATTAAGGACGAACTTGCTAAGAAGAATATGATGTTCTCTTCGGCTAACTCAATTAACTGGGGCAGACTCGTTCCTCAAATCGTTTACTACTTCTCAACTTATTGCGACCTTATCAATATGGGCAAGATTAAGGCAGGCGATAAGATTAATGTAGTTGTTCCTACAGGTAACTTCGGTAATATCCTTGCAGGTTATTATGCTAAGAAGATGGGTCTTCCTATTAAGACTCTTGTTTGTGCTTCAAACTCAAACAATGTTCTTACAGATTTCTTGAAAACAGGTACATACGATAAGAACAGAAAGTTCTATACAACAACTTCACCTTCAATGGATATTCTTATTTCATCTAACCTTGAAAGACTTCTTTATCATATGAGCGACGGCGATGATAAGCTTATCAGCGAGCTTATGGGCAAGCTTTCAACAGACGGTAAGTATACTGTATCGGACGAACTTATTGCTAAAATCCAAAAGGAATTTGACGCAGGCTTTACAGCAGAACAAAATGTTGACGACACAATCAAATATCATTTTGATAAATATAAGTATCTTTGCGATACTCATACAGCTGTTGCAGTTAAGGTTTATGACGAATATGTAAAGGCTACAGGCGATGATATTCCTACAGTTATCGATTCAACTGCTTCACCTTACAAATTCTCTGCAAGCGTTCTTAATGCCGTTCTTGACGGTAAGGCTCCAAAGCTTGACGAGTTTGCAATGGTTAATGAACTTCACACTGTTACCGGTGCCGATGTACCAAAGCCACTTGCTTCTCTTAAGGATAAGAGCGTTCGTTTCAGCGAAGTATGTAACAAAGAAGATATGAGCCAAATGGTATTTAAGCTTCTTGATTTATAATTAATTTTAAATTGAAAACGGCTCTGCCAACACAGAGCCGTTTTTTGCTTAATCAGTGGCAGGAGCAGGAATCACTGCATTCAAATGTTTCGCATTTTGTATCCGTAACACTTGTTGCGTTGCTGTTGCCTACCTTAATATGACCTGCGTTGCAACAGTTTGCTTTGTCGTGATATTTGCAGTTTTTTACATCGCAGGAAATACCTTTAATTTCGTTATCCATTCTTTTTCACACTCCCTTCAAACTTAGTATTTGAAATTTTAAATGTTTTATACAAATAAAAAATTCAAAAATTTACCTTTTTATTAATGAAAGGCTTTCTATATGTCACTTTTTGCAATTGCCGACACACATTTGTCCTTCGGCACCGATAAACCTATGGATACATTTTCCGGTTGGGAAAATTATACAGACAGGTTAAAAGAAAACTGGAATAAAATTGTTGATGATAAAGACTTTGTCGTTATTGCCGGCGACATTAGCTGGGCAATGAACTTTGATGAGCTTAAAGCTGATTTTGAATTTATCAATAATTTAAACGGTAAAAAAATAATACTCAAAGGTAACCACGATTATTGGTGGAATACAATGAGCAAAATGAATAAGTTTATTGAAGAAAACGGCTATGATACAATTACAATATTGCATAACAGCGCTGTTGATTTTGATACTTTTTCGGTTTGCGGCAGTCGTGGATGGTTTTTTGACAGTGAAGAGGAACACAACGAAAAGGTGCTTAACCGTGAAGTTATGAGAGTTAAAACTTCTATTGAAGCAGCCCAAAATGATGAAAAGATAGTTTTTCTTCATTATCCACCGGTTACGGAAAATCAGTGCTGTGAGGAGATTTTAAATCTTTTAAAAGAAAAAGGAATAAAAAAATGTTATTATGGGCATCTTCACGGTGTGGCTGCCAAATATGCATTTGACGATACATATGACGGTATTGATTTTAAATTAATATCTGCCGACAGGTTGAAATTTGTACCGCTTTTAATTAAAAAATTTTAAAAATATATTGTTTTTATAAAATATTAACAATCTGTTTAATATAAATTGAATATAAAAAACTTGATATTATACGAAATATATGTTATAATGCCACTTCGGTGATTAGAATTTAATTGATAGGAGGTCATTACCATGGCACTTAAATCATCTAATAAAATAGATACAAATGTTTATGAAATTGAAGTTACTGTTACACCTGAGGTGTTTACAGATGCTTGTAAATCTGCATATATGAAGCAGAGAAAGTCAATCCAGCTTCCGGGCTTCCGTAAGGGTAAAGCTACTCAGGGTATGATTGAAAAGGTTTACGGCGAAGGCGCTTTCTATGAAGAAGCTCTTGAAATCGTATATCCACAGGCTGTTACAGAAGCTATTGAAGAAGCAGGTCTCAGAACTGTTGATACTCCATACGACCTTGATGTTCCTGTTATGAGCAAGAACGAAGGCGTTGAGATGAAAATGAAAGTCACAGTTTATCCTGAAGTTAAGCTTGGCGATTATAAGGGTCTTAAGGCTACTATGCTTCCTACAGAAGCTACCGATGAAGATGTTGACAAGGAAATCGAAAATATGCGTGACCGTAACTCTCGTCTTGTTACTGTTGAGGACAGAGCAGCAGAAATGGGCGACACAGCAGAAATCGACTTTGAAGGCTTTGTTGACGGTGTTGCTTTTGAAGGTGGTAAAGGCGAAAATTATCCACTTGAACTCGGTTCAGGCTCATTCATTCCTGGTTTTGAAGAACAGGTTGCAGGTCATAAGAGTGACGAGGAATTTGATGTTAATGTAACATTCCCTGAAGATTATGCCGAAGAGCTTGCAGGTAAGGAAGCTGTATTTAAGTGCAAGATTCACGAAATTAAAGCTAAGGAACTTCCTGAACTTGATGACGAATTTGCTAAGGATGTATCTGAATTTGATACTCTTGACGAACTTAAGGCTGACCTTAAGAAGCAGATGGACGAAAGAAAGGCTGAAGAAGCTAAGAACGATTTTGAAAATCAGCTTATCGAGCAGGTTATCGACAATATGGAATGTGAAGTTCCACAGTGTATGGTTGACAAGCGTGTAGATGAAATGGTTCAGGATTACGCTTACAGACTTCAGATGCAGGGTATTGACCTTGATACATACCTTAAGTATCTCGGTCAGGATAAGGATGCTTTCAAGGCTACATTTAAGGATGGCGCTGACAAGCAGGTTAAGGCTTCTATTGCTCTTGAAGCAATTGTTGACGCTGAAAAGCTTGAAGCTACTGAAGAAGAAATCGATGCTGAAGTTGCAAAGCTTGCTGAACAGTATCAGATGGAAGCTGAGCAGATTAAAAATGCTATTCCTGCAGAACAGCTTGCTTCAGATGTTAAAACTAAGAAGGCAATTGACCTTATTGTTGATTCAGCAGTTAAGGAATAATTATTTTTACGAAATCTCTGTCCGCTTTTTTGGTGGGCAGAGTAATATTATATACGAAAGGTTATGATAAATATGGCATTAGTTCCATATGTACTTGAACAAACAAGCGCCGGCGAGCGCTCAATGGACATTTATTCAAGACTTTTAAATGATAGAATTATTGTTTTATCCGATGAAGTTAATTCTACAACAGCTTCTCTTGTTGTAGCGCAACTTCTTTTCCTTGAAGGTCAGGATAAGGATAAAGATATCAGCCTTTATATTAACAGCCCGGGTGGCTCGGTTACAGACGGTATGGCTATTTATGATACAATGCAGTACATTAAATGCGATGTATCAACAATTTGTATGGGTATGGCTGCATCTATGGGTGCATTCCTTCTTTCAAGTGGTGCTAAGGGTAAGAGAATTTGTCTTCCTAATGCAGAGGTTATGATTCATCAGCCTCTCGGCAGAACTGAAGGTCAGGCAACCGAAATTGAAATTGCAGCAAACCATATTTTACAAACTAAGAAAAAACTTAATTCAATTATGGCAGAAAATTGCGGCAAAACTGTTGAAGAATTAACTGCTGCAACTGACAGAGATAACTGGCTTACTGCTCAGGAAGCGCTCGAATTCGGTCTTGTTGATAAAGTTATTGATAAGAGATAATTAAAGGGGACGGTAATATGATTACTGATGATCCAATTAACGGCGTTGAAAGATGTTCTTTTTGCGGCAAACCTGAAACTATAGTTCACAAGCTTATTGAAGGTCCGGGTGTATTTATTTGTGATGAGTGTATTCAACTTTGCTATGATTTAGTTAATCAAAGTTCATCACCTGATATTCCACATACCGACTCTGCAAGGGCTGAAAGAGTTTTACCTAAGCCTGAGGAAATTAAAGCAAAGCTTGACGAATATGTTATAGGTCAGGAGGATGCTAAAATAGCTCTTTCTGTTGCAGTTTATAACCACTATAAGCGCATTTATTCAAATAATGCCAAAGGTGAAGTTGAACTTCAAAAAAGTAATATTATGCTCCTCGGTCCAACCGGTGTAGGTAAGACTATGCTTGCGCAGACTCTTGCTAAGATTCTTGATGTACCGTTTGCTATTGCAGATGCTACTACTCTTACAGAAGCCGGTTATGTTGGTGAAGATGTTGAAAATATTTTGCTTCGCTTAATTCAGGCTGCCGATTTCGATGTGGAAAAAGCCGAAAGAGGTATTATCTATGTCGATGAAATCGATAAGATTTCCCGTAAGAGCGAAAACAGGTCAATTACTCGTGATGTAAGTGGCGAGGGCGTTCAGCAGGCACTTCTTAAAATTCTTGAGGGTACTGTTTCAAATGTTCCGCCGGGAGGTGGCAGAAAGCATCCGCAGCAAGAATTTATTCAGATAGATACTTCCAACATTCTTTTCATTTGTGGTGGTGCTTTTGACGGCATTGAGAAAATCATTGAAAAGAGAATCGGTGGCAAATCAATGGGCTTCGGTGCCGATATTGAAAGCGAAGAGATTGACACTACCGATATTATGAAAAAGACGGAACAGCACGATTTAGTTAAGTACGGTCTTATACCTGAACTTATCGGTCGTATTCCTGTAATTACTGTTTTGGAAAATCTTGACAAAAATGCACTTATCAAGATTATGACTGAGCCTAAAAATGCTATTGTTAAGCAGTATCAAAAGCTTTTTGCGTTTGACAATGTCACACTTGAATT
The DNA here is from genome assembly GCA_050872345.1 of Eubacterium sp. Taxonomy (GTDB): domain Bacteria; phylum Bacillota; class Clostridia; order Oscillospirales; family Acutalibacteraceae; genus Eubacterium_R. Next base: position 18,680 of record JBNMGQ010000006.1, on the reverse strand, counting down.
TAAACCGGAAGCTCTTACTGCTATTGCAGATATTACTTTAGAGCGTAAAACAGGCGCAAGAGGACTTAGAAGTGTGTTTGAATCGGTGCTTCAGGATTTAATGTTTAAAGTGCCGAGTGATTACACTGTTGAAAAGGTAATTATTACTGAAGATGCTGTAAGAAACGGTGAAGAACCTATTATTCTTCGTAATCCAAATAAGCATCCGAGTAAGCTTACTGATATTCAAATCAAAAATGCATAATTAAGGACTCCGTTAATTCGGAGTCTTTTTGTTTACAATTTAACACTTATATGCTATATTTAGCTTGAGGTGATATTATGAAGAAGATAATAAGTATAATTTTATCTTTAATTACTGCATTAACATTTACTGTTTCAACTTATTCTTTTGCTTATGCTGGCAGTGATAAGCCAAAAGCAACTTATATTACCGGTACTTCAACAGTTGACGGTGGTTTTAAGGTTAAGTATAAAACTTATGACAGCGTTGACGGGTACCAAATTAGGTATTCGACAAAACATAATTTTGAAAATGACAAAAGGGTCAAAGTTAAGGATAATACAAAAGGTTCAAAAACCGTTAAAGGGTTGAAAACTAAAACAACTTATTTCGTAAAAGTCAGAACTTATAAAAAAGACGGTAACAAAACAGTATACTCCTCTTGGTCCGATTCCGAGCCGATATATGTTAAGAAATCATTATCAAAATCTGCAAAAAAATCAACTAAAAAGAAAACTAAATCGGCAAAATATTACTGGGTGTCAACAGGTAAAGTGTATCACACAACTAAAGATTGCCCGACACTCGGCAGGTCAAAGAATATCTCAAGTGGCAAATCCGTACCAAAGGGCAGACGAGCTTGTAAGGTTTGTTCGTGATAAAAATTGCTTTTAATGTTATTATATCAGATGAAATTTTTGGTTAGCTTAACTTGAATTAATGTTTAATTAAGATTGACAGTGGAAAAATATATGATAAAATATATTTGTAATCATATTAAACAGATAGGGTAAGACGAGCAATGATTTCTACAAAAGGCAGATATGCGTTAAGAGTAATGATAGACATAGGCAGGCATTCAAGTGGAGCACCTGTTCCACTTAAGGATATATCAAAGCGTCAGGGCATTTCGGTAAAGTATCTTGAACAGGTGGCAGCCATTCTTTCAAAGGCAGGATATATAAGAAGCGTAAGAGGAAATGCAGGTGGTTATATGCTTTGCGTAAATCCTGATAAATGCACTGTCGGTGAGGTGCTTCGAGTTTGCGAAGGCTCACTTGCGCCTGTTGCGTGCCTTAAGGATAAGCAAAATAATTGTGAACGCAGTGCATATTGCGAAACGCTTGAGTTTTGGCAGGGGCTTTATGATGTAATAAACGAATATGTTGATTCATCTACCATTCAGGATTTGATTGATAGAGCAAACAGCAAAAACTATAATTATATTATATAAAAAATAGGTGACTTTTGTTGCCTATTTATTTTTTTATATCTAAAATATACTAATCCAATTGACAAAGTAGGAATAGAATGCTATTATGAGTTAAATCAGAAAAGAGGTTTGCGTATGAAGGTATATGAAAGCATTTCGGATTTAATAGGAAACACACCACTTTTAAAGCTTAACAGGCTTAAAGAGGACAAAAAACTCGGTGGTAATATTATTGCGAAAATCGAATCGTTTAATCCTATGGGAAGTGTTAAGGACAGAGTAGGTAACGCACTTATTGAGGACGCAATAAAGAAAGGTCTTGTTAATAAGGACACTACGATTATTGAGCCTACAAGTGGAAACACAGGTATCGCTCTTGCATTTACCTGTGCCTCTAAAGGACTTAAACTGATACTTACCATGCCGGATTCAATGAGCATTGAAAGAAGAAAAATTGTAAAAGCTTTGGGTGCAGAAGTTGTACTTACACCGGGTATGTACGGAATGAAGGGCTCAATAAAAAGAGCTAAAGAATTGTCGCAGGAAATTGAAAATTCTTTTGTTCCTCATCAGTTTGAAAATAAAGCAAATCCTGAAATTCACTACGAAACTACCGGACCTGAGATATATAACGACCTTGACGGTCAGGTAGACTTCTTCGTATCGGCAGTCGGAACAGGTGGAACGATTACAGGTACTGCTAAATATCTTAAAGAGAAAAATCCTGATGTAAAAATAATTGCAGTTGAGCCTGCCACTTCTGCTGTTTTATCAGGCGAAAAGCCGGGTCCACACAGGATTCAAGGTATCGGTGCAGGATTTATTCCTGATGTTGTTGATTTAAGCCTTATTGATGAAATAATTAAGGCTGGCAACAACGAAGCTTACGATATGACAAGATACATTGCAAAAAAAGAGGGCGTATTTGTCAGTTCGTCATCGGGCGCAGCACTTTGCGCAGCTGTTGAAATTGCAAAGCGAAAAGAGAATAAGGATAAAAATATTGTGGTGATTTTACCTGACACAGGCGAAAGGTATTTATCCACAAATTTATTTTGAATACAAATCATACTAAAACTATAGGATAAGTAATATATGAAATTAGAAACTAAAACAATCAATATGGATGTTTTGATAATCGGTGGTGGTACGGCAGGCTGTTATGCTGCGCTTACACTCAGTGAGAAATCAAATCTTTCGGTATTGATTGCAGAAAAGGCAAATATAAAGCGCAGTGGTTGCCTTGCTGCAGGTGTTAATGCGATAAACGCTTATATAGTCAAAGGCAAAAAACCTGAGGACTATGTTGAATATGCCATTAATGACGCAAATGAAATTGTAAGGTATGACTTACTTTTGTCAGCAGCAAAAAGATTTAATTCGTGTACAAAGAAAATGGAAGAATTAGGTCTTGTAATTCTTAAGGATGAAAACGGCGATTATGTAGCAAGAGGTAATCGAAATATTAAAATCAACGGCGAAAACTTTAAGCCGATACTTGCAAAGGCTGTAGAGAGTGCAAAAAATGTTGATGTATTAAATTTTGTCAATATAACCGATTTGCTTGTAAAAGACGGAAAAGTTTACGGCGCTGCAGGCTTTAGTATAAAAGAAAATGTGCAGTACATAATTTATGCAAATTCTGTGCTTATTGCAACTGGTGGCGCAAGTGGACTTTATAAACCAAACAATCCGGGCTTTTCAAAGCATAAAATGTGGTATCCACCGTTTAATACCGGCGCAGGCTATGCAATGGGTCTTAAAGCAGGTGCAGAGATGACAACTTTTGAAATGCGTTTTGTAGCGCTGAGGTGTAAAGATACGATTGCTCCTACTGGTACCATTGCTCAGGGCGTCGGTGCAAAACAAATTAACTCAAAAGGTGAGGTCTACGAAACTAAATACGGCTTGACTACAAGCGAAAGAGTTTTTGGAACTGTTGAGGAAAATCAAATCGGTAACGGTCCTTGCTATCTTAAAACTTCCGGTATATCAAAGGATAAGGACGATTCACTTCTTAAGGCGTATCTCAATATGGCACCGAGCCAAACGCTTAAATGGATTGAAAGTGGCAAAGCACCGAGCGAACAGGATGTTGAAATTTGTGGTACTGAGCCGTATATAGTAGGTGGACATACAGCGTCCGGTTTTTGGGTTGATACTGACAGAAAGACAACTCTTGACGGACTTTATGCTGCAGGTGATGTAGCAGGTGGTTGCCCTCAAAAATATGTAACCGGTGCCCTTGCCGAGGGTGAAATTGCTGCAGAAAGTATCATTAAAAATTACAAACCAAATGGTAAAGCTGAGTTTTACGCACCTAAATACGAAAAATATTTTGAAAATAATTCATCGCCGTTTACTGTTTCAGACCTTGAAGAAGCTATGCAAAAGGTAATGGACGAGTATGCAGGTGGTATATCCGTAAATTACAGATTCAATGAAAAACAGCTTGATTTGGCTAAGGAAAAAATTGAGCATATTATTTCTCTTTCAAATGATTTGAAGGCAAATGATATGCACGAGCTTATGTTGATTTTTGAACTTAAGGAAAGGCTCTGCGTATGCCTTGCGCTTATTGCTCACTTAAAGGCAAGAAAGGAAACCCGTTGGCATACCTTTAACGAAAACTTAAGCTATCCAAATCAAAATGATGATTTTAAATGTTACATAAATTCCGTTATGAAAAACGGCAAAATTGAAACATTTAAAGTACCTCTGATAAAGGAGGAACATTATGAGCATAAGAATTGACAGCGATAAATGTGTAGGCTGTTTTAGATGTGCCGATGTTTGCCCCGGTACGCTGATAAGCGAAAAAGACGGAAAGGCATATATGAAATATCCTGATTTATGCTGGGGTTGTGTTTCCTGCGTTAAGGAATGCAATGTCGGTGCAATCAAATTTTTCCTCGGTGCAGATATAGGTGGCAGAGGAAGCAGTCTTAATGTTAAAAAAGACGGCGACATTCTTCGCTGGAATATCGAAAAATATGACGGCACAAAAATAAGTGTTGATGTAAATTCAAAAAATTCAAACAAATATTAACTAAGGAGATTATGTATGAGTAAACTTTCACACCTTGATGCTCTTGAGGCTGAGGCAATATACATAATAAGAGAAGTTGCAGCCGAATGTGAAAAGCCGGTTATGCTTTATTCGATAGGCAAGGACTCCTCTGTTATGCTTCACTTGGCGCTCAAAGCGTTTTATCCTGAAAAACCTCCGTTTCCGTTTCTCCATGTAAACACTACATGGAAGTTCCACGAAATGATTGAGTTTAGGGATAAGGTAGCAAAAAAATACGGCATTGAAATGCTTGAATATATAAATGAGGACGGAGTTAAAAAAGGCATCAATCCATTTGACTACGGCTCATCATATACCGATATTATGAAAACTCAGGCATTAAAGCAGGCACTCAATAAATACGGCTTTACTGCTGCTTTCGGTGGTGGCAGACGAGATGAGGAAAAATCGAGAGCAAAGGAAAGGATTTTCTCTTTCCGTAACGCATCTCATGCTTGGGACCCGAAAAATCAGCGCCCGGAAATGTGGAAACTTTATAATACCGAAATCAATAAGGGCGAAAGCATAAGAGTTTTTCCTATTTCAAACTGGACGGAAAAGGATATTTGGCAGTATATCAAGCGTGAAAATATAGATATAGTTCCACTTTACTTTGCAGACGAAAGACCTGTTGTTGAGCGTGACGGTAATCTTATTATGGTTGATGACGACAGAATGAGATTACAGCCGGGTGAAAAACCGATGATGAAATCTGTTCGTTTTCGTACACTCGGTTGCTATCCACTTACAGGTGCTGTTGAAAGTACGGCAAAAACTCTTGATGAAATTATAGACGAAACTCTTGCGAGCGTTGAGTCCGAGCGTACAAGCCGTGTTATTGACAACGACGGTGGTGCAGCAAGTATGGAAAAGAGAAAAAGGGAGGGATATTTCTAATGAATGATTTGCTTAAATTTATAACCTGTGGAAGTGTTGACGACGGTAAATCAACCCTTATAGGTCATATCCTTTATGATTCCAAACTGCTTTATGCAGACCAGGAAAAGGCACTTGTGCTTGACAGTAAGGTCGGCTCTCGTGGTGGCGAGATTGACTATTCTCTTTTGCTTGACGGACTTATGGCAGAGCGTGAGCAGGGTATCACTATTGATGTGGCTTACAGATATTTTACTACCGATAAGCGTTCGTTTATCGTTGCTGATACACCGGGTCACGAGGAATATACAAGAAATATGGCTGTCGGTGCGTCCTTTGCTGACCTTTCTGTAATTCTTATTGACGCAACACAGGGTGTACTTGTTCAAACAAGGCGACATGCAAGAATATGCAAGCTTATGGGTATTCGCTATTTTGTTTTTGCAGTAAACAAAATGGACCTTGCAAATTACAGTGAGGAAACATTTAATAATATAACTTCTCAAATAGAAGAACTTTCAAACGAACTCAAGCTTGAAAATGTAAAGATTATTCCTGTCAGTGCAACGGCAGGTGACAATGTAACAACTAAGAGCGAAAATATGCCTTGGTACAAGGGCGAGCCACTTTTAGAATATCTTGAAAATGTTGAGATTAAAGAACCTGAAAGTGACAACGAATTTTGTATGCCGGTTCAAAGGGTGTGCAGACCAAACCATAATTTCAGAGGTTTTCAGGGTCAAGTCGAAGGTGGAAGTATCGCAGTCGGCGATGTTATCAAAACTCTTCCGAGCGAAGAGGAGGCTACGGTTAAAAGCATTATAGTAGGCTTTGACGAAGTCAAGAGTGCCACACTCGGTCAGCCTGTTAATATTCAGCTTTCAAAAGAGGTTGATGTTTCCCGTGGTTGTGTGCTCGTATCAAAAAATTCAAAAATCAAAGCGTCAAAGGGTATCAAATCAACCGTGCTTTGGATGGACGATGACGAGCTTACACTCGGTAAGGAATATATTTTAAAGCTCGGTACAAAGCATATTCCTGCAACCGTCAAAAAAATCGAATATAAAATTGATGTAAACTCAGGCAAGCATATTGAAGATACAAAGCTTGTTAAAAACGAAATTGCTTATTGTGAAATTGAATTTGCAGAAAAAATTATTGCTCAAAAGTTTAATGATAACAAGGCACTCGGAGGATTCATTCTTATTGACCGTGTAAGTCATATGACTTGTGCCTGTGGTGTTGTTGAACAGCTTGAAAGCGATACCTACAAGAAGCCTTATTTTTCAAACGGTGAAATAAATATTGACGGTTTTGTATTTGAAGAATTTTATTTCAATCTTGAAAATGCTTTTCTTAAAAAGCAGGAAAGTGATGTTACATATAAGGTCGGTGACAAGGTTAATGTTGAGGGCGAAAGTTTTAAATATCCTGACTATTTCGATATTGTTTCTCCTGAAAGCAATGCAGCTGTCCTTATCAGAAACAAGCAGATTGAAGATATAATTTCACTTGACGATTATTCTTATTCGGGACTTCCTGTTACTGATGTAAGAGGTTTTGCGTTAAAGATTAAATCTAATGCCGATTTGCAAAACTTCCTTTACGAATTTAATCATATCGAAAATGATAAAACAGCGACATTCTATAACAAATGGTCAAAGTTTGAAACATACAGAAGAATTGTTTGCAGTGACAACTTCTGGATAATCTAAGGAGAAAAAATGGAAGAATATTCTTTTGATACACTTTTGCTTCATCCAAACATAAAAAACGACAGTGGAGCAACGGTAACTCCGATTTATCAAACGAGTGCATTTGAACACGAAAGTGCCGAAAGCATTGCCGATTTGTTTTCAAACAAAAAGCCGGGTTATTGCTATACAAGACTTACAAACCCTACCGTTGATGCATTTGAAAAACGAATTACTCTTTTGGAGCACGGCTCATCAAGTGTTGCAACTTCGTCGGGTATGGCAGCGATATATAACAGTATAGTTAATATTATTCAATCAGGTGATGAAATAATTGCAAGTCCGTCACTTTATGGTGGTACGATTGATTTGTTTGAGGATATAAAATCATTCGGCATCGATGTAAAGTACGCAGAAGATAACAGTGTTTCGTCATTTGATAAGCTTATAGGAGAAAAAACAAAAATTCTTTTTGCCGAAACTATAGGCAATCCAAAGCTTGATGTAACTGATATTAAAGCACTTTCAACTCTTGCGCACAATAACGGTTGCCTTTTGTTTATAGACAATACCGTTGCAACTCCTCTTTTGTGCAATCCTTTAGTACTCGGTGCAGATATAGTAATAAATTCAACTTCAAAATATATTAACGGCTCGTCTACGGCAATCGGTGGAATAATCACGGTAAGTAAAAATATCAAGGTCGATTTTGAGCGTTTTCCTTTGCTTAAATCATATTCAAAGTTCGGACCGTTTGCGTATACTGCTAAAATCAGAGCAACCACTCACCAGCATATAGGTTCGGCAATGGCAGCTCAAACGGCTTTCTTGAACAGTATCGGTATTGAAACTTTGTCGCTTAGAGTTGAGCGTGCCTGCAGTAATGCACTCAGTCTTGCAAAATATTTGTCAACTCTTGACGGAATTACGGTGAATTTCCCGGGTCTTGAAAGCAGTAGCTATCATAATCTTGCAAATCAGATGTTCGGTGATAAGTACGGTGCAATTTTGACTGTTCGGGTGGGCAGTATGCAAAAAGCATTTGATTTTATAAATCATTTGAAAATACCGAAAATCGTTTCAAATATCGGCGACACTAAAACACTCGTCATTCACCCTGCGTCAACTATTGCGCTTCATTCAAGTGACAGTCAAAAAAATGCTGCCGGTGTTTATGACGATTTGATCAGGATAAGCGTAGGCATTGAAGATATAAACGATTTAATTTTAGATTTTAAATCGGCTTATGATGAAATTAACAAGGAGTAATTATGGCTAAAGTAGATTTTGCTGCTCTTAAAAAGGGTGGCTTTATGAGGCAAAAGCAGAAAAATATGTTTTCTTTAAGACTTCAAACGGTTGGTGGAGAACTTACTGCAGAAAATCTTAAGAAAATAAGCGAAGTTGCCGAAAAGTACGGTAAAGGTTATGTTCACCTTACCTCAAGGCAAGGCGTGGAAATACCCTTTATCAATTTCGACGATATTGAAGAGGTTAAAGCTGAACTTGCGAAAGGTGGAGTTAAGCCGGGCGTATGTGGACCGAGAGTAAGAACGGTTACGGCTTGTCAGGGTAACGCTGTTTGCCCGAGTGGTAATATCGACACTAAGAAAATTGCAGATGAACTTAACAGAAGATACTTCGGCAGAGAACTTCCTCATAAGTTTAAGTTCGGTGTAACCGGCTGTCAAAACAACTGCCTTAAAGCAGAGGAAAATGATGTAGGTATAAAAGGCGCTCTTGATGTTAAATGGGTTAAAGAGGATTGCATTTCCTGTGGCGTTTGTATTAAGGCTTGCAGAAAAGGTGCACTTTCATTCGGCGATAACGGTGATATTGTGCTCGATAAGTCAAAATGTAACTTCTGTGGCAGATGCGTAAAATCCTGCCCAACCGACGCATGGGTTGGCGACAGCGCATATATCGTTTCCTTTGGTGGAACATTCGGTAATGATATTGTTAAAGGCGACGAGCTTTTACCACTTATCACAAGTGAAGAAAAATTATTTGAAGTAACCGACGCTGCAATTGACTTCTTTGAAGAAAATGCAAAGCCGAGTGAAAGATTCAGAAAAACACTTGAGCGTGTCGGTGAAGATAAACTCAAAGCAAAATTACAGGAGGTTTACAATGGCTGATTATGTAACAGACGGCACAGTCGATATTACAGATGTTGTGTGCCCTATAACCTTTGTTAAAGCTAAGTGCGCAATTGAAGAACTTGAAGTCGGTCAAACTTTAGCTGTCAAAATGAATGACGGCGAGCCTGTTCAAAATGTACCACGCAGTATGAAGGAAGAGGGTCATAAGATTAAAAAACTCCTTGATAATGAGGACGGAACTTATACTCTTATTGTTGAAAAAGGAGAAGATGAATAATGTCGATAAGGATAAACGAAAGCAATTTTGAAACAGAGGTTTTAAAAAGCGAAAATCCTGTTATTCTCGATTTTTATTCCGACAGCTGTATTCCGTGTAAGGCAATGAGTGCTGTTTTGGGTGATATTGAGGACGACTATGAGGGAAAGGTTAAAATTGCAAAGGTGAATGTAAATGTTGATTCATCTCTTGCGCAGAAATATGAAGTAAGTGCATCACCGACACTTCTTTATTTTGTCAACGGCAATGAAGTTGACAGAACGGTCGGTATGCTTTCAAAAGAAGATATTTTAGAAAAGGTAGGACTTTGATATGATTATTACAGTAGCAGGCGAAAAGAAAGAGTACGCAGACGGTATCACCGTAAGCGAGCTTATTGAAAAGGAAAATGTAGAAAACGCAGAATATGTAACGGTAACCGTTAATGATGAATTTGTTGACAGAGACGCTTTTCCTACAACAAAGCTTAACGATAATGATGCAGTAGAATTTCTCTATTTTATGGGAGGAGGACAAGCCTAATGTTTTCAAACGAACAGCTTGAACGCTATTCACGCCACATAATTCTTAAGGAAGTCGGTGTAAAAGGTCAGCAAAAGCTGCTTAATGCAAAGGTACTCATTATCGGTGCAGGTGGCTTGGGCGCTCCTGCAGCTTTGTATCTTGCAGCTGCAGGTGTAGGTACAATCGGTATTGTTGATGCCGATGAGGTTGACCTTTCAAATCTTCAAAGGCAGGTAATCCACACCACTGCCGATATTGGCAAAGCAAAGGTTAAGTCTGCAAAGGAAACTATGGAGGCTATTAACCCTGATGTTAAGGTTAATACATACCGTATGTTTGTTGACTCAACTAATATTATGGACCTTATCAAGGATTATGATTTTATTTTGGACGGTACAGACAATTTCCCTGCAAAATTCCTTATCAACGATGCATGCGTTATGGCTAAAAAGCCTTTCTCCCATGCAGGTATAATCCGTTTTAAAGGTCAGCTTATGACATATGTACCGGGTGAAGGCCCTTGTTACCGTTGTGTGTTTAAAAACCCACCTCCAAAGGATGCCGTTCCTACCTGTAAGCAAGCAGGCGTAATCGGTGCTATGGGTGGCGTAATAGGCTCACTTCAGGCAATGGAGGCAATTAAATATATTATCGGTAAGGGTGATTTGCTTGTCGGTAAGCTTTTAACCTTTGATGCACTTAAAATGGAATTTCACACAATCAAACTTCCTGACAATCACCATAGCTGTGCAGTTTGTGGTGATAACCCGACTATAACCGAGCTTATCGATTATGAGCAGGCAGTTTGTGAGGATAAATAAGGTGAAACAATGATTTACATAACTAAAGATGACTACAATTTAATACTTTCACACGCTGAAAATAATTTGCCTGAGGAGGCTTGTGGACTTCTCGGTGGTGTTATTGACGGTGATGATAAATATGTAAAAAAGGTTTATCTTCTTGAAAACACCGACCATTCAAACGAGCATTTTACTATGTCGCCACAGGCTCAATTGCAATCGATTAAGGATATGAGGCAAAACGGATATGTACTTTTGGGTAATTGGCATTCACATCCCAAAAGCCCATCAAGACCGAGTGAAGAGGATAAAAGACTTGCGCTTGATACTAAAATCAGATATTTGATTTTGTCGCTTATGGATAACGACAATCCTGTTTTAAATGCCTTTATAATTGACAAGGACAAAAATGTTTCTAAAGAGGAAATAAATGTACTGTCTTAGTTTAGATTACAAAACTGCCGATTCAAATGTTAGGTCAAAGTTTTCGCTGACTAAAAGAGAAATTCTTAGCCTTTCAAACAAGGTCGGCAGTCTTGTTGCACTTTTCACCTGTAATCGAAGTGAAATTTATTTTTTGTGTGAACCGTCGTTTGTATTAAATTGCCTTAGTGTGCCGTGTGATATTAAGAATTTGCTTTCTCTTTATGAAAATGACGATGCTGTAAAGCACCTTTTTTCTGTTACCTGTGGTCTTGAATCAATGCTTAAAGGTGAGGACGATATTGCAAGGCAGATGAAAAAAGCATATTATTTTTCGCTTGAAAACAAAATTTCAAACAAGGAACTTAATATCGCATTTCAAAAAGCTTTCAACTGCTCTAAAAGAGTTAAGAGCGAAACTCTTCTTTCAAAGTCGGCAACATCTTTTGCAACTCTTTCGTCAAAATATGCGAAGGAATATTACAAAAGTAATGAGTGCAAGGGTAAAATTCTTCTTGTCGGCGCAACAGGTGAACTCGGCTCTGTTATAGCTAAAAATATCGTGTCATATAATTTGCCTTTGGTTGTGACGCAAAGAAGTTGTGGTGGCACAGTCGGTACAAATTACGATACGATTCCTTTTGAACAAAGATATGATTACCTTGAAAATGCCGATATTGTAATCACTGCTACCTCGTCACCTCACTTAATCTTTGACTATGATTTATGTGAAAATTTAATAAGGCAAAATCAGCTTTTTATCGATTTGTCCGTGCCTTTTGATATTGATCGACGAATTGAAAGAAAAACAAATTTTGTTGATGTTGACTTTTTTGAAACTCTTTCAAAGAAAAACAGCCTTGAAAAATTAAAAAGCATTAAAGAGGCACAGCAAATTATTTTAGAAGAATTTGACGAGTATAAATTGATACTTAAAAACAATCTTGAAAGAGGTAAGCAAAATGTACTTTCCGATGCTGTATAATTTGGAAAATAAAAAAATACTTATTGTCGGTGGTGGAAATATTGCTTTGCACAAGCTGAAAATTCTTTCAAAATTTAAAGCCGATATAACTGTTTTATCAAGTGAAATTAAATTTGATTATGATAAAGTTATACTAAAAGATTTTGAGCAAAACGATGTGGATGATTACGATATTGTAATCGGTGCCACGAATGACGAATATGTAAATACAGCAATATATTTGTCGTGCAAAGAAAGAAAAATCCCTGTAAATATTGTCGATGATAAGGATAAATCCGATTTTATTTTTCCTGCTATGATTGTAAAGGAAAATTTGGTTGTTTCGGTGTCAACTATGGGCGCATCTCCTACGGCGTCGGCAAAAATTCGTGATGAAATAGAAGAAAACTTACCACTTGATATTGAAGAAAAAATTGAAAAGCTATCTCAATATCGAAAAAAACTTATAGATAAAAATATACCATATAACCAACGAAAAAGATTACTTGAAAAATTTTATGATGAATACAGTTAAAATAGGAACAAGGGGCAGTGCACTTGCTCTTGTTCAGGCAAAAATGACAGCTAAAAAAATTGAAAATGCTGACACAAGCGTTAAGGCTGAACTTATAATTGTTAAAACTCAGGGTGATAAAAATCAGACTTCGCCACTTGATACTTTCGGTGGTAAAGCCGTTTTTGTTGATGAATTTGAACAAATGCTTTTGAACGGTGAAATTGACATAGCTGTTCATTCGGCTAAGGATATGCCGACTTCTTTACCAAAAGGCTTGGAAATCGGTGCAGTGCTTGAGCGTGCAGATGTAAGAGATGTTCTTGTATACAAAAAATCAACAAAAGAAATAAAAATAATCGGTACAAGTTCAAAGAGGAGAAGTGTTCAAATACTTGCTTTATATAAAAACAGTGTCTGCTTACCTTTGCGTGGCAATGTGCCTACAAGAGTGCAAAAGATGAAAGACGGTTTGTATGACGCCGTTGTACTTGCAAAAGCAGGTCTTGACAGGCTCGGTATTTTCGGCGAAGATGATGAGCTTGAATATAAAATTTTGTCGACAGACGATATGGTTCCGGCTGCCTGTCAGGGTATTATCGCCATTGAAAACAGGCAAAATGATATTGAATTAAAGAAAATTTTAAATAAGATAAATGATGAAAAAACAGCAGTTTGCCTTGACCACGAAAGGCAGATTATGACACTTCTTGACGCTTCGTGCGTGGAATGTGTCGGTGCAGTGGAAATTGAAAATAATGTCATTGTTATGAAAAAAATCGACAATGAATTGAGATATAAAAAATATAACCGGTTTGATTTAAAACAGATAGAAAAGGACTTTATGTAATGGGCTTTGTTTATTTTGTAGGTGCAGGACCGGGTGATGTTGAGCTTATAACACTCAAAGGTATTCGTGCACTCAAAAAGGCTGATGTTGTGCTTTTCGACAGCCTTGCAAATGATGAACTTCTTGATTATACAAAACCCGATTGTAGGAAAATTTATGTAGGCAAGCGTTCGGGCGTTCATTCAAAAAAGCAAGAAGAAATAAATAAAATACTTCTTGAAGAGGCAAAGGGTAATAATGTTGTCGTAAGGCTCAAGGGTGGTGACTCGTTCGTTTTCGGAAGAGGTTCGGAAGAAGCGCAGGTGCTTGAAGAAAATAATATTGCTTATGATTTTGTGCCCGGTGTGTCCTCGTGCTTAAGTGTTCCAGAACTTGCAGGTATACCGGTTACTCACCGTGAACTTTCACGCTCGTTTACCGTTGTGACAGGGCACACAAAAAACGGTGTACTTGATGAAGAATATTTAAAAAAGCTTGCCACTCTTAATACAACACTTGTATTTTTAATGGGACTTTCAAACCTTGAAAAAATATCAAATCTTTTAATGAAACACGGACTTGACAAAAATACGCCTTGTTCTGTTATTTCAAACGGAAGCCTTGATAATCAGCTTAAGGTTACGGCAACTCTTGAAACTATTTACCAAAAAGCTAAGGAAAATGAAGTTAAACCACCTGCAATTATAGTTGTCGGCAAAACGGCAGGCTTTGATTTTTCAAAAAAAATAAATGTAGGACTTACGGGCAGTGAAAAAATTCAACAAAGTTTAAAGCGTGAAATTGATTTCGCAAATACTTTTGATTTACTTGACGCAAAAATAAATAAACTTGATTTTGAAGTGGATGACTTTTCAAAATATGACCTTATAGCATTTTTAAGTGCCAAGGCTGTTGATATTTTTTGTGAAAAATACGGTGCCGTATCAAATGTTTCATATGGTGCAATAGGTTCACAAACTAAAGGTGAACTTGAAAAATTCGGTATTAAAGCTACTGCTGTACCGGATGATTTTACAGGTGTTGCACTCGGTAAAGAAATTGCAAAAAGAAAGTATAAAAGCGTTCTTGCAGTAAGGTGCAAAAGAGGTAGCGATGACATAGATGAGGTGTTAAAACAAAATAATATTTCGTTTGACACCGTTTTCGCTTATGACACTGTGTTTGAAAAGGGAAAGAATTTTGATAATTATAACAGTCTTGATTATGTCACTTTTTCAAGCACACAAGGTGTTAAAGAATTTTTTAAACATTATGAAAAACGAGAAGATATAAAATATGTTGCAATAGGAAGTGTAACGGCTAAAGCGCTTGAAGCCTTAGGCATAGCACCGATTGTTGCAAAGGAATTTACGGCAAAAGGAATTGCAAATGCAATTTTGGAGGATATAGTATGAAACGAACAAGAAGATTGAGAAACAGTGATACACTCCGAAATCTCGTGGCTCAAACAAGGCTTGACGCTAAAGATTTTATTTACCCGATGTTTGTCACTTTCGGTGAAAATGTTAAAGAGCCTATCGACTCAATGCCGAATATTTATCGATACAGCATTGACAGAATCGATGAAGAACTTGACAGAGTGGTGTCTGCCGGTATAGGTGCAATAATGCTTTTCGGTATTCCAAAGCATAAGGATGAAAAAGGCAGCGAAGCTTATAATGACAACGGTATAACTCAAAATGCAATCAGGCATATTAAGGAAAAATATCCGTCACTTTTGGTTGTAGCTGATGTTTGCCTTTGTGAATATACTTCTCACGGTCATTGTGGTGTTGTTTGCCACGGTGAAATACTTAATGACGAAACGCTTACACTTCTTTCAAAAGCGTCCGTTTCACTTGCCAAAGCAGGGGCAGATATGATTGCACCGTCGGATATGATGGACGGCAGAGTTGAAGCAATAAGAAACGCACTTGACGAAAACGGCTTTGTTAATACTCCTATTATGGCTTACAGCGCAAAATATGCGTCGGCTTACTACGGTCCGTTTCGTGATGCTGCAGGCAGTGCACCGTCATTCGGCGACAGAAAAACATACCAAATGGATTACAGAAATTCAAAAGAAGCAATGATTGAATGTCAGTCCGATATTGACGAGGGTGCAGACATAATTATGATTAAGCCTGCTCTTGCATACCTTGATGTAATTAAAGACGCATCAAACAGATTTGATACTCCTATTGCTGCTTATAATGTAAGTGGTGAATATTCAATGGTTAAAGCTGCTGCTCAAAACGGCTGGATAGATGAAAAGAAAATTGTTCTTGAAACATTAACTTCAATCAAGCGTGCAGGTGCAGATATTATAATAACTTATCACGCAATTGATGTGGCAAATTGGCTAAAGGAAGGATAAAAATGACTAATCACGAGCTTGTAAATAAGGCAAAAGCTGTTATGCCGGGTGGTGTCAATTCACCGGTTCGTGCGTTTAACAGTGTCGGTGTAGAGCCTTTTATAGTTAAAAGTGCAAAGCATGACAAAATTGTTGATGCAGAAGGTAACTCATATATTGATTTTGTTTGCTCATTTGGACCGAACATTTTAGGTCACGGTGACAAAAGAGTTGTAAAGGCAATTCATACAGCTGTTGATAACGGACTTACCTACGGTGCTACCTGCGAAAAAGAAATTGAACTTTGCGAAATGATTAAAGATGCGACACCGTCTGCCGAAAAAGTAAGGCTTGTTAATTCGGGAACAGAGGCAGTAATGAGCGCCGTTCGTCTTGCAAGAGGTTATACAAATAAGAACTATATCATAAAATTTGCAGGTTGTTATCACGGTCACAGCGACAGCTTGCTTGTCAAGGGTGGCTCGGGTTTGCTTACCAATTCAATTCCTAACAGCAACGGTGTACCGAGTGAATTTACTGCTTATACTCTTGTTGCAAATTATAATGATAAAGAATCTGTTGAAAAATTATTTGCAAAATATAAAGGTGATATTGCCGGCGTAGTTGTTGAACCTGTAGCAGCTAATATGGGCGTAGTATTGCCTGATGACGACTTTTTACCTTTTCTTCGTAAAATTACAAAGGATAATAATTCACTCCTTATATTTGATGAGGTTATAACAGGCTTTAGGCTTGGGTATAACAGTGCACAGGGCTATTTTGGAGTTACACCTGATATAACAACTTTGGGCAAAATTATAGGTGGAGGACTTCCTGTCGGCGCTTATTGCGGCAGTGACGAGATAATGAGCCTTGTTGCACCTATCGGCAATGTTTATCAGGCAGGTACTCTTTCAGGTAATCCGATTACTGTTGCTGCAGGACTTGAGACACTTAAAATATTAAAAGAAAATCCAAGCATATATGATGAAATCGAAAATAAAGCAAAGAAAATTGCAACGGCATTTAATGAGGCTTTTGACGGTAAGGCTAATGCGAATCAAATCGGTTCGCTTTTAACATTTTTCTTTAACGACAAAAAAGTTAAATCTTTTGCCGATGTTCAAAATTGCGACACAGAAAAGTTTGCAAAATTCTTCCGTTTTATGCTTTCAAAAGGCTTTTACATTCCACCGTCACAGTTTGAGGCAATGTTTATTTCAACAGCACACAGTGATGAGGATATAGATAACTTTATTTCTGCAATAAAGGAGTTTGCAAATGGAATATGATGTTGCAATAATCGGCAGTGGACCGGCAGGCTTGAGCACAGCTGTTTATCTTAAAAGGGCAATGCTCAGAGTTGTTTTAATTGAAAAAGAATATTTTTCGGGTGGTCAAATGCTTTTTACCGAGAACATAGACAATTACCTCGGTTTTGAAAATATAAGTGGTTTTGACCTGGCACAAAAATTTAGAAAACACGCTGAAAATCTCGGAACCGAATTTATAACGGCAAGCGTTAAATCTGTTCAACAAGGCAAAATTACTTTGAATGACGGCAAAGAAATCAACGCAAAAGCAATAGTTATTGCAAGTGGTGCAAGCCATAAAAAGCTCGGTGTAAACGGTGAAAAAGAATTTATTGGCAAAGGTGTTTCATATTGTGCTACCTGTGACGGTGCTTATTTTAAGGGTAAAAATGCCGTCGTTGTCGGTGGTGGTGACACGGCACTTGAAGACGCAATTTATCTTTCAAATATTTGCTCAAAGGTAACTTTGATTCACAGAAGAAACGAATTTAGAGCAAAGAAGTCACTTGTTTCCACCTTCGAAAAACTTGATAATACCGAAATACTTTTCTGTGAAGAAATTAAAAGCATAAACGGTGATAAAAATGTTGAAAGCGTAACACTCAAAAGTGGAAAAACTCTTTTGACAGATTCGGTTTTTGTTGCAGTAGGTCAAAAGCCTAACACCGATTTTTTAGACGGCATTTCATTAGCTGATGACAAAAGCGTGATAACAGATGAAAGATGCAAAACAAATGTTGACACAATTTTCGCAGTCGGTGATGTAAGGCAAAAATATTGCCGTCAGGTTGTTACTGCTGTTGCCGACGGTGCAATAGCGTCAAAATCTGTTTGCGAATATTTAAGTGGTGATTGATATGAAACTTAAAATAGTAAAATCTCCGAGGCAGTGCAAGGTTTATGACGAAAACGAAATCCTTGTAGCCGTTGTGCATAACAAACTTCTTAATATGGATAAAAATATTGAAAATATTAAGGATAATGAAACTTTTTCAACTTCGATTGTAAATAGTGAAAATTGTTATGTTTTCGACAGTGACGGTAATGAGGTCGCTTACGGTATTATCAAAGACGAAAAATCCGACAGCTTTAAGCAAGCGTTTTTCGCAGCAAGTGAAAAGGTGACGATAGAATTTGGTGAAGATTCCTATGTTGCAGAGCGTACAAAGGGTGACAACCTTGTGATAAAAAAACAGGGCGTTGACGAAGAATTTGTAAGCGATATTGCAAATGTTTACGATATATCAAAGCGTAGCTCGACCATTTGCAGCGATACCGATATGTCAATAACAACGCTTATCGTGATTTTTATTTTTGCCCGTTATCTCTATGATTCAAAATTCACTATGATGGTATAAAACTGAAAGGGTACAGTTGACTGAACTGCCCCAGATTGTGCAGACAGTACAAAAAAAGGAAGCCTAAAGTAGAATAATTAAAATTTAAGCAACAAACTGATTTCGTTTTTCAAGCGGAGTCAGTTTTGTTTTAGTTTGAATACGGTAATTGTTGTAGAAGT